>CAYTHV010000145.1:0-8528 GCA_964437685.1 uncultured Pirellulales bacterium
ATCAGGACAACGACTTGTTGGGTCAGACCCGAGGACGCCGGGTTGGTAATCAGCGGCAGCAGGGATCCCGATACAATGATCAGGCCCAGCATCAGGGAATACCCGATGGCCAGCCCCATATACGTCAGGCCCAACCCGAATGTGATTGACGCGATTCCCCACAGGGTACCAAACAGGACCACCAATCCAAGCGTCTGCCAGGACGTATCCTGGTAGAGTTGGATTAAATGGGGCACCGTTGCAAATGCAATCACCCAAGGGGCCAGAAATAATGCCAGAAATGCATACAGACTCCAGATGTGCTCCCATTTCCATCGGTTCGTGAATTTCATCGGCAGACCGAAGATCCCCGTACATAGTCCCGCCATCGCGGCAATCAGAATCCAAAACATACGCAGTCTCCAGACAATCGAATAATATTTTCATTAAACAACAGGTAATCTATTTACAAAAATTCTCTACTTCTTCCATGGCAATCCGTGACCATTCCCACAGCCGCCGCGGGTCACGCCGCACCGTTGAAATATCCTTCATGATAAATTCAATATGACACTTGCCGCCCGCTCTTTCAAGGACTTGGCTAATCTCGGCTCGGGCCCTTTCGGGTTCCCACTCTGTTTCGGCAAAGACAGCGGGACTGGGCTTTCGGCTGATGACATAATCGCTTCCAATCTTGCTAATCGTCCGGTCCAGATTGCACCAGGGGCTTACGGAAATCTTTCTAAGGTTGGGAATCTTACGCAAAATATCCATCTTTTTGTCGAGCGGCTCACAGCAGCCGTAATAGGTCAATCCGAATCGCTCCAGCCATCGCAGGTCATGCTCAATGGCGAATTCCCAGTGCATTTGCGGGGAAACTTCCGAGAATATCTGGGCATTGGAACAGCCCCACATATTATGCGCCCTGACATGGACTGGATCATAGGGTTCCCCCGGCAGTTGGCTGGTATAGCCATATCCGCCGGAACCGACACGGGTATTATTGTTGTCTAACGACAAAAGATTCTGCTGCTCGAATTGATCCAATTCCACCATCCAGGCTTCGACCATCCGTTCAACGGCGGCATTGACCATCTCCGGCCGGATGATCATATCCATCATCGCTTCCTGTATCCCCCACCAGCGAATCAGGTAATCCCACGGCGTAAACCAGATATGGGTTTGTCCCTGTCTTTTGACCGGCAGTATCCCATCATAGACCTTACACATCGCTTGATAGCCAAACTCGGTTGCTTTTTCGTTGTGGGTAACCTTGGGAAGTTTTATCTTTTCGATATCTTCGAGATCCTTGATCTGGACATTGAAATGCCGTGAAACCACATCGCTGGTAGCATCCGTTTTGACAACGTCCACATCTTCAATAATCCCAAAATCCGTGCTGTAAATGGCCAAGGGGCAAACCAGAAAATCGTTCACAACCATATCCCCAGGAAGATGTTTCCACTGATAAATCGTCTTTCGCAGCTGATCTTCCTGATCCCTGGCCCAGGGATGCTCGCATTGCAGCGTCAGCTCATCGTCAACATTCATCTCATTCCAGCAGATCTCATTGATCCACACCATCGGCCGTTCCGAGTGCAGATCATTGAGCCTTGTCCAAAGACGGGCTTTTTCTTTGTGGATCGGCAAGGAGGCGATATGGGCTACTTCCCTGGACAATCGACGCAGGATATCCACATCTTTAGCGAAAAGATGTATCTCGGACGCCACCGGCGGCGGCGTATGATGACTGGGATCATGCAGCATAACTCTCCTTTCGATGTTTTTTCTTAATTATCACTAATTTCTTCATTCCTGTAGTCTTTCTCCAATAAGAGTTGCTCGTATTCGGGCTACTACACATCAGAATCCTAAGACAGTAATTCCTGAATAAAGGGACTCTTTGTCTGACCTATAAATTATATTCACCAAGTTGCAGAGGGTACTTTCCATATTCACGGACCAGTTTAACAATGTAATCATACGTCTGCCCGGAAATATTACTGGCGACAGAATGGTCGGACTGAAAAATATATTTTCCCCCCTTGGCCGCATTGAGTTTTCGCAGGACTTCTTCTTTGATCAATTTTTTATCCCCGGTTTCCCAAACCTGCATATTACTGTTGCCACAAATACCCAAACGGCTGCCATAGTATTTACGAAGCTGGACAGCATCCAGTCCGGCCTTGGCCTCCAGCGGATTCATCGCGTCAATACCTATCTCGATATAATCGTCTAATATTTTGTGAATATTGCCGCAACCGTGATAAATAACCATCAGTCCCTTGGAATGCGCATATTCAGTGATCGCCTTGACCCAGGGTTTGAAATGCTTTCGCCAATAGTCAGGCGAAAAAAACATATTGTTTTTATAAGCAACATCGCCCCAGATGACAAAACCGTCCAACAGACCGTCAGCAGCGTGTATCTGAGCCTTTGCACAATCCAGGCAAAACTGCCCGATCATTGCAATCACTTTTTCCATCCGATCCGGATACATTCCGATCCAAAGCATGTTATTTTCCGGGCCGATAAGACGCGTCAAGCACTCATTTACTTCGATTATACTGCCAAAAACAGGAAAATCAGAATACAAAGATCGAACCGTTTCAACCCATGCAGGAGAGTTCCGTTCAAAGCCATCGCCGACACCCGCGATTTGATTGTCCCCTGCCTGATAATAGCGTCTTTCGTCATGTGGGTTGTCAAATTTAAGCATCTCAAGCTTTTCGATCGTGTCGGTATCAAAGCCGACAAATTCCGGCATTGGTGCATCAAATTTTTTACGTAAAGTGGCAAGGAAGCCTGTTTTAACAACAACTTCCTGATCGTCTTCTCTAATCGTCTCAAAGGACCGAATAAACGGATCCATATTAGGGACCGTCACAATCCAGTCCAGATCGTAATGATAATACGGATTTGCATCCTCGGCCAATTCCAGATCCTTTCGCCACTGTCTGATAAAACTACTCCAGAAGAAATCACTAATAGGCACACAGTCCGGCTCTTGACCGGACAATGCCTTTCTCATACGTTCCAATTTTTTTACCGTATTCGGCTTCCGTTCTCTGCCGTTGCCTTTGCCCATTATATCAAACATTCCCACACTTATCCCTTTCTGTATTACGCGTCGAAATTTATTTCGTTGTTCCGTACTCTATAAATGAAATTGCAAGTAACAGCAAAATAACACCGATAAAACTCAAAACAAGAGGTTTTCCATGAACACCTCGCCATTCGCCTATACTAAAACCCCACAAAGTGGAAATCAGGATAACGACTTCCATATAAAGACCCCATTCTGCAGAACCGCCTAACTTTCCCATCATCATCGCTGATCTGCCATATAAACCCCATATTGTCGTCATTATACATCCCCTTGCTATGTATTTTCACCTCTTACCATCATATATTATTTATATCTGGATCAATCACAGTGGAACACTTCTTCCATGTCTGACCACCACTCACCTTCGGCCCTGTTGGCAAGCGGCTCCTGGCAGGGTTTACAGACATCCCACCACTTCTGTGTCGTTGGATCCGCAGCCATCCTGGCCATGTCAGCTTTAAAATCGCTGCCGGTATATTCAAAATAACTGAACAGATAATAATTCCCATCCGGCAGTTGCCGAAGGTAGATCGAGTAGTTTCGAATATGGCACACCGCGATCATCTTAAGAACATCCGGCCACACCGCCGCATGCAACTTTTTATACGCGGAAAGCTCATCCTTCCGCACACCAATAACCGATCCATACCGTTTCACAAATGACTCCCTTTCTTTTTAACAAATGACACTCTGCCGGTTTTATACTTTTCCAGTCATGGAAAAGTTTATCGTTTCTGTTGCGGAAAACCTGTTTAGAGTTCAAACTTTAGTTTGTTTTTATTGAAACGACCCTGTTAAGTCGTTTCACGCTAGATTAATTAAAGGGATCTGGAACCTTTCCCGCCTTTTTACCTTCTCTCGCTTCATTTCTTCAGTCCTCATTTTACATTCGTTAGTTTCCAAGGCAATCAGCCGTCTTGGATTGATACGGCGTGAGACCCAAAAATCACGCAGCGGAATGGTCGTTGCGCTACAGCAGGAACATGCCAGGCGGCGCCAACGAATTCGCACCGTCCCGGCCGAGGTGGGAAATTGATGTTCAAGCCGATCTTTACAAACATTGCGCACCTCAGGCCAACTGGCAGAGGGAGCAGCGCGTTTGCCGGACACCATGTCCATGCAAATGTCCACCAGCCAAAGAATCACCCGAATCACGCCAGCTATCCTTTCGTGAATATTTTTCCATATCATTATAGGCCTTAATTCCAAGAAAACACTCTTTATGTCTATACGACAGATTCATCGCATTCCTTTCTGACAACACCATCCTGCTTTGTATTCCTCATACTAATAATGGCCTGTAGTCCGCAGATCAAAGTTATCTGTACGAAAGAACACAGCCGGAAGATCGTTTTCGCCGTAAAGCACCGGTTCATAATAGGCTTTCCAGTTATAACGGATATAGAGGTTGGGTTCGTTCTGAAGCGATTCAGGAATTGTAACCTCAACCACATTCGGATTGCTAACCAGTTGGGCTGCCGCATCCACAAAATTACCATTGGCGCCGGAAAGCTGAAAACCGGTTAAAACGGTCTTGCCATTGGCCAGCTTTAATCCACCCGCTGTACCCTTAAAGGTGACTCTAAGCTTATCATTCACTCTTTCATGAGATGCGTAACGCGGACCGAGATAAGCATTACCTTTTCCATAGACTTCTGCCAGCGCAGTCAGGGCTGTGCGTTTTCCTACGATCTCTTTATAGGGCGCATGCAGATCTTTAGGGTCATCCCAGGCTCCTTCGGGTGCGAATACAGCATAAACCCCCTCTTTATTGTCAGCCACCACAAGCTGGCTCTCAACAATATCCGAATAGTTGATTTTTACGGCCGGCGGAAGGATAATACATAAGAACGGCATATCTTTAAATTCGAAGAAATCCCGGAAAACATCAATCATTTCCGAAAGTAGTTCGCGATAAAATTGACCGCGGCCCGCATCACTTTCACCCTGGTAATAGACCATTCCTTTGAAGTTTAGTTTTTTGAGCTGAAAAATGTGGCGGGTAAAGAGATGACCCGGGTAACGTGAAATATAGGATGAGCAGGCTGAATAATAATCTCCTTCTTTGATATAAGCACTTACAACGGCATCATGATTATTTATTTTTTCAATTCCATACTTTTCTATATAAGCAGGCATGTAATTTTCAAGCATTTTACGCATTTTTGGATTGGACATTTGAAAATCCTTTGGGAGAAACTCCCTTATCGCCGCACCACCGTTACCCACTTGAACGATACCGATGGGCACATTCCCCAAGGATGCGCGTAGATGCTTTGCAAAAAAGTACCCTACTGCCGTGACCCCATTGGGGTTAGCTTTATTATCTGTTACATTCCTATAATTGACTTCCAACCAATCGAGGGCATCATCCTTTCTCATTGCATGGCGTATGGGAAACGTTGCTTGTTTAGAAATCTCAGATAATTCGTCTGCAAATGTGAAATTTCCTGGTATTCTATTTATCCCTAGGCCATATCTCATATTCGATTGGCCTAAGCAGAGCCACACATCTCCGACCATAACATCCTTCAGTTCTATATTTGTCTCGCCACTTTTGAGTCTCAAACAGTAAGGACCGCCAGCTGACATCGAGTCAAGCTGCAGCAGCCATTTTCCATACCCATCGGCTACAGCAGAAACGCTCTGAGTATTAATAGTAACAGCCACTCTTTCTCCCGGCTCGGCAAACCCCCACACAGTTATATCTGTACCCCGTTGAAGGACCATATGATCACTGAAAGCATAGGCAAATTTCGGCAAACCATGGTACACAAATTTAGATGCTTGTGCCAAGCCGCTGTCATTAAGATTGTTCTCAAAATCGTGACGGGCAATCGGATCGATACCGAATGAACAACCGCATAAGAAGACAAGACACAACAATAATAGGTTTCTTACTCTCAACATAACCAATCCATCCATAAGTAATAGAAGTTGGATTCAATATCTGTCAGTAATCAGTAAGTCAAAATCGCCTCTACTAAAGATCACAGTCAGTCGTCAACAAGTCAAAATCGTCTGTACGGAAGAACACAGCCGGCAGATCATTATCCCCGTAAAGCACTGGCACGTAGTAACCTGTCCAATTAAAACGGATATAAATCGTTGGCTCACCTTGAAGCTCCGTTGGGATTGTAATCTCGACATCATTCGGATTTGCAGCCAACTGAGCTGTTACATCCACGAAATTGCCGCTGGCACCGGCAAGCTGAAAACCGGTCAACACACTATGACCGGCTGCTAGTTTTAGACCGCCATCGGTGTCCTTAAATGTGACTGTAACTGTGTTGCCAACTCTTACATCAGATTGATACCGCGGACCAAGATACGGATCGCTGCCGCCATAAGCCTCAACAAGGGCTGCCATTGCAGCTCTCTGGCCAATAATCTCTTTCTTCGGTGGATGGATATCAAATTCATCGCCGGCCTCAGGGGCGTAAACAGCGCTAACGCCGCTTTTTTCATCAGCGACTGAAAGTTGACTGTCGACCAATTCAGCGTAGTTATTATTTTGATATGGCGGAAGCATGACAACTAAGAACGGCATATCACTATAGTCAAAGTACTCTCTGTAAAAATATACAAGGGCACTCAACGGCTTACGATAATACTGGCCGCGTCCGGCATCGCTTTCACCTTGGTAATAAATCAATCCCTTGAACTTCATATTCTTTAACGGCGGAAGATGATGATAAAACAGATATCCCGGAAAACCAGATATGTATACAGGACAGAGCTGGCTGGAACTTTCGCCGGCCAGCCAGGCATTGATTGCTTCCTCATGGGCAACCAGTTGCTCTTCGCCATACAATTGGACAAGATTATCCCAGTATGGTTCATTCATCCGAAGCATACACGCATCCTTCCACTGTAGATCCTTTGGTAAATAATGACGAATCGCCGTACCGCCTGCTCCGTGCTGAATAATGCCTATCGGCACATCACCGATACTATTGCGTAAGTGCTTTGCAAAAAAGTATCCTACTGCGGAAACACCACCTGGAATTACATTGGCATCAGTAACATTGAGGTAATTTACCTCAAACCATGGGGTAGCTTCATCATCGCCAATTCTCACGAACTGTCTTATCGGAAAAGAACTCTGGTTCTGAATAGCCGTCAGTTCATCCTGGAATATGTAGTTTCCGCTTACATCCTTACTGCTAAGTGGATATCGCATATTTGACTGACCGGAACAGATCCACACATCTCCAATCAGTACGTTCGTCAGTGTTTGAGTTGTCTGGCCGCTGTTTAGAGTCAGACTGTACGGACCTCCCGCGGTCATAGGGGCGAGCTGCAGCAGCCATTTTCCATACCGATCGGCCTTCGCAGAAACGTGCTGGGTATCAAGAGAGACCGTCACATCTGTTCCAGGATTGGCAAATCCCCAGACATTCATTTCGGTACCCCGCTGCAGTACCATGTTATCACTAAACCCATAAGCAAATTTAGGAACGCCACCGTAAACAAACTTCGGGTCTGTACCCCACGCTTCAGCTAACAAAGAAAAATCCTTGTTATTTACGCCGTCTGATTGACTCAAATCGGCGCAACCGGGGGAGTTCCCGGAGGCACAGCCGTATGCATCCAGCCATTGATTGGCGAAAAGTAACAGGTCGTCGAGGTTGACGTATCCGTCTTCATTTAAATCCGGCGTAAGTGTCAGGTTGTAAAACGCCTTGACTTCGGGACCCATCAGCACCTTATCATAAAACCGCACATCATCCATCAGACCACGATACCGAAATCCTGAAGCCTGACCACTCAGTCCCTGACCCAGCCAAAAAGTTGTATTCTGGGCCAGGATTCCAGGAGTTCTGCCAGCCAGATCTCGTGAAGCCACAGGCATACCGTTGACATAGGCTGTCACCAGGTTATTGGCAACGTCCATTGTGCAGGCAAGGTGAACCCACTCGCCGATTGTATAAGAACCGGCCGGAACCGTCGGCCATACGGCGCTGGCGCCGCCGACTACAAATCGAATGCTGCCATCGGAACGAAGGCTGAGGCGAAAACCCTTGTTAGCATCCACGGTATTGTATTTTCCAAATGCGTCCCTGTCACCCGTATTAGAGGGTTTGAGCCAAACGGCATAGCTAAGATCGCCATTGGTTGCGGCAGCAAAGGGACCACAATCGACAATTCGATCGACCGAACCATCAGAAAAATCCATCGCCTGACCGAGGATGTTCGGGTCAACACTGTCTGCGTAGACCGAAGCCGTCGCCTGACCTTCAATACCGCCGACGTAATCATTAGGATCGTTTTCAAACTTCCAATGATTCCGCAAAACACCGGTCGTGCTGCGAGCGACAATCAGCAAAGTAGCCGTCGCGGTATATTGACCGTCGTTGACCGAAGCTTCCAGGCGATAATTGCCGTCGTGAGATACCGTCACGGTATCTGTCGCGGTCGCATCAAATGTCACCGTTGA
>CAYTHV010000146.1:0-8442 GCA_964437685.1 uncultured Pirellulales bacterium
ACAAAAATTAATTTCGCCGCCATTTAATCCCACCAAGCCGCCGACAAACGCATTTCCTTCAACGGTGCTACTGGAATAACATGAAATAATATTACCATATTGATAATTGTCTCCAACAAGGCCACCAATCCTAGCAGCACCACTAACCGAGCCGGTACTTTTACAATTCATAACACTACCATAATTCAGTCCTACCATCCCACCGACATATTGATTCCCATCTATATTGGTATCTTCAATGCCCAGGTTTTTGATTTTTCCGCCAGAACCAAGATAGCCAAATAGACCGATATAATAGTTAGACGAAGCATAAATGTGCAGATTGCGAATAACATGTCCATTGCCGTCAAAAATGCCCGCAAATGATGTGCCCTGAAAATCCGGATTGCTGCTGGTATCCGGGCTAATGGGCGCTTGGGTGAAAGTATAGCCAAACAAATCTATATCTACGGTGAGGATGAAACATTTGCTCCAGTGTGTTGACGAATTGCATAGTTGTGAAAAGTCAGCAACTTTTGCGATCTGGTAGGGGTTTGTGGGGGAGCCGTCGCCGCCGGAGTAGGCGAGGGCGCTGGGGGATAAGATGGCGACCGCGGCGAGGATTACCCATGTGATTGATTTTTGGGCAAGCCACGGCCTGACCTGTGCCACACTTTGCGAGACGAAGCACCCACAAGCTGCGCTTGAAGGTGCCACCCGTGTTTTTTGCACCCTTTCGGCAACGTTCTGACTTCTACGAATGCAATTCATTCGACCCTCGAGAGTAAAATAGTTTTAAGTTTTAAGTCCTTAGTTTTGGGTTTTGCTGGGAGTTCACAGTTCAGTTTGAAAACAGCCTGAAAGCTGGACTCCGAACGACATCTCTGCATTTGGCTAAAATTTACGATCTTCTTTTGTGCCGCAACTTACTCCAATATGGCGGTATTATATAGGAATACATCGGGTTTCTCAAGGAAAAAAGAGAGAATATGAACGGTTTTGATCTGTCAAAGGCAATAATTGTATCGCCCCGCCGGGGCTTGAAAATAGGTATGCATTCTCATGCCGGAAACGCGGACATACGTTCGCCAAAACAACCCAATTCAATTATTTTACAATTTACAATAGATGATCTAAGATTAAAATCGGGTATAGTAAAGCAAATCGGATAGAATTAGGTTGATTTTATTAAAGGATAAAAACGATGCAGATTAAAAAAATTTCCAGTGTTCCGCTAACAGCCGTCCAGATGGATGGAGCAAAAAATGCCTCCGTACGCGTGATTTTTGGGCCCGCCGACAAAGCCCCCACTTTCGCAATGCGGGTTTTTGAGCTTGGCGGCGGCGGACATACCCCTTTCCATACCCACAACTTTGAACACGAGGTTATGATCCTTAGCGGCACTATCGCGGCGGTATCCGACAAAGGCTGCACCCCCCTTCAGGTCGGCGATTGCCTTTTGATACAACCCAATGAACAGCATCAGTTTAAGAATATGTCGGATACACAGACGGCCTCGTTTATGTGCCTTGTGCCGATTACTTACCAAAAATAGCAAATAAACGGATGCGATTTGCCCCAAATCGGAGGGGGCAATATTTATGCAATACGCAGACATAGCCATACGTCTGTGTCTGCATAAGTCCGTTATGAAAACCCAAAACAATTTTAAGAAAGGAATCAAAGATGTTAAAGAGAAGAAATGTCGCAATTACACTGGCAAGCCTGCTGCTAATCGGCTTGGTACTACCCCTGGTCATGGCCGCCGATGGTGACAATCCGCGGCAAGGCGACAGGCCGCAACGCGGCGAACGAGGACAAAGACCCGAAATGGGCCAGATGGATCCTCAGGCTCGTCAGGCGGAAATGCAGAAAATGATGCTCGAAAGAACCAAGACCGAGCTTGGCGCAACCGATGAGGAATGGGCCAAGATCGAACCACTGGTGACCAAAGTAAACAAACTCAACAACCAGCTCAACGCTCGCGGCGGAATGATGGGCCCACGCCCCGGACGTGCCCCTGAAGGCACCGATCAGACAGAACTGCAGAAAGCCTCAACCGCACTGCGCGAAGTAGTCCAGAAAACCGATTCAACCACGGAAGAAATCACGGCCAAACTGACGGCATATCGCGCCGCCAAAGAAGCTGCCCAAAAAGAACTTGTCGCAGCCCAGGATGAGTTGAAGAAAACATTGACTCCTCGCCAGGAAGCCAAGCTGGTCCTGATGGGAACATTGAACTAAGCAGTACCATAAAAAGAGCCTGCTGTGTTTTGAATATGACACAACAGGCTCTTTGTTTTTTTATCGTCTAAGCAATATTAACTTAAAACGCCGCCAATGGCTTTGTCGGCGATGTCTTTGCGGTAGCAAGCTTTCTCAAAAGAGATCATCGCAACGGCTTCATAGGCTTTGGCCTTGGCTTCGGCAATGGTATTGCCTAACGCGGTAACACCAAGAACACGCCCGCCTGCGGTGACAATGCTGCCGTCCTTTTCCGCGGTTCCGGCGTGGAAGACCACCACATCTTTGAGCTGGGCCGCCTGGTCAAGGCCGGAAATGACCTTACCTTTTTCGTAGTCACCGGGATAGCCGCCGGAGGCCATCACCACGCAAACCGCCGGTCGCGGGTCCCATTGCATCGTAATCTCGCCCAGCGTCCCTTTGCAAACCGCAACCAGTACGCTCAGCAGGTCACTCTTTAGCCGCATCAGAATCGGCTGCGTTTCGGGGTCGCCAAATCGGGCGTTAAATTCCAGCACGCGCGGCCCGCCCTGCGTCAGCATCATCCCGGCATACAGCACACCTTTGTACGGCGTATCATTGCGGTTCATTCCATCGACCGTCGGCACCAGCACTTCACGAATAATCTGATCCATGAGCTTGTCGGTAACGACCGGTGCGGGACTGTAAGCGCCCATGCCGCCGGTGTTGTCGCCGGTATCGCCATCGCCGATGGGTTTGTGATCCTGTGCCGATTCCATCACATAAATGCTCCGGCCATCAACGAAAGCCAGAATCGAGGCTTCCTGACCGAGCAGCTTATCTTCCACAACCACCGTACGGCCTGCATCGCCGAACTGCCTGCCGATCATGATTCGTTCGGCGGCGAGAATCGCCTCGGACGGATCGTCACAGACAAAGACCCCCTTGCCTTTCGCAAGACCAGCGGCTTTGACAACGACGGGTTCATCGCGCGTGGCGATGTAGGACTTGGCATCCTCAAAATTATCGAATGTCCGACCTTCAGCGGTCGGAATGCTGTTTGCTCGCATGATCTGCTTGGCGAAAGCCTTGTCGGCTTCAAGCTGGGCGGCAGCTTTGGACGGGCCAAAGGCCATAATTCCGGCCTGCTCCATCGCATCGACGATGCCCGCCGAGAGCGGGTCTTCCGGGCCAATAACAGCCAGGTCGATTTTCCTGCTTTTGGCAAACTCAACCAACGCCGGGATGTCATTGTCGGCGATGGCGACGTTTTCGCCATATTGCTTCGTGCCGGGATTGCCCGGGGCGATATAAAGCTTCTGCAACTTCTTGGACTGCGACAACTTCCACGCTATCGCGTGTTCGCGGCCGCCTGAACCGACTAATAATACTCGCATTGATTTATCCTTAATTTCCGTTACCGGTTATTTTCCGCATTGTGGGTGAATACTACAAGGTTAAGAGCGCAGAGTCAATGAGTTTATCGTCGTCAGATCATCCCAAATTATTGGGTTTTCGAAAAACTATGGTACAGAGCAAAAATCTCTATATTTTTTGCCTTAAATTAACTGATTAGCTTGTTATACATATGAGCCCAGATAAAAGCTCAAGCCGATACCGTCAAGCATGTACGCTCTTGGCGGCGGATGGGAAATGGAAGCCGCGAATAATTCAGATTCAACATCGAACGCAGCAACGTCCCAATAACATCTGAACAGGCCTTCGGCCCTTATTAGCGTCTCATAAATAAACTGTAACTGGAAAGGTGTTCGGCGTGTAACGTCTGTAGCGCCCTGCCTCAGTCGAAATATCGCAAACAAGCTTATTTTAGCGTCTATCCCTACTCAAACCGTTGCTTTTTTTCCCCGTTTTTGATATACTCTGTACCAGTAACTTACACCGGCTTTTTGAAAGATATCTTTTCAAACAAAGCCGTTTTTTTTCAAATGGGGGTTCGATACCATTCGTTATGGCGCCGAACAAATTTCACAGAACGTATGTGCAACTGAACATGAATTAACTATTGACTGGGAAAACAATGCAAAAAATGAGCTGTGTGATTCTCTTGATGGCGATTGTGAATGCGGTCAATGCCGAACTTATTATTAAGGTACAACCCGATGGCGATGGTCAGAACGGCCGAGCACGGTACGGGTATGGTTTCCCCTGGGAAGACACCGGGTTTGATTCCAGCGCAGCTTCAAACTGGGCCGGACATTGGTATGACTCGCCCTATGGCGCATCCAGCGACGTATATCTGCAAATATCCCTGTCGGCAATCCCCGTCGGCGCAACAATTGAGAAAGCCTATCTGAATATCGAAATCACGGAATGCTCCGGCTCCGGCGGCCAAATCTACCATCGCACGGATTCCTCAACCGCAAACGGCCTTGCAAGTCAGAAATTAGGCGGTGATACTAAAATAATGGACATTTCTGCTCCCGCCGGATGGCTTAGTATTGACGTGAAATCTTTCATTCAGTCCAACCTGGACAATGGCCACAATTGGGCGATCTTTAGTTTCCCGAGTGTCGGCTACAGCAGCTTGAGATTTTCGAGCGGAGAAACGGAAAACGCCCCATATTTGTCGGTGTCTCTTCCGGAACCTGCGACAACCGCAATACTGAGCCTTGGCGCATTAGCTTTGTGGCGAATGAAAAAATCCGCATAAATCAAATCTGAACTAAACGGTAAACGCTGGAACCTGTCCAGCGTTTTTTTTGCCCGAAAATCCTGCATCTCTGCCTAATCTTCATTATCACGTCATCTCGGGAAATGAATTGACTTACAAAGACAAAAGCGTTATAGTGTCCACAATGTAAAGAATACAAAGCTGCATTTTTAACCTGATATAAGGAGTTTGTGATGAAAAACAGAAATTGGTTCTTGCTCACTGCGATGGCAGTTTTAACATCTCTGTCTTTTGGCGCCGAAACCGTGCATCTTTTTCTCAGCGGATCCATTCAGGGAGTTATACAAGGCGATTCAACGCAGACTTCTTTGGGCCGCGAAAATTCAATCGAATGCGCCGGATATACTCACATGGTCATGGGAGAGCCCGACCCCAGAAACGGCATCACCGGCGAAGTTCGTGATCATTTTCCGCTGACCATTCTTAAACGGCTCGATAAAGCAACGCCCAGGCTGTTCAGAGCATGGCAAGACCGTGAACGGCTTCAAGCAGAATTCTGGTTTTTCCGTCCCAATCCCTCCGGCGACGGCACAACCCAGCAATTTTACAAAGTCATCCTGCATAACGCCTATATTTCCGGGATTCGTCGGGAAGTCCCTAATACCTTTGACCCGCAAACATCAACTCTGCCGCCGGTGGAACGGATTTCGTTCACCTACGAGGCAATCGAAGAAATCTGGATGCCAACCGGAGTAGCCGCGGGCGACGAATGGCACGCCAACACAACCAAAATCCCGCTAAGCGATGTGAATTTCGACGGTATCGTCAATATGAACGATTTTGTGATATTGGCCGATGAGTGGATGATGCAATATTAAAAAATACACGTTCGCGTTTACACAAGCAGAGAGGCATAATTTGCACCTCTGCTTTTATTATTTTGTCACCATGTGGCCCCAATACCCCGCATATCCCGTAAGAGCCCAGATTGCCGCCGCCGCCAGCAGCACGACGGCCCCTGCGATGCGGAGCAATTTCACCTTGTATTGCCAAAGGATCAGCCACGCGAAAACACCTCCCAGCCCCGTCAGGATAAACCCCGCACCCGACAGCCCCGGCTTCATCGTCAACGAAAGGTCAATAATCCGTATTCCCACCGTGATTGCGGCGGCGCCTGCAAAGAAGGCATAAATCCCCAGCGGCCGCAGACACCATCCTTTGGCAAGTGCCCACGCCGCGGCCGCGAACAGCACGCCAAGGCATACCGACATCTCGCCGAAAACCATACTGTACGGCCTGGGCAAAGGCGACGTAAACGTCATCGCCAGCCCGCACACCACCGCTATCAGCCCGGCACTCAGAAACGCAGGAGCCCAGTGCGCATTGTCCTGGCGGTCAAGCCCCTTCCATAAAAATAACGATAACGTCACCAACCCCGCCGTCATATTGATCAGCATCAGCGTTACATAGTCAATAAACATTTTCGTTCTCCTGATTAAAGGTTAGCAAAAACGTATTTATGCATTTAATTTTACCTCGCTTCGCCCAGGCAAACAAGGTATTTCTCCACTTAAAATCCACCCTTTTGAATATTTGAATTCGCGACTGTCCCGAATGGCGTTTCCTTAAGCAGCATAATTATTCCTCCATTGCTGTCGTGTCATCTTCAGCGAGGGATAATGCACACGTTCTCGTCTTATCGCTCGCGGTTCGTTTCTGCCCATCCTCACTGGAACAATATGACTGGCGATCTCGCAAAGCATTGCATCGTAAATACTCGGCAATCGCCAAATGGGTTCTATCCCCAAAAGTTGCACAGGGACTTGCCCGACACAGCAATATTACATTGACGATGGATGTATATACCCACCTGACCTTAAATGACCAGAAATCAGCCTTAGACGTTTTACCAAATATCCCCGGAATGTCCGATAGTATCCAGTCTGAAAAAGTCGCTTTGAAAAATACCGGGACGGATGGGAAATTAGCTGAATCGTTTACAAAAAAGCTTACAAACCAGCTTACAAAAAACTCTTATTTTGATAGCCAGAACAAGTTATTGACTGGCAATAATAAGGACATAAAAAAGAGTCAAAAAAGGCCTTTGGATGATTGTTATAAGTCTATTGATTTAGGTATCTTAGACACAAAAAAAGAAAGCCCTGCCAGCGATTGACACCGACAGGGCTTTGCACGAGGTCGACGGGGGTCGAACCCGCAACCTTCGGATCGACAGTCCGATGCTCTAACCAATTGAGCTACGACCCCAAAGAGATGAGGATTTAACCCGATTTTTCGTCGGCTGTCAACTATTTTTTATCCAGAATTAGAAATTCTATATCTATGCATGTTATGGCTAAAATAATAAGTAATGATGTATCATCTCGATGAACCTTTCAATTTACCCACAAATATCGTTTTTTTGCTCTAAATACGATCCTATGGCACCGGTCTCGATGAGCCGGTTTGTATGACTGACGCGGCGACGGGGAGTCGGTATTATACCCATTACTCCGTCAACTCCGGGACTGGCTCCGCGTTGCAGGTGCATGAAACTTTCCCGTGATAAATCAAGAGTAATATGGTTCCTCGCCGCCTCCTCATCCAGACCAGTCGTGACTGTGGCGGCTCATTTCAGACTATTGCCGACCTTGATTTGAGTCAATGGACAAATGATGAAGCATTCTTAGGATATCCAAAGAATCTACCGAAATCACTGAGCGACTGACGGGTGGACGAACAAAATCAAACAGGCTCAAAATTGGGTTCACAAGCTTCGCGAAAAACACTTTGATACCTGACCCTGACTCGCCGAAGGAAGCGGTATAGTCCTCAAAAATCGGTAATGATTCCACCTGACGCGTCTTATATTTTTCCTGCGACGACATCAACCCTTAAACAATCCCTGCAGCAGCCACAACGCAAATCACTCGCTTTGGCTATCTGATGGATTTTTGAGCTGGACAAGGAGCTGGCTTAGCTGGATTGCCGTAAACATTTTTGACAATCGCTTACTGAGATACGTTTTCCCTTGAAGTACCTGTCTTATTGCGTAGATGATTTTTTCAGACAATTCATCTTTGGCAATATACCCTCTTGCCCCCGCCTTAAAAGCCTGCTGAATATGAAGCACCTGGTCACTCATAGAAAATATCAGCACAATCAGTTTTGGACATATCGCCTTTATCTGCTGAGTTATTTGAACGCCCGTTGTTTCTTTAAACAGCATATCGATAATGGCCAGATCGATCGGGTGTTTTTTCACCGCCTTTACAGCTTGAGCCGCATTGCCGGCACGGGCGACCACGGTCAAGTCCGCTTCACATTGAATCA
Organism: uncultured Pirellulales bacterium; assembly: GCA_964437685.1. GTDB lineage: Bacteria > Planctomycetota > Phycisphaerae > Sedimentisphaerales > Anaerohalosphaeraceae > Anaeroglomus. The sequence goes on from CAYTHV010000146.1 coordinate 8,150, forward strand.
ACATCGCCAGCCCGTCACGTACGACTGGGTGGTCGTCAACTACCAAAATTTGGGTTTTTATGATGTCGGGGCTTCTGCTGTTTTTCTTTTCGTACATGCTATCTCCGCTTGTCATGTCCTGTGCCGCATCTATCATTATCATCAAGGGTTTTGATGAGTCGATCAAGAGCCGCATCCAGTCGCGTCTCAAGGTCGTATGTTTGTTCGGCAAGCTGCCGTCGAATCGAAAGCACCTTGTCCATGCGAAGCTGCGGTGACATGCAAAGATTCGTCTCTGCCGGGGCGGTAACCCC
>CAYTHV010000147.1:0-8401 GCA_964437685.1 uncultured Pirellulales bacterium
CCCGTCCATCAGCAACTGTTTGATCTGCGACCGCGGCGGTGAATACCGGTAATTAAAGGTCACGCGGACAGTACGTCCTGTTTTTTTGATGGTATCGACAATACGCTGGCACTTTCGTTCGTCAATGGTCATCGGTTTTTCAGTGATCACATCGCAACCCGCCTCAAGCGAGCGGCAAATATACTCGTCGTGAGCACAATCACGGGTCGTAACAATAACACAATCCGGCCTATGTGTTTTCAACATCTCGTCAAATCGTTCAACTGGATAGGTTTTAACAAGAGGAAAAGCATTCTTAATTTGCTTATACGCCAACTCCAGACGCCCCTGGTTGCAATCACAAATTGCCGCAATACAGGAGGTCTCTTTGTATTTTTCAGTCAGGGCCTCAGTGAACATCGTCGACCGCCCACCGACACCTACTATCACATATTTCTTCACAGTAATATTTCTCCAAAACCAGGTCTATTTCTCAATTCGCACTTTTCATGTTAACACCAGCTTTTTTATCCACTTTTACGCTGCCATCATCTGAATCGTTGCGCTTTGAACTTCTTAACCGTTCAAAAAAAGAAGGCATTTCACTCAGCCCGCCGACACTAATCCAAACCGCGACAATGGTTCCTAACACCATCAAGACAATCATGAAATAATACCAAAGCTGTGCCCATTGTCCGGTTGACATTTCAAACAACATATTATACACTGTTCCAACTATAAATAGCAACACCAGTATCGCCGTGCATCCTATACAAAATAAATAGGTCATAATATCCCGCCTTTTGAATTCTCCAGTGATGCCGAACAATGCCTTTATGCCTTTTACGGGCTGCGACGTATCTTCCTGGATTTCACCGTCAACGGCATATTTTCCACGATGCAAAAGCCGGTCAAGGTCAAAATAAACCCGCTTGCCCAATAGCGAGACCACGACATAGGTTATAATTGACGATACCATCGCAATAAACCACATCCACTGACCATTGATGGGTAACCGGGCTCCATCGTGATACATCGGCCAGAGCTGCTCTAATACAATTCCGATGACGGCAAGCACCGATCCGACAATCAATGAACAATAGGCGCCGGCTGTCGTTCCGCGTTTCCAGTATAAGCCGCCAACAATCACCGAACCTGCACCACCAAGCCAGATTGCCGCAGTAATCGCAAAAAACATATAAATATGCTGGGTTTGACGAAAAACCAAGCTAAAACAGTAAATGAAAATCGCTACGCCGAACACCGCCCAGCGGAGATATTTGAGATGCTCGCGCGCGGTAAACGGCCTATTGCGGAAAGGCAAAACGACATCCTGTATAAAGACACTGCCCCACGAAAGTAAATAGATGTCGTGATTGCTTATAAACGCGGAAAACATAATCGCACACATACACCCCATAAGACCTACCGGAAGGATGTATCGCAATGCAATCGGCACAGCCATTTGCCCGCGCACCATTTCATTATCAATACCCGAAAGAATCGTAGTTGCTTCTGCGGACTGTCCCGCAAAATTATGGTTATGCAGAAAGGTATAGGCCGCAATCGGAATAATAATCAACTGAAGACTCTGTATCTGGGTCTTTGCGGTCTGGAGCATTTTACTCATCTTGCTTTCATGAGCGCTGATTGCTGATACCTGATACCCCTGACAGCCCTGCCACGCATACAAGGTATAGAAGGTACCAAAAGCACTTATCAGATAAAACCAAATATTGAAATCTCGTGCCTGACTGGTTTTGAATGGATTTAGAAGCGATGCGTCTTGCGGCGCATTGGATAATGCCGCCGTTATATCAGACCAGTTAAAATGAACCAGCAGAAATATAAGAATCAGCAGAAACACAATATTAACAAAAATTCCCTGAAGAAAATCCGTGACCATAATCGCAATCATGCCGATATAGGTAAAGAATAACGCAAACCCTATCAGCAATGCCATCAGAACCGCAAACGTCAAAACATTAAATCCAAAGAGATTGATATGTTCCGGCAATCCACAGAAATAAATAAAGAATCTGGCCCCGACTGCGGGAAATATGCCGAAATTAATAACACCGGCGGTAAACGCCAGTAAACCGGCAAAGATGCGAAATTTTCGACTATATCGCATTTCCAGAAATTCGGCAATTGTCATTGCTCGCGTCTGGCGAAAGCGGTAGGCAACCCACCCTGATACGGCAGCGACAATCTGCACGACAACCATAATCAAGCCCCACCATGCAATCGAAAAACCGGCTTTGTAATACATCTCGAATGCCGCGATAAAAGAAATGGCACCAACACCGGCAGCCCCTTCCGACAGCCCAAGAATGTACCTGCCGGCACAACGATTCGCCGCGAGAAAGTCAGCGACATTTCTGGTATATTTATTACAGCGGTAGCCGGTAATCGCAAGAAAAACAGCCAATGCCGCTACAATGCTCCAGTCAATCCAATGCATACCGACTTCTCCTAATCTGACAATTCAATTTATTCCATAAAATCTTTATTATACACTTGTCCAACCGCTTCGACCATGGCCTTGTAATTTTCAGGTTTTACCGGCGGATTGATTTCACTTGAGGTCGCGACAAACATTCCGCCTGTCCGTAAGGCATCTGTCTGTATAATATGCCGCTGAACCTCCGATCGCACATCGTCAATTGTACCGCGTTCCATCAGCTCTACCCCATCAATGCCACCTGCCCAAACCATCTGCGGATAAAGTTTTTTAAGTTCAACAATATTCATTCCACAAGCAGGCTCAAGACAATAAAAACCATCCACACCACAATCCATCAACCCGGGAATTGCTATTTTATAATTGCCATCGCTATGATACAAGACCTTAATGCCGTGTTCATGCCAGGCATCGGTTAGCTTTTTCAAATACGGATAGTGGACTGTTTTCAGGAAATCGGGACCAAATATCGGCCCACCCTTGGTTGAAAAATCTTCGGGGATAAGAATAACCGGCGAAAGCGACCTGTCTGCAACAAGATGAACCCGACGAAGTTCCGCTGCAATTGAAACATCCATAAACTCAATCATCGCTTCCGGATATTCAAGATAAAAATAGGTAAACAACTCCAGCCCCATTGCATCAAAAACAGAACACATCCCGGTCGTACTGTAATTCAGTATCACGGTATCGCCTATTTTATATTGGAGCCCCAACATGAAATCACGATATCCCCGCCGTATCCCTTCGGGGGAATAGTCCGCAGGCGCACTATTGTCATTTACCGCAGGCATCCAGCAACATTCGGGGTTATATTTGGCAGCATCTATCTTTTTTGTCTTCTTGGCAAGCCAATCGCGTGCTCCCGACACCTCATTAAACGGCCTGCTGATATGCCATGACGTCCAATTGTCATGCTGAATTACAAACCCATCCTCGGTTGTAACACGATTCGTACCACGCGGCGCAACCGGCGGCATAATCATATCGGTCGTCTGACGAATTACACGGCAAATATCATCGAGGTTATAATCATAGCCATTGATCTTTCTGTCTGCATAGAGCGATATTACGCCCGGATTATAACTAAGCTGCTCCAAGATGGCCGCTCTATCAACAGCTTTGTGCTCCAACGTCAACTCGACCCGCCGACGTTTTGAAATTTTATCGTTCTTGAATATTTTCTCGAATTTTTGCATGATGCGATATCAACTAAATAATAATTGGCCTGCCCACATTTGACTTTATCGACTTTCCATCGGCCTTGACGGTAAAAAATCCTTTATTGACGCAAATGTCGATATTTTTCCCTCGTATTTTCAAGCCACGAAGCTCGATACCGGGCGAAAACGACGGAGGGACAGGATTAATCGTAATACTGCCATCGACGGAAACTCTAACCCCAAACATACCAAAAATAATGCATTGGGCAACTGAAATACCGCCGATTGCATTTTGAAGCGACGTATCACGCCGATAGTCAATACCTGTCGCAACAAACGAATCTCCCCAGTACGGCATTCTCTGTCCCCACCAGAGTATCCGTTTCATGATATTTTCAGCCTCTTTGGGGCACCCCGCCTTATACAGTCGCTCCATAATCTGCGGCGGAAAGCAGGTACAGATACCGCCGCCGCCATTATCTATATCAAGCTGATCATAGGCCACATCCTGCTTGGACATGCTGTGCAGACCATATTCCGAAAGGAATTCTTTTTCGTTGAGATGACTCAAAAGCCCATCGGTCTGTTCTTTATCGAGTACACCGCTGCCGATAAGCTTGAACATTTGCACCGTATAGCGAATATCCCTGTTCCATTTCGCGTCAAAATGATGGAACCATTTATATTTTTTGCTCCACATTTTCGTCTTAATCAGCGACTTAAGCTCCTCGGCCCGTTTTCGCAGATATTCACCATCCTGGCCGACCATATCGCACAATGCCGCAACCGTCTTATAATTGGCATAGCGCCGTGCATTCAGGTCAGGCAGATAATGATTATAGAGATACTGACGGCGAAGCTCAAGATGATTGTTTCCATTGCCATAATCAATCAACGCCACAGGTTTTTTGAGATCATCGCGGTGTGTTGCCTGTTCAATCAACTGGCTTAGCACCGTCTTTCCGTGATCCTTTTCAAGCAGAAAGGCTTTGTTTCCGGTAATTAGAACATAATAGTAAATCAGAAATATGATCTTCTCCTGATTAACCGGGTACCACGGCCCATACGGCTCTCCCTCCATCGGCAAAAACGCAAAATGCTTGCCCAGTCCCATTTTCAAAAATACTTTAACATGCTCTCGCAATGCATCGGGGTCATAGAGATTCATGATCTCCCACCCCTCGCTAAAATCATACAGGAAACTGCATGTACATCCGCCGTTAATGCCGCCGGTCGAATAATAGGGATCCAGCACAAATTCCGGTACATGCCATTTATTCATCATAAAAAGCACGAGCGAACGATTATAGAGCTGTTCCAATTCCTTATTGTCGGCCGTAAAAGTCGGCAGTTTTGCAAATATATCAGCGGTTTCCGCCGCCAATTTTTTCCTCGACAGATCAATCGCCCGTTTAGGATTTGCCGCAAGTTTCTTGCAGATGCGTTGAGCATCCTTCTCATTACCCATGCCAAGGCTGATGTAAAAAGTACGGCTTTGTTTTGCCTTGAGACGTACCACGGTTCTCCAGCAGGGGCAATATCCATCGCCTTTCAACCCAGCGACACCCGCTTGTATGGCAATCCCTCCGGCGTCATTGCTCCAGACAATCGCGCCGTCTTTCTCATAAAAACCGGCACGTCTTGAATAATCATACGGCTTATCAAATGGCGGCTCGCTGTACTGCTTGAAGAAGTTCCAGACTTTATTATATGCAAATGTTCCCGACAGGTGCAAACTCAACGGCACCGTTACCGCAGTACTTGTTAAATTGGTCAGTGTAAAAGACAATACCGCCCCACGACAACCGTCAGCCAGTGTCAGCGCACTTTCAATTTTTATGCCGTTGGTACTGCCTTTACGACATACTTCACGCGGCGACCATGTATAACTTTCTGCTTTGACACTCTCGCCGAATAGCCGTACCTCACATAGAAAATCAGAACTTAGATACGGCGGCGCCCACATCCCTTTCACCGCAATCGCCTGCGAATACGGCACATTGGCCGTTAACATTCCATTAAAAATACCCAAATCTTTTTCTTCAAGCAGAATGTCCTTGCCATCCATGTTGAAAAAATCAGCAAGACCCTGTTTCCTTGTCAACTGTTTGTTTTTTTTAAGCACGCTGAAACTCCACAATTTCGTAATAAATTAATTCTTATCCATCATTAAATGCGAGGCGTTCACCGCATAGCGGTCGATGTCTTTGATGCTGAAAAGCGTATCATCCTCGATATTTGCTATTTCAATGGCCCATACGCCACTTTTACCTGCAACAGATAATTCAACAGTCTCCGGCCCTTCAACCGCTTTTTTACTATACACTGCAGCACCATCAGGGTCGTAAAGCACAAAGTCGGCTCTCTCCCCGCCGCCGCCAAGCGATGCAGATAGCGTTTTCATATCCTGCGGAACGTAAAAGAATAATTTGCCGCCAACCCGATTGAGTTTGATAGTTGGACTGACAACAACCCACGGCGCACCTGCGATGTCAATGGCATAAGCATTGGAGTTTGCCGTTGCAACCACAGCATACGCCCCGCTTTGATTTGCTTCCATATTATACGATGCGCTCTTGTTGCATTCGCAGAAAATATCTCCGATACCATTGGCGTCGGGAGCAAATACCGACAGACTCCCTTTATCAATATAATGGCCAAGCTGGGCCGTAGTCATTGTAATCCGAACCTGATCGCCTTTTTTCGCTTTGAAAATAATAATATGCGTTTGTCCCTCGGACTCACGTAAATGAGGCGTGGAAAGCGACGACATCGCCGCATTCGGCTCCTTTATCAATTGCCAGCCCTGCGCCTGTGCCAGCAGACTCCGCAGATTGGCCGGCGGATCAACCGGAAGCCTCTGCGGTTTCCACGAACTCTGATATGTGCCGTTGGATTTCAAATACTTATCAAGCTCGGCATTGATTGTTTTAAATACTGTCGTAAAAGGAGCGGCAGTCTGGCGGTTTCCACCCCATCGGTCGCTTGCGTACAGAAAATAGCCATCAGCCCGTATGGTTCTATGATACAAATTGCCCGGCACGACCTTCAAAAGTTTTTCCGGCACCTCGCCGCTGGCATTTCGGTTGATCCAAATGCCGGGACAATTGATAAACGGCACCGGAACCTGATTGGCAAGCGTCTGCTGATATGCCAGATAGGATTCATCATAAGCCCCGCTATACGTCGGCATCTCGTCAATAATCATCACCGGCATACTTTCACTCGATAAGCCCGTGGCAAACGCCTTAAACCACAATGAGTTTTCCCATATCGCAAAGCCTATCACCAGATCAGACCGCTCGGCATGAACTGCCTTTTCAACCTGCTTAACCACCCGGCACATCCGATTGAATTGGCTGTCCTCAAAGTTTTTGGCAAGGCCCTGTTGTACCAGCCATTCGGCTTTATCATTTACATCGACCATGGCTCCAGCTTTCGGATTTTCCGTTGCAAACTCCGCAATGCAATCCTTGCAGTAACACGGCAAAGTCATTATCGTATTGGGAAAAGCATACATTTCGGGATCAATAATGAAACCGTCGATGCGATAGTTTTCTCCGTCAAGAAGCTCCATTGCTTTATTAAATCGATTGATGATAATACGATTCCAGTAAAGTTCATCCAACGGGCACGGCCGTACGCCATCGACACATCGCCTCGGATTATCTTTAAACCCGGCCTGCGCGATATGAGGCATCGCACTCAGATTCAGGCAGAAAAAATATCGCATTCCCAGCTTTTTGCATAATGCGCTGGATTCCTTAATGATTTGTTCCGCCTGCTCAAACGTGTACCCCTCGACATTGACTTTTTGATCCGCGGCCCGCTGTTCATTATTTACGGCAAGTTCTAATCGCTGAATAATCACATTAAACCCGGCATCATGTAAAGGCTCAATCAACTCCACAGGGGGCCCCCAGTAGCTGCGTATTTTTTCCTGCTCAACCCAGGCAGGAACCCCGGATTGCCGCACACCTGCGGCATTACAAGAACAGATTAAAACGGCGGCTAAAACTGACAGAATGGCATTGCGCATAAAAACTCCTTTCGAGACAAGAATTATCCATATTTTCCCTGACAAACGTGATATGACGCTGTCCACATAGTGACCAGACGTGCCTTAAACTGGATATTACGGAGACGTTGTAACCGGAGCAAACCAGTCACTATCCGTTTTTACAAATTCCACATGTCCATCATTAAAAATGAGACTTTGCCCTTCTTTGTGCCATGTGAAGTCCTTGACAGGCAGTTTGGTACTTGCAGAAATATAATACAAATCACTGAATAAAGGAGCTAATCCTTTTTGACCGGCACTGCCGGCAGACCATAGCGTCTGAAAAAGATATCGGGAAGCGCTGGCTTCCTGCCCTTTTTTTGACCAAAATAGAGGAAATGACTGATAAGACCAACTGCCAACAACAATGTTACGCTCTTTTTGCTTCCAACAAACATCCGGGGATTTAAAGTATTGACTTTGTTTGGAACCGGGACAAAAGTATGAATTATAATTTGAATTATACTCCGGAGTCAGTAAATCAAGAAATGCAGGCCTCAGACGGCTCAGCCAAAGATTACTATTACCTGGATCATCTATCCACTGCTGCCATGTACTGTAGTATTTTATTGTCTTGCCATTATGTGCCGACAATGGATCAGAAGATGGAACATTAAATTTGCTTGGCCACTTGTTTTTATTGCTGTCAGAATACATAAATAGAGAAAGGCCAAGCTGTTTAAAGTTGGACATGCAAACCGTTTTTTTTCCTTGTTCTTTCACTTTTGCCAGCGC
>CAYTHV010000148.1:0-2550 GCA_964437685.1 uncultured Pirellulales bacterium
GCTCCGCAATTCGGAACGGATGTAAATACCGATTTCATTCTGGGCATCGGCAAAGCCGGCAGTGCGATCAAGATACTGCTGGATATTGACCGTGTACTTGAAGGCATGGGCACCTTGATGGAAGTCTAAATCAGACCAGAGTGATTTAATATAGCAGGACGGTTTCCGGTAAGATGGAAACCGTCCTGTTTTTTTTACAGCATTCGGCGAAGCACCCTTCAGCCTTGGCGCAAAAAAAACGCCCAACGGTAAGTCGGGCGTTTACAAATTATAACTTTCGAGAGCGCTGTTTACGCTTCGATGCTGTCGATGACAACCTGCAAGTATTTCTGGCGGTGGCCGATTTTCTTGGCGCTGTTTTTACGGCGGCGAAATGTGCCGGCCAGAATCTTCGGGCCTTTGACCACGGCTTCTGCGGCAGAGACTTTGAAGCTTGCAATCACTTTGGCGCCTGCCAGATAGGGCGTACCAATCTTAACCTGTTCGCCATCGCTGACAAACAAGACCTTGTTCAATTCAATCGTTTTGGCGTCGGCCGCAACCTCGGTCAATTCGATTTCAATTACATCTCCCTGGGAGACTTTATACTGCTTTGCGCCTTGTTCTATAATCGCGTACATCGCAACTCCTGATTTATATTCAATTTATAGTAACCGAACAATTTAACAATAAAGACCAATAATTTTAAGGTTTATCGACAAAATGTAAAGAAAAAAATAACCTATTCTGCATTTTTTATTGTCGGGGCTTTCATTCTGCGTTTTTTTTGGTATTTTTAACGAATAATTATGCCCCTGGTTTGACGACATACAGTTTTGTTCTTAGGGTGCTAAGTGTTAATAAAAGGTCTTTATAGTCTTTATATGGTAGATACAGGAGTACACGCAAATGGAACTTGCGATGGTCAACGATGATTTAATGCCGATGTCGAAGCTGGGGTCTGCCTATCAGGATCGCGGCGTTTTCTTTGGCGACGGCGTTTATGAAGTGCTGCGCAGCTATGATGGGCATATTTTTGAGCTGGAAGGGCACTTAGAGCGGTTTGCCCGGAGCCTTCGGGAAATCTGGATTAACGGAATCGACCTTTCAGCCGTCAAAAACAAAGTTGTAACGGCTTATGAGAAATCAGGTTACGCGAATGCTCGCATTTATTTCCATATTACCCGCGGCTCCGAGCCTCGCAATCACCTGCCGGGCAAGGATTTAAAGCCGAATTTTCTGCTGACAATCAATGAATTAAAAGATAAGCCCGGCGAGAAAGAGCACGGGATTAAGGTTTGTACGCATCCGGATTTACGATGGAAACGCTGCGACATTAAATCGCTGAATCTGCTGCCGAATGTAATGGCCAAGATGGTCGCCGAGCAAAAAGGCTGCTATGAGGCGATTTTGGTCAACGACGCCGGCGAAATCACCGAAGGCTCCGGCAGCGCCTTTTTCGCGGTGGATACTCAAAAGAAAGCTCTGGTTACACGACCTCTTGGGTCGGATATTCTGCCGTCCATTACGCGGTCGGTCGTGGTTCGAATTGCCCAAAATTGCGGACTGGATATTCTGGAGCAAAATCTAACGCCTGCACAGGCCGTTCAGTGCGGGGAACTGGTGATGGCGGTAACGACCAAGGATATTGTTCCGATTGTCGCATTCGACGGGCAAACCATCGGCAATGGGTCATGCGGTAAACACACCCGGGCTTTAATCGATGAATTCGCTCGGCTGGCACGAGGCAAGTAAGACGCTGTCGTGCATTCTGCGATGCGGATTCTGCGTGCTTTGAAAAGAAAATAAAAAATTAAAAATCAAAGATAAAAAATCAAAAACAGGCAACCCGGATTGCCATTGAGTGTCTATGCTGGAATGTAAAGTTTATTGCAGCATAAAGGCTGGACTCTAAACGACAACCCGTTATTTTTAATTTTTTATTTGTATTTTTGCTTTTTTATCTTTGACATTAAATTTGGTTTCCTGCGGTGATATGAAATCAGCTACAGGAAACCAAAACAATCTTATGCCGTCTTACGTAAGCGGTTACCGATGTTTCAGCATCAATTCAATATCTTCCAGCAAAGCCTGAAGGTCTTCTTCGTGTTCGACTTCCTGCTGGATAATCTGCAGGACAATGTTGTAGGTGACCGGGTCGGTGTTCTGCGTTTTTTCCATCAGCTTTTTGTAGGTCGTGATGGCGCACTGTTCACCTTTGATGTTTTGTTTGAGGATCGCCTCGACATAAACATCATCCGGAGCGTCGTAGCCGCAATTGGTAAATTTGTACCAGTCTTTGGGGTTGTTGACGGGCGTGCCGCCAAGCTGAATGATTCGAGTTGTCAGCATCAGCGAGTGGTTGAGTTCTTCGGTGGCGTGCAGTTCCAGTTCGGCGATGACCGCGTCTTTCATGGGTCCTTTGAGGATTTTGGCGCCGATCCAGTATTGATAATACGCCAGCCATTCATCGGAAAACGTCCGGTTCAGCAGGTCAAGAAGTTCCTTCACATCCATTCCAACGATTTCAATACCTTTGGTTCCCATTGTTTTTTCCCTTTCCAAATTCAA
>CAYTHV010000148.1:2560-8378 GCA_964437685.1 uncultured Pirellulales bacterium
GTTTTATTTAACGGAATTACTATAAGAATTCGCCGCCGAAATGTCAAGGACGCAATTCCAGCAGTCTGAGCGAAAATTAAAGCATTGAAAAGGCTAACTTTTTACGATATATACAGTAAAATGTTGATGTTGTGAGAATAATGTAAAATGATGACTGTGGTAATTGCTGGAATGCAGGTGTTATGAGTGATCAAACGCATTCATTTCGTAGTCGAATTGCCCGGGGCGGGGCGATATTGACCGCCGCGGTTGGCTTTGAGCGGGCGATGCGTCTGGCGCGGTTGGTGGTGCTGGCCAAGCTGATTGCGTCGGCGGATATGGGGCTGGTTACACTCTGCACGGTGGTTCTGACGGTGTTTGAAACCGCGGGCGAAGCGGGCATCCGGCTGTCGGTCATTCAAAATAAGCAGGGCGATGAACCCGGATTTTTAAACGCGGCGTGGTGGTTTCAATCGCTGCGGGGACTTGGGCTGACAATTCTCGGTGTGCTGCTGTCGGGGATTATCGCGGGGGTTCTCAAGAAGCCGGAATTGACGATGCTGCTGCGGGCGGCATTTTTGGCGGTTGCGTTCAACGCGATGGTTAGTCCCGTGTCATACCTGCTGGAAAAGCATCTGCGGTTCGGCTGGTATGTGATTCTCAACCAGGGGACGATGCTGATAGGAACAGTTCTGACGATTGTTCTTGCGTTTTGGATGCGAAATGCCTGGCCGATGATTATCGGTATCGCCGCAGAGGGTGCGATAAAACTGGTTCTGTCGTTTGTGACGTGTCCGTTTATGCCGCGTTTTTCAATTGATCGCAAGGCGCTGGGCGAGATGTTTGCGTTTGCCAAAGGGATGATGGGGATGCCGCTTTTAACGCTGGCGGCGATGTACGCGGATGTGCTGGTTCTGGGGCGAATGCTCAGCAGCGCGGAGGTCGGCTATTACGGCATGGCGGTGCTGCTGACGCGCATCCCGCGGGATATCGCGATGCAGATTGTAGGCAAACTGCTGCTGCCGGTGTTTTCCGCAAAGCAGGAACACTCTGAATCACTCGGCAAAGGATTGACAGTATCGTCGCGTTGGATGACGCTGGCAACTGGACCGCTGGTTGTATTCTTCGCCGTATGGGCCTCGCCGATATTGGTTCTCGCATCCCGTCCAGAGTATGCCGCGGCGGCAAGTGCTTTCATCGTGTTGGCCGGTGCGGTATTCTGTCGTGCACATGGCGTGATTTTGTGGAATTTCTATATCGCTACGGCGCAGCTAAAGCAAAACCGATTATTCACCATTGTGCGTGTGGTCATTCTGGCGGCGCTGATTATTCCGCTGATCAAATGGTACGGCATGGTTGGGGCGGCCTGGGCAGTGCTGCTGGGCGAAGCGGCGGGATTTATTTTGCAGATAGCGAAATTAAGCCTGCGGATTCCATCGGCAACGGCGGAGTATCTGAAAAGTCTTGTGCCGGGGGCAGTCTTGTCGGCGGTGATGGCAGGCTGTGGAATTGCTCTGCTGCACGTTATGCCGCAGGCGAATTTGTGGGTTCAGCTTGGCGCAGGGGCAGGCCTGCTGGGAGCGGCGTATCTGACGGCGGCAACCATCGAATACCCCAAAGTCCGGGAGTTTCTACGAAAACGCTGATTTAGCGGCTTAATCACTTTGGGGCGACTCCATACAAGCCTTTATATTCGCAGAAGTTGCGGTACTGTCCGAAAACCACTAATGCAGGGCTCGCGGAAAAAGCCATTTATCATTTTTTCTACAAACTTATCCATATTATATTTTTTTAACGGCAGCATTGTAAACAGTTTCATAAAAATACAGAGCCATTTTGAGTATCTGATTGTGTTGCGGCTAAAGACAATTCGACGGCCAATTTCCCATCCGCTAATCCAGACCTTGGAGTTCCGCCATTATTGCAGATATTGAAAAAATCCAGAAATATTTTTTCATCTGCTCCGCCATGCATCCCCGACACTTCTTTATTTAGATCAATGGTGGTGGATTTTGCACTGTGCCGTTGTGTGAATATAATAATTCCTTTTTCCATATCACTTTCGACCATTGCTTCTGTTCCAATCACGCGCATTTGTCTTGTTGAGCGAGCAGAAAGAACATTGACAGTATAAGTCGCAAGGACGCCATTGTCATAATTAATAAAGGCAATCCCATTATCAAATGTATCTTTCTCTGAGTTGTATAAACAGACATCGGGAGCAAAGAAACCGCTTTGGTCCATTTTTAACTGAAGCTGCCGCCATAATTCTTCATACCAGTCATTGCAGGTTTTGTTGATATCATAGTAGTCCGGGCAGGTTTGTTTTATTTTGCAATCTCTGCATCGGGGCCCTGCGCCGTCAATGGGCGTGTAGTGGGAAAGCCTTGATTTAGCATAGATTGACAGAGGATTGCCGCCGGAAATCCAAGTGATTAAATCGAAATCGTGACAGGCTTTTGTCAACCATAGACCGCCGCCGAATTTGCGAAGTCGATTCCATCTTCTAAAATACGATTTTCCGCCATAATACCATTCGTTGGCTTCGATTGTGGTGATTTTGCCTAATTTACCAGTTTGGATTAGCTCATAGATTTTCTCATATACCGGACAGTGTCGCAGATTGAATCCTAAATAACAGAAGGATTTTGATATTGAAGCCGCGTTGATGATGGTCTGGCAATCCTCTAAAGTTGTTGCCAGGGGTTTCTCAATATAAACATGTTTATTAGCTTTCATCGCAGTAATTGTCGGAAGGACATGTGCGTAGTCTGGCGTTGCTATGAGGACCGCATCGATATTGGGTGCGCAGACAGCGTCTATCTTATCGCTTATCGTGGCGTCAAAATCAAAATAATTATTGAGTAAAGCGGCTTTAGCGGGATTGAGGTCCACCAAGCAGGCAAGTTTTGCAACCTTTGGGTTATCTGCAATGAACTTGCACATCGCAATTGCTCTGGCACCCGCACCAATTATAGCAACATTAATTGCATCCATATGAAATTCCTTAAAAGTGAAGTATTATAGCAACAATTTGCCATAAATCTATAGGCTCGACATTAAAAAACTATTACTTTCTAACCCGGCGTCGCTACAATCCCCAAATCAAACGTTACTGTAAGCGTATAACCTGCTGTAAATACAAATAGATACAAATATTCTTGAAGTCCTCTTTGCGTTATGTTCAACAGTTTATTCGTGAGCGACTGCAGCAGGGGGTACTTGTGCATTCGCATGTGGTTCGACCGGCACCAACTGGGCAACAGGGGGCCGGTAATTGTCCGGGCCGCCATAAGCGATCCACATTTTGCGCAATTTCCAGAAAACGACTGCGCAGAGCAGCAGAAATACGGTTTGCCACAGATAAATATAACGGTAGTTGTTTTTCAGCAGATCAAAAAAGGTACCGCAGATGGGGCTCATGAAGGCTGCACCCAGAAGTCCGGTGACCAGTCCCATGGCCGTAGAGAGTTGCGCATAGTTGGCTTTCGGCAATGTAGTGGCCAAATAAGTTGTGTATGCGACCCCCCAGAAAAAGGCTGCAATATTGGTTATAAACGTCCAGATCAAGAACGAAGCGGTTCCGCGAATGAAAAAAAAGCAGGCCAGATTTCCTGCTGCATAGAGGAGGACGGCAGAGATAACAACATTCTGCGGTTTCCATCGATCGATAATTTTGCCGAAAAAATAAATGCTTGGAATCGCGGCAATGGTTACCCATGCTCGCATTGTGCCTATCGTGCTATAATTCATCTTCAGTGTCTCGTTCATGAATAATATGGCAAATAAGTTCCCCGCCAAAGTAGACCATGTATAAAACAGAAAAGCCAGATAGATCAACAAATAAAAGGGCGTCGTAAAACAAACTCTGAAGAAACTACCGATACCGCTGACCCATTGTCGGTATCGTTGCGGTTCATTAGCCGACAGCTCATTGGCAGGTGGTGTCGGTAGAGAGGGTTCGCGGACTTTCCAGCTAACCAATCCAAAGCCTATGCCGTATACCAGTGCTGCACCCACAAAAATTTCTTTAAGATGTGTTTCAGCCAGACCCATTAGGAAGAAGTTAAAGATACAGGTACCTATCAGGCTAAATATCCGGGACAGTGACATGTAACGTCCCATGTAGCCCGAAGGCACCATGTCAACCAGCAACCAGTTATAGGCATTGGCACAGATTGAATTGAACATGCTATACAGCAGAAACAGCGATGCCGCCACGCACACGATGGGCAGCCCCGGTATGAGGGCGAAGACTCGCTGCATCCACGATAGCTGCACCAGAAAGTTTGTGATTTCGGGCGCGAAAGGAAACAGGATCATCGATATGACGATCAAGGGAGTCGACATTAATAGAAACGGTCTGCGGCGTCCCAGCGGACTGTGGGAGCGGTCTGATTTGTAGCTGACATAAGGCACCAGAAACAATCCAACAAGCGTTGGCAGCGTACCCATAATCAAACCGATGGTGCGGTTTTGTGCACCGTAATTTCGCAGCAAAAGGGGAAACAGAGAGGGCATGACCTGCTCCATAACAATCAGGACAAAGTCGCCCCAGAGTAGCCAGATAAAAAGTTGCCACAATCCTAGCGGAAATGGGTGTTTCGATTTGAACATTAGTGTCGTTCCTTACATTAGGCGTTGTGTCATTATTTATAACTGTTTCATATCTGTTTATTAATAATTAAACGAATTTTAAAAATTAAAGGATGGCTTCAAATTTTTTATTGTTTTGTAACAAGATATAAATAATCTCCAATTTACATAAATTTGCTCAAATCGAGTGCCATTTTTAAGTTAAACCCAATCTTGAAAATAAAAATTTTTAAAAAATTAAAAAAATTATTGACATCCGTATCACAACGTTGTATATAGAACGTTATGAGAAGTATATTAGAAGCCACAGAAAGTGTCAAGACAAATATTGTTGGTAAGTCAACAAAGTTTGGAGAGATCACGAATTTACGCCCAACCTTAGTCGCGGTAGCTCGCGAGGCAGGTGTTGCGGTGAGTACAGCATCAGCCATTCTTGCCAATAAAGAACATTGTTATGCTTCCGAGGAAACCTTTGCCCGTGTCCATCATGCGGCCAAGAAAATAGGTTATCGGCCCAATCGATTTGCTCAAGGTCTAAGAGGCGGGAAGACTAATTTTATAGGAGTTATTTTTCCTGAGCTTAGCAGTCCTGCGATTATGCTCATGAAGCTTTTGGCTCTTGAAGATGTTGCGTATCGGGAAGGATTTCGGGTCATATTTGGGACACATAGAGGGGATCCGATAAGAGAACGCGAGTATATGTTCGAATTTCTTGCCAATAATGTTGATGGAATTATCCTAAATTCTGATATTGTGGAAAATGGTGAAGTAGTAGAGCGGTTTTTACGTGAAAATATTTCAGTTGTGACAATCGAATCGCCTTACAGCTTTTCCACTCCTGATGTGGCGGTTGATCGTGAGCTTGGCGGATACTTGCAGGTTAAGCATGTTATGCAAGATGCTAAGCGCAAACATATAGCTTTTTTACGAGGCAGTATTCTTTGGACGGGTGGGCAGAAAAAAGTCAGTGGTCATAAAAAAGCGTTGCAGGAGATGGGTTCATCACTTGATGATCATATTTTTATTGATTACCCTGACGTTGGAGCCAACCCTTTTCAGGCAGGGGTGAAGATGGCCAAGGAGCTGTTGCAGTCTAATTTTAAATTTGATGCAGTAGTTACTTCGGCCGACTCGCTGGCATTAGGTGTCATGCATGAATTAATTGTAAATGGTTATCGTGTTCCTGATGATGTTGCCATCGTAGGATTTGATGACGAGGATTTTTCTGGTGCATTGCCTATTC
>CAYTHV010000149.1:0-1363 GCA_964437685.1 uncultured Pirellulales bacterium
GTGAATCCAGATTGATTGACCAGAAAGAATTGGTAGCGCCATTTGAATCTGACGGACACGCTGCATACAGTACTGAATTCAGAATCGCCGCCGAACCATCCGCAGTATCAGTGGGAAAATCATGAAATTTGACCACATTCAAGTTGCCGGAATTATTTTTTATGCAGAAAAACGCCGCAGACATTCTTTGAGAATTCCGGCCGCCAACGATATAAAGCCCGGTATCATCATAGGCGAACATACCGCAATAGACTTCGGCCGGAAGCAGTAGACCATCAATCCAGCAGCCCTCCTTAAACACCAACGACTTTTTCAAGAAAACTTTCTGTGTTTTATCCTCATTCCAATAGCTCCCGCCGGCGACAACAACCTTACCTCCGACGATACCCGCACAATGCCCGCTTACACCATACGGCAATTGCGGCCCCTCAGAAATGGTAACACCGTACACAATGCCGACATTCACAATAATCATCAGAAAAATATTTTTAATAACACTATTCATTGCAGCCACAGTATCCAATTTCATATCAACTCCACTGAAATACAATCAGATTCACTAAGCAATCCTTGAACAAATATAATGGTGTGACAACACCCAGATAGTGCTGCCACACCGCCAGTCAAATTCAAGGTCATTTTGCCGCAAGTTTAAGGCTTAATCGCAATGCTCATCATGCCCTTGTACGCTGCATTCGCAAGTGTAACAGCAGTGTTACTGTAAGACCCAGCCGTCCCTTTAATACCTGTAGCCATTGCAAGACCGCCGCCATTGCCTGCGGTTACAGAATTGTCATTACGCTCAATAACACTTGTCAGACTGGAGTTTGTCCATGCCGAAAACTTTGCTGTACTGCTCGCGTCAGGAAGACTGGTAGCAATCGCTGTCACAACCAGAGTATTGTCCACAGTAGTCGTAAGTCGTAGCACCCGGAATCGACCCGCTTGTGTCTGAAATAGCCTCAACGCCACCCGCCGTGACATTCCATGGGTCACCTGAACTAACTGCACCGCGAATCGCTATTATCCTACCAAGTTGATGGTCGCCTGAATCTGACGTGGTAGGAGTACCCTGAGTACCATTATACCTTGACCAGAAAGCCGTAAGTCGGGTGCCAGCGGCTGTCGTCCCGGTTCCCTGCGGCGAATTGGCAACCTGCGTCAATATCCATATTTTATTAAAATACATTGCAACCTCTCCTTGTTAATTTTGTCGATTTTTTTCATCAACGGTGCAATATCATAGCGGATTTACATTTTCATAAACGCCAATATCTGCTTGCGGCACCTCCTTTCTTTTAACAAAATCCACTATCCATTTTTGTGAACATCTATACACCCAGCGGCAGAGGGGTATCGACAA
>CAYTHV010000149.1:1373-7728 GCA_964437685.1 uncultured Pirellulales bacterium
TCCCTTTTCGGAGAGATTCCAACTCCATGACCGTGTTGCTTTTAGCAGACATATCCGCCGCCAGGCACATCATCGCCGACTCAACACCCTCTTTCAACCCAGGTCTTTCCGGCGAGTCCTGGCCGTTCAGTAAATTCAGAAAATCCGCCGTAATCACTGAATCAGAGCCACCGTGTCCGGATCCATCATGATTTACGGTAATCGTCTCAATTGCCTGATTATTGGGACCTGTGTGCCTGAACACCGTTATCTGATTTCTGAAAAGGTCGGCATAAATCTGCCCTTTTGAGCCAAGGATTCGCAATGTGCGTGTATTGGTTGGCTGCGCCTGAGCTACCGTAAAATTGCACAAGACGCCGTTATCATACTCAATATTGATCGTCTGATGGTCTGGATAACCGCTCGAATTACCATACACGCATGCGTCGTCCGTTTCGCTGGTCGCCCACAGATCGAACATCTCGCCGGCGTCTTCAGCCCTGAAAGACTCCAAAATCCGATTACGGTCAAAACGGCATGTCAAATTCAGCTTGCAGTGCTGACAGTGCAACGCAACCCCATCCTTCGGCAGTAAAAACGTCCGCCGGGACAAAGAAGAAAGCCGAACCGCCCTGCCATTGGCGAACCAGTTCAAAATATCAATATCATGGCAGCACTTTTCAAGCATCAGCCCCCCGGACAATGCCGCATCATTGCGCCAATTTCCACGAGCAAACAACGATGATAGCCTATCCGACATCAACTCTTCGGCGCTGATAACCATCACCTGGCCGATTGCACCATCCTGAACCAGTTGATGCACTTTTTGATAGAACGGCGCATAGCGCAGAACAAATCCGACGATCACTGAAGACGATGAGGCCTGCGACTCGCTCCAAATTGCTTTGAGGTCTTCCGTACTTGGGGCAACCGGCTTTTCAAGCAGTATTTTCCACCCCTTGCGTATCGCTGCAACCGCAGGTTCACGATGCAGATGATTGGGGGTGGCAATAACCGCGCCGTCCACATCGCAAGCTTTAACCAAATCCAAACCATCGGCAAAACACATCGCTTTACCATTGGCGAATTTGTTATTGACATAATCCCGATTTTTGATATTCGGATCGGCAACCGCTGCCAGCTCGTAATCAAACCCTTTCTGCTTAAGCCAGTGCAAATAGGTGATGCTTCTGCCGCCGCAGCCGATGGATGCGATACGAAATTTGTTCTTCATTGTGTGTCTCTCTGTTAATCGTTTTTGTATTCTGTGATGCGAATATTATCATAGCAGCTCACATGGCCGCTGTCCTGGGTCGGGCTGATTTGAATCTTACAGACGCCGCCCAATTCATTCTCTGTATTCATCTTAACCTGTCCAGCCATAATCGGCAGTTCACCCAGCGGCCGAACAATAAATGAGCATTCTTTCGTTGCGAGGTTAATGATTATCCGAATATGATTCCATGCGTCATACTGCACTTTTGCCAGACAATCAATATAGTTCTGGCCGTCATAAATCTGCCATCCCTCAGCCGGAACCGCCTTAACTCCCGCGACAACCTGATCCTTGCCGTCCAGCACACTTAACACCGTTCCGCTTTTCGATTTCCACCCCTCAACGGGCGTAGCCATACTGATATAGGGCATCTCGGATTTTAAGAACACATCCATATCCAAAACAATCGTCGAATTCGATTTAAGGGTAATGGGCTTGCTGGAAATAGAACCGCCGCCCATCGCCTTGATACATCGTACGCCATCACCGTAGGACATGCTGTTTTCTATCACAAAATTATCCCCGTCGGTTTTAGGCTGAATTAACCATTGGCTTTTGGAATTGCCTTTCAACTTCGACTTGGAAGCGTAAGATTCACAATCCTCACTGAATAAAATTGTTTCTTTGCCCGCAACGTCATACAGCTTCGGTTTCCATCGCAAAGAGACCTCATCAAGATAAATCTGTGTATTTGGCGCATTGCCCGGATCAAAATACATCAGACAAAAACTCTCAGCCGACACAGGATACGCCATATCTTTGCCAATCGCTGCGCCGTCAACCGAAATGGAATACCTCTTGGTTTCCACATCCACATCGATAACAAATTTTTGCCACTGGCCGACTTTCGCCGTTTGACCGCTGGATACATTCTTGCCGTCCGCCGAATAGGAAATCTCCCCGCCTGCGGCAACCGTTAGATTGACAGGGCGAATGTAACTTTTGTCCGATTCAAGCCATACGGCGACGCCGCTATTGGCATCGGGACGATACAGCCAAAATGAAAGCTGTGCGGTTCCATTGGCAATCTGATTCTGATTGGCCCAAATATACATATTGGCTCGATTGGTCCAGCTCCACATCCTGGCTTTCAGCATCCGGCTGCTGTCGTTACCGCTGGTAAGTTTAATTGCATTTCCTTTTTCCCCGTATCGTATCTCATTTTGGGCATAAGGTTTTAAGTCTTCACCGTTTCCAATCCATGACCATATCCCCGAACCGCGACGTTTCCAGGGATTATATCGCGGATCGCCGTAGCCGCCAAAAAAGCATTCATTTTTGATGGGCATTTCATCGAAATCATTTTCAATATATTTAATGCACCCAAAGTCCTTGATATCCTGCGTCCACTGCGACCAACGCTGGTACCACGCACGCGTGAACGCCGCACACCAAAAATCCGTCCGCCATCCGTCAAATCCTTGATCCGGTTCACGGAAGAAATAATAATTTCCATTGGCCTGCAGCAGTCTTGCTTTGGGATTTTTGCTCTTGTCAATAAATTCTCGAAATACGGACACGGGGTGAATTCCTGTATCTGAATTAGCATCGGTAAAATAACCTTTCTTGGACGCATCAGGGTCATGTGATGCTTCCAGAGTAACCCCATAAATAATCAAATCAATCAACCCCTCGTCAATCCATGTGCGCCAATCCACAACCATATTTCCCAGCGGCGGCCCAATGTAGTCGCCGCCCGGCAATTGCACGGCAATTTTAATCTTCGGATCAATCGCATCCATCGCCTCGCGCAACTCCCGATAAAACTGCGTCAGATAAGAGCCGCGAAGTTTTCGCCAGTTTTCCAGCATCGGATCATTTCGCTTGAAGTTGGGACCCTTAAAATCAAACCGCGGATCAGTCAAAATATCCACGCCATATTGTTTTTTCATCTCCTCAACCACCGGCGGATTAAAGCCATATTCATCTGCGTCCATCGCCGGCCGCTGCATTTGCGACGCTTCACTGCGCAGACACGCGATAAAATTCCGAACGCCGAACTGGTTGGCAAAATGTACATATTCCGCCACCTTGGCTTGCCTGGCGCCGGGATACGCATATTCCATCACACCGTACATCTTCTTGCCTTTACGGTCAATCGTCAACACTTCCGGATGCTCATGGACATACCGATGCTCGTATGTCCAACTGGTCTTATCGACACCCCATTCATCAATCGGTATATCCGATGGGGCGCCGTCGCTGTACACTGCGGGCCACCACGCCCAGTATTCCAATCCATACTTTTCAGCGGCAGCCCGAATGACCAATGGCTGAGAAAATTTTTCAGCGATCATCTCTATGCCTTTTTGCAAAAACCGATGCTCCGGCGTATCATTGCCGATAGGCGTGTACACGATATGATTCGGGTCCATATCCGGGGTGTCAAATCGATGAATAACACCGGTAATCCCACGGTCTTTCCATGTTTTGACAAGATTATCGATCCCCTCGGGCGAATCAAATGCAGGATCCGTGCCATTCCCAAGTACATTGGCATAATCGCCGCTGCCAAAGATAATAAAATTATCATACGCCTGAACCGCTCCGCTGAAATAGATCGCCATCACTGCTACCGTCAAAAACGCCTTTATCCCGCTCATAACAAATCCTTTCGATTATCTATTGCTATTCAACCGCTTTACAATCATCACAAGAAACATTCCTCGAAGTCAAATCCTCTGCCGCCTTTTGATACTCCACAAAAGTCTGCGGAGTATAAATTTTACCCTGAATCTGAATACCGCTGACGGAATAAAAATTATTGGACGCTTTCCATAGTGATTTCGGCTCAACAACAATGCCAGGAGTCGGACAGCCTAAAATCTTCGAGTTGTCTAAAGCCAGACTCTGCCCGCCATGCCTGATCCCAACGCCGCTCAAAACCAGATTGACCGCATCCATCGTCGTATGCTCAGTGAGGGTTAGGTGTTTGAGCAAGGATCGCCGGTTGATCACCGTAACATTTTTCACATCAAGGCGGCATAGGCCATTTGGATCAATGTTCTGCAAATAAAATGGCTGAACGGCGTCGGCGTAAATCAAACTATCCTCCATGATGTGCCTGCCGGGACCGAAAAGATAATACTCAAACCCGTTGTTGCCATACAGCAAAATATTTTTGCTCGATGAAAAACCGGTTCCGGTATTGCAGATGCCGGTGGCATTGCGCGTGGCAAAGAAACCGTCCAGTTCCACTTCACATTGGTCATGTGTACTGAATCCATCGTCGCCGCATTCGACCGCCGAGACATTTTCGAGCCGGATGCGGCTGATTTTATCATAAAAGTTGAACCCATCGTTCCACGAATGGGTGGTATTAATATTACGCAGGGTAATATAACGCGAATCTCCTCGGATCCAGACGACATTGCAAATCACCGGCACTTTTACCAAAGAGGTGGATTGCGATGCAGCCAGCTTGAAATAAAAAGCGTCATCGTCTTTGACATACGTCCACTGTCCCTCTGTAAGCTTGTCTATTGTCAAAAATGGCTCACTGGGCCCTTTGGAACATTGCCCCATACGATTCATCTTGCCATCGAGAATGAAATAAAATCGGCAGACAAATCCCGCATTGGATGCCGAGTTTGGATTGATATACTTCCATAACCCCGGCGAAATCTGCTGGCACTGGTTTGGATCAAGCGGCCCTTCGCCCGAAAGTGTAACCCCGTGCCCATCAATCACAATCGGCTTATTCGGCTCGCCATAGACATTGTTGATCTCAATGCCCTGATAATACGGCTTATCGCCGGGCATAATATGAATCGTATCGCCCGGCCTGGACCTGGCAATCGCCAGATTGATCGTCTTAAGCGGTGCAGAACCGCCGCTGACGGTTTGCGTCCTGCCGTCCGCCCTATCGTCGCCGATATCCTGATTGACATAAATGTCCGCCGCAGAAACCAGCCCGATACAAATCATCAATACAAGATTTAAAAATACCATTTTTCTATTCCATCCACACATATTAAAACATCACGCTCCGCAGGAATTTAGAGGTTTCGACCGCATCGCCGAGTTTAACTAAATGATCGATTTTCTGACGATTTTCCTGCAAAATAGTGTCAAATTTAACCAGCCACTGAATACTTTCACTCAGCGCCCCTGCGGCGTCTTCCCGATACGGATATTGATCCATCGACAGCCAGCCATTATAGCCTGTCCTATCAAGCCAATACAAAAGCTCGATATAACAGATCGAATGGACGGAGCCAACAATCATATCATCATCCCAGGTGGTATAATTGTCGTTAAAATGCATATGAAACAGCCGATTTCCGCCGCGTTTGGCAAGAACCACCGCCTCGGACACATTCTCCCCGGCGACAAACGAATGCCCAGCGTCGATGGTAATGCCGACATTTTTGCAGCCGGTTTCCTGCGCCAAAAGCAGCGTATCGCCCATCCTTGCAAGATAAGAATAGGTACGCGGCTCCTTGGGCTTGTACTCAAGAGCAAGCTGCAGGCTCGGATATTTCGTCGCAAGCTCCGTTATCGCATCGCAAAGCCATTTTCGTTCCATTTCATAATCCGCCGTCAGCATATAATCATAGCCATCCTGCCCCGGCCAGATATTCAGCGTCTTGCAGTTCATTTCCAATGCGATATCGCACATTTTGCGAGTATAATCAAACGCGTGCTGCCGAACGGCTTTATCTTTACTGGAAAAACTGCCTTTCCCATAGATCTTATCCGCAAAAAGGTCTGGAATAATGGATACGCAGATCATACCGCAATCATGTAATGCCTTTTTCATTTCAGCAACGTTATCCGGCCGGATGTCCCATGTGCCGATAATTTCTATCCCTTCAACATTGGGTATCGACGCCGCGTTTTTCAGCATCGTCAGGGTATCAGGGTTGGACTTATACCCGCTGCAAAACCGGTCGCAGGTATTGCCGAGATTGGCAAGAACCACAGAATATCGTCTTTTCATTTTTATCCCTTTCACATCAAAACTTATTCATGAATCAGTTTCAGCTTTCTGCCCTTGGGCGCAGCAACCTGGGGCGTTATTTCTTGGGGGTGCTTCAGGAAAAGCTCAAATTCTTTAGTTGCCGGATTATCCTGCCACCGCACCGCGATAGGTCCGTA
>CAYTHV010000150.1:0-7710 GCA_964437685.1 uncultured Pirellulales bacterium
GCTGGAATGACAACCCACCTGCCAGCATTCGGCGAAAGTGCTACCAATTGAAAATAAAGGGCGGGATTTAAAACCCGCCCCTGCTTTTATGACTTTTTCTTTTTTGTCTTGTCCATCCAATCGGTGAACTGCTTGAACAAGTATTGCGAATCGTGTGGGCCTGGGGCGGCTTCCGGGTGATACTGCACCGAATACGCCATCAGCTTTTTGCAGCGAATCCCCTCAAGGGTGTTGTCATTTAAATTAATGTGGGTCAGCTCCACATTCTTATCCTTGAGCGAATCGATGTCCACGGTAAAGCCGTGGTTCTGGCTGGTGATTTCGACCGAGCCGGTATCCAGATTTTTGACGGGGTGGTTGCCGCCGCGGTGGCCAAACTTGAGCTTGTAGGTTTTGCCGCCAAGGGCAAGCCCCAAAAGCTGCTGGCCTAAGCAGATACCAAAAACCGGAACCTTGCCCAGCAGGTCGCGGATGGCGTCTACGGCATACGTAACCGCCGCGGGATCGCCGGGGCCGTTGCTAAGAAAGACACCGTCGGGCTTTCGTTTAAGCACTTCTTTGGCAGAAGTATCAGCGGGGACGACCGTTACCTTGCAGCCGTTTGAAACCAGCAGCCGCAGGATGTTGGTTTTTATCCCAAAATCGTAAGCAACCACATTGTACTGTTTTTTCGGCTTGCATTCCTGATTCGTGATGGCATCAACCACACCATTATCCCAGGCATAGGATTTACCAGCCGTTACGGCTTTGACGATGTCGCGTCCGACAAGGCCGGGGTACGCGTCGAGCTTCTTTTTCAACGCAGCAATGTTCAGTTCAGACGAAGAGATAATGCCTCGCATCGCGCCCTGTGTACGGATATGGCGAACCAGTTTACGGGTGTCAATGCCTTCAAGGCCGACGACGTTGTTTTCCTTCAGGTAATCGCCGAGGCTTTTTTCATTCCGCCAGTTGCTGGGGAATGGGCAGTTTTCCTTGACGATCAGGCCGGAACAAAACAACTTCCGTGATTCCCTGTCAGCATCGCTGGTTCCATAGTTGCCAATCATTGGGTAGGTCATCGTGATGATCTGCTCAAAATATGAAGGGTCGGTCAGGATTTCCTGATAGCCGGTCATTGAGGTATTAAACACAACCTCGCCGACAGCACAACCCTTGACGCCAAAAGACCGGCCTTCAAAGACGGTCCCATCTTCCAGTAACAAAATTGCTTTGGTGTTCGGCATAACTATTTTTTCCTATAATAGGCTTGTATCGAATTAACGGTTAGTTTTTCGCTTCGCATCGCCTCTATCGCCCGTGCCGCAGCCAAGCCGCCGCGTATCGTGGTGACATACGGTATCTGACGATCCAGTGCTGTCCGCCGGATGGGGAACGAATCTTTAATCGTTTGTTCGCCGACGGTCGTATTGATAATCAAATCAATCTGGTTATTGATCATCAAGTCCACGACATTCGGACGGCCTTCAACCACTTTGCGTACGAATTCCGAGGGGATATTGTTCTTAATCAGCTCGATGCAGGTGCCCTTTGTGGCCAAAATTTTAAAGCCCATTTCATTGAGTTTTCGGGCGACCTGAACACCTCGCGCCTTATCGGCGTCGCGAACACTGATAAAAACCGTACCCTTTGTCGGCAAAGTACATCCAGCGGCAATCTGTGATTTGGCATAGGCAACGCCATAATCCTCGGAAATACCCATCACTTCGCCAGTGGAAAGCATTTCGGGGCCGAGGATGACATCCGCTCCCTGAAATTTCATGAAGGGGAAAACCGCTTCTTTGACCGCGTAGTACTTGCGGGTGACTTCTTCGGTAAAACCCAGTTCCTGAAGCGTCATTCCAGCCTGAACTTTGGCAGCCAGCTTGGCCAGCGGTACACCGATGGCTTTGCTGACAAAAGGAATGGTACGCGAGGCACGGGGATTGACTTCGATAATATAAACCTGGTCGTTCTTGATGGCATACTGGATATTGAGTAATCCTTTTACCTGTAATTCCAACGCCAGCATTTTTGTCTGCCGCTTGACTTCGGCGATAAGCTCGGGCT
Organism: uncultured Pirellulales bacterium; assembly: GCA_964437685.1. GTDB lineage: Bacteria > Planctomycetota > Phycisphaerae > Sedimentisphaerales > Anaerohalosphaeraceae > Anaeroglomus. The sequence continues at coordinate 2,050 of CAYTHV010000150.1, forward strand.
TGAGCGTTACCGGCGGAAGGAAACAAGCGCTGTCACCGGAGTGAATGCCGGCTTCTTCGATATGCTCCATCACCCCGCCGATAACGACTGTTTTGCCATCGCAGATCGCGTCAACATCCAACTCCATCGCATCATCAAGGAATTTATCAATGAGGATCGGATGTTCGCCGGACACTTCAAGGGCTTCTTCGACGCAGGCTTTTAATGCGGATTCGTCATAGACGATATCCATCGCCCGGCCGCCCAACACGAATGAGGGACGAACCAAAACGGGATAGCCCAGTTTTCTGGCAACCTTGAGCGTCTGGTCATACCCTGTCGCCGTAGCGCCAGCAGGCTGAAGCAGGCCCAGCTTGGTAATCAGCTTGTTGAACAGCTTACGGTCTTCGGCAGTCTGAATGCTCTGCGGCGAAGTGCCGATAATCGGCACGCCAGCCTTGTACAGGGCCTTGGACAGTTTCAGCGGGGTTTGTCCGCCGAACTGGACGATGACGCCATCCGGCTTTTCGACTTCGACAATCGACATCACATCTTCATATGTCAGCGGCTCAAAATAAAGCCTGTCGGATGTGTCATAGTCGGTCGAGACGGTTTCGGGATTGCAATTGACCATAATCGACTCAACACCGATTTCCCGGAGAGCGAAGGCCGCGTGAACGCAGCAATAATCGAATTCAATCCCCTGCCCAATACGGTTGGGGCCGCCGCCCAAGATCATAATCTTGCGACGTTTTGTCGGGTTGGCTTCGCATTCGGTTTCATACGTCGAATAAAGATACGGCGTAGCGGCTTCAAACTCGGCGCCGCAGGTATCGACCATTTTATAAACAGGAAGAATGCCAGCTTCACGCCGCTTTTTGCGGATTTCCATTTCCTCAACACCGAATTTCATCGACATATACTTGTCGCTGAAACCCCATTGTTTGGCCTGACGGAGCAACTCCGGCGATAATTTTTCAAAGCTGCCGGCAAAGAGTTTCTTTTCCATCTCCACGATATCGCGGATATGATTGAGAAACCACGGGTCAATATGCGTTAAAGCAAAAATCGCATCCGTTGTGTATTTGCGTCGATAAGCTTCGGCGATGTACCACAGCTTGTCCCAGTAATTTCTTCGCAGACGTTCCTGAAGCTGGTCGTCATTGAGATTTGCCTTGATGTGCCGCGCATCCAGCGAATAACGGTCGATTTCGAGCGAACGAATCGCTTTGTGAAACGCTTCCTTGAATGTTCGCCCAATCGACATCGCTTCGCCGACGGATTTCATCTGCACGGTCAGTTCCGGGCTGGTGGCGGGGAATTTTTCAAATGTAAACCGGGGCCACTTGACAACAACATAGTCAATCGTCGGCTCGAAACAGGCCGGCGTCTTTTTGGTAATGTCATTGGGAATCTCATCCAGCGTGTAACCCACGGCAAGCAGTGAAGCAATCTTGGCTATCGGGAAACCGGTCGCTTTCGATGCCAATGCCGAGCTTCGCGATACACGGGGATTCATCTCGATGACATACAATTTACCGTTTTTAGGATTGACGGCAAACTGGATATTCGATCCACCGGTTTCCACACCAATGGCGCGGATAATCTTCAGTGAGGCATCTCGCATGATCTGGTATTCTTTGTCGGTCAGCGTCTGAGCAGGAGCAACGGTGATGCTGTCGCCGGTGTGAATGCCCATCGGGTCAAGATTTTCAATCGAACAGACAATGACCACATTATCCTTGCGGTCACGCATCACTTCCAGTTCATATTCTTTCCAGCCGACAACGGATTCCTCGATCAGCACCTGGCTTCGCGGGCTCATATCCAGACCCCACTGCACCATCCGCTTGTATTCGTCGATATTGTAAGCAACGTTACCGCCCATACCGCCAAGGGTATAAGACGGACGGATAATCAGCGGGAAGCCGATTTCCTCCATCACTTTCATCGCTTCATCAACCGAATGAGCATAGCCGCTCTGCGGGACATCCAATCCGATATCCTGAACAATCTTTTTAAAACGGTCGCGTTCTTCGGCCCGCTTGATCGCTTTCAGGTCAGCGCCGAGGAGTTTAACTTTATACTTTTTCAGCACGCCTGACTCGGCCAGAGCGACGGCGGTATTCAAGCCGGTCTGCCCGCCCAACGTCGGCAACAAACTGTCGGGGCGTTCTTTTTCGATAATCTTGGCGACCATATCCGGGGTAATCGGCTCAATATAGGTTTTATCAGCCAACTCCGGGTCGGTCATAATTGTCGCAGGGTTGCTGTTGACCAGCACAACCTGATAGCCCTCTTTGCGGAGGATTTTACAGGCTTGGGCGCCGGAATAGTCAAACTCACAGGCCTGGCCGATCACAATCGGCCCAGACCCGATAATCAGAATTTTCTTGATGTCTTTTCGTTTGGGCATAAACGTCTTTCTTTTTATACAATCTCCTGGTGATACTCCTGAAGCGATTTTACAATTCGAGGATTTTGCTTACAGGCAAAAATCCCTCGGGCCGCGGCAATCGCCGCAGCAGTCGTGGTAATATACGGCAGCTTGTATTTGATGGCCGCCTTGCGAATATAGGAATCATCATGGGTACCCTGTTTGCCGGAGGGTGTATTAATGACCAGTTTAATCTGGCCATTCATAATCGCATCGACAATGTTCGGCCTTCCCTCGTGCAGTTTGAGAATTTTTTCTGATAGAATTCCATTCTGAGCCAGATATTGATGCGTTCCTTCGGTGGCAACGATTTTCAGGCCGGATTCATGCAGCAAACGAGCCGTTTCCAGGATATTTGTCTTATCCGGCTGCGCAATCGAAAGCAAAGCGACACCGTCCAAAGGCAAAAATTGCTGTGCCGCTTCCTGCGCCTTGTAAAAGGCCAAACCGGACGAATCCGCCATTCCCAGCACCTCGCCGGTCGAACGCATTTCGGGACCGAGAATCGGGTCCACTTCCGGGAACATATTGAATGGGAAAACCGCTTCTTTGACACCATAATGCGGTATCTTTTTATGAACCAGATTCAACGCCGACAGCTTCTTTCCGAGCATCAACTGAACAGCGGCACGAACCATCTGGATATTGCAAACCTTGGATACCAGCGGCACGGTACGCGAAGCACGAGGATTGGCTTCCAGAATATAAACCTTATCGCCAGCGATGGCATATTGAATGTTAATCAGTCCGCAGACTTTCAGTTCAATCGCAATCTTTTTGGTGTATTCCTCAATCGTTTTCATGTGTTTCGGCGGGATGGATACCGGCGGCAAAACACACGCTGAGTCGCCGGAATGAATTCCGGCAAGCTCGATGTGCTCCATAATCGCTGGGATAAAGGCATCCTTGCCATCGGAAATCGCATCGGCTTCGACCTCAAGGGCGTTTTCGAGAAACTTATCAATCAGAATCGGACGGTCCGGCGAAATATCGACGGCAGCGTTGACATAACGCACAAGCATCTCTTCGTCGTATACAACTTCCATACCCCGACCGCCAAGCACATACGACGGACGTACCATTAATGGGTAACTGATTCGCCGGGCTATCTCAAGAGCTTGATCTAAATTGCTCGCCATTCCGGAAGGCGGCTGCGGAATGTTCAATTTTTCAATAACCTTTCGGAAACGGTCACGGTCTTCGGCCAAATCGATGGATTCGGTTGAAGTACCAAGTACCTTTACACCGGCCTGTTCCAGTTCCTTGCAGATATTCAAAGGCGTCTGGCCGCCGAGTTGAACGATAACACCTTCGGGTTTTTCTTTGTTGTATATTTGCAGTACATCTTCGACCGTCAGCGGCTCAAAATACAATTTGTCGGAAGTATCATAATCCGTTGAGACAGTTTCGGGGTTACAGTTGACCATAATGGTTTCATACCCCATATCCCGCAGGGCAAACGCAGCGTGGACACAGCAGTAATCAAACTCAATTCCCTGCCCGATACGGTTGGGGCCGCCGCCGAGAACCATCACTTTCTTGCGGGAACTAACCGCCACTTTGTCCGTAGCATTGTAAGTGGAATAGTAATAGGCGGCATTTTCAACGCCGCTGACCGGGACCGGCTCCCAGGCTTCGGCAATTCCAGCCGCAAGACGTTTCTGGCGGATGTCTTTTTCAGACAGATTCAATATTTGTGCTAAATATCGGTCTGCAAACCCATCTTTTTTGGCTTGAATCAGAAGCTTATCCGGCAGGGATTTGCCCTTGTATTTCAGGATTTCCTGCTCCAATTCAACCAGTTCTTTCATTTGCTGAATAAACCACTGCTTGATATAGGTTTTGCGATGCAGTTCATCGACGTCGGCACCTTTACGAAGGGCTTCATACATCACGAACTGCCGCTGGCTGGTAGGAACAACCAGCATCGCCATCAATTCTTCGAGCGATTTTTTGTTGAGGTCTTTGACAAAGCCAAGACCATACCTGCTGTTTTCCAGCGAGCGAATCGCCTTTTGGAAGGCTTCTTTGTATGTCTTGCCGATGCTCATGACTTCGCCGACGGCGCGCATCTGTGTGCCGAGCTGATCTTTGATGCCTCGGAATTTTTCAAACGCCCAGCGAGCGAATTTAATTACGACATAATCGCCCGACGGCGTGTATTTTTCCAGCGTGCCATCGCGCCAGTAGGGAATCTCGTCGAGCGTCATGCCGCCTGCCAGCATCGCTGAGACCATCGCAATAGGAAAACCCGTTGCTTTAGACGCCAGCGCCGACGACCGGGATGTACGCGGATTGATTTCAATGACGACCACCCTGCCGGTTTTGGGGTCGTGGGCAAACTGAACATTGGTTCCGCCGATGACACCGATAGCGTCAACAATGGCGTACGAATAATCCTGAAGTTTCCTTTGCAGCTTCGGATCAATCGTCAGCATGGGAGCGGCACAGAATGAATCACCCGTATGGACTCCCATCGCATCGATATTTTCGATGAAACAGACCGTTATCTTTTGCCCTTTGGCGTCGCGAACGACTTCCAGTTCCAGTTCTTCCCAGCCCTCGACGGATTCTTCAATCAAGACCTGCTTAACAATACTGGCTGAAAGCCCGCGACTGACGATGGTACGAAATTCGTCCATATTATAAACCAGTCCGCCGCCAGTGCCGCCCATGGTATAAGCGGGACGAATCACACAGGGCAGTCCGATTCTTTGAACGATTCTTTCAGCGTCTTCAATATTATAAGCAATTTCACTTCTGGGTGTTTCGATACCGAGTGAGGCCATGGTATCTTTGAACACCTGCCGATCCTCGCCGCGTTCAATCGCATCTTCTTTGACGCCGATGATTTGTACGTTGTATTTTTCCAGGATGCCCTTTTTTCCCAATTCCGACGACAGGTTCAGGCCGGTCTGTCCTCCGAGATTGGGCAGCAGCGCATCGGGCCTTTCTTTGGCGATGATTTTTTCCAGCGAATTGACGTTTAATGGCTCAATGTAAGTCACATCAGCCATTTCCGGATCGGTCATAATCGTCGCGGGATTGGAATTCACCAGGACGATTTTGTAGCCGAGTTTGCGCAGGGCTTTACAGGCCTGTGTTCCTGAATAATCAAATTCACACGCCTGGCCGATAATAATCGGCCCTGATCCGATGATCAGAACTTTTTTGATGTCATTGCGTTTTGGCATTGTTTGGCGTTCCTCATAAGGTTATTTTAAGAACCGGACTGTTCATGCGTG
>CAYTHV010000151.1:0-7695 GCA_964437685.1 uncultured Pirellulales bacterium
ATAAATAATCGAGCCTGGAGGGATTTGAACCCCCAACCTTTGGTTCCGTAGACCAATGCTCTATCCAATTGAGCTACAGGCTCTTTATTATAGAAATGGCGTTCTTTTATGCGAAATTGCTGCTAAAAGAATATTTAGTACGATAGCTTAACAAGAAAGAGCACTTTTGCAAGAGAAAATGCCGATGATTTCATTTTTAGAGTCAAAAAGGCAACAAGATATAAATAGTAATCTAAATAGATACAGAATCCATAGAGTTATAGTTGTTTTAGTTGTTCAGATATTGCATTGAGCAATTTGTCCTCATCAACAACCGCAATTTTCTGTCCTTTTTTGTAGATAAAGCCCTTGCCGCTGCCGGCACAAACCGCAAGATCAGCATCGGCGGCTTCACCAGGGCCATTGACAACGCAACCCATGACAGCGATTCGGAAAGGTTTGTTGTAGGAGGCTAATATCGCACGTACTTTTCTCGCAAAATTTACGACATCAATCTGGCATCGTCCACAGGTTGGGCAAACAATTAACTCCGGCTTATTCGAATGGTACAAGCCAAGTGATGATAAAATTTGTTTACCGGCTTCGATTTCATCAACAGGGTTGCCTGCGATGCTGACGCGAACGGTATCGCCGATTCCCTCTGCCAACAAGGTTCCTATCGCTACCGACGATGGGGCGAGGGCATCTTCAAATAATCCGGCATGGGTCAGGCCGATGTGGATGGGATATGAAAATCGTTCGCTGATAGCGCGATTGATTTCAATGGTGCGGACGGTATCTGTGCTTTTGGCGCTAAGAACGAGATTGTCAAATCCAGATTTTTCAAATAGTTTGATGTAGCCGGAGATTTCCTCGAGCATCAGAGCGACTCGCTGATCCACCCTGGTTTCATGTTTTAAATCGCGGATACTGGCTTCATTGACGCCGATTCGTATGGCGATTTCGTGTTGTTTGGCACAGTCAATGATTCGCTGGATATCCATTTTATTTTTGATATTACCGGGGTTAAGACGAATTTTGGCGGCTCCGGCTTCGATGGCTTCAATGGCACGTTCCGGCGAAAAATGAATATCCGCAACCAGAGGGATCGGTGATTTTTCGACGATTTTCGCAAACGCTTCAGTGTCAGCTCGCGTTGGTACCGCGATTCGAACCAGCCCGGCGCCCGCATTGACGAGTTGGCATATCTGCTTTAGGCAAGCGTCAATATTTGTCGTATCTGTTTTGGTCATGGATTGCAGAAGTATCGGGTTTGAACCACCGATTTTTAATGACCGTACGGTTGTTACTTTTGTATTTTTTCTTGATATCATTGATGTAACCTTGTTATTGCATCGCGTATCAGGAAGCGATCAATTCTTCCGGATGTTCGAGCAGCTTTTTAATAAAGTCGAGGAATTGGGCTGCATCGGCACCGTTGGCGATGCGATGATCAACGGATAGATTTAAATTCATTATTTTGCGTATAAGAATGTCGCCTTTTCCGGAGGGGGTGGGTGTTTCGGCTATACGTCCAACACCGAGGATGCTGCATTGGCCGGGGATGGCAATGGGGATAAAAGAGTCAATACCCAGACCTCCAAGGTTGCTGATGGTGATGCAGCCGCCAGCTAAATCGTCAGCATTCAGTTTGTTTTCTTTGGCTCTCGCAATTAAATCACTGCTGGCTTCGACAACCTGAGAGAGGGTTTTGCCGCCGACATCCCGCACCATCGGCGCTACCAGTCCATTATCTGTGGAGATGGCAAGGCCTATATCAATTGTTTCAGCCAAAATAATACAATCATGCCCGAGCTGGCCGGTCATCACCGGGTAATGTTTCATCCCTTTTGCCAGAGCAATCATAATAAAATCGTTGAAGTTGTTTTTTTTCGGTGCGGTTTTGTTCAATTTATCCCGCAGTTCAGATAATTCCGTAACATCCACGCGGACATTTAAATAGAAGCAGGGGATTTGACGTTTGGACTGGAGCATTTTGTCTGCAATCACTCGTTGCCATCGAGACAAGGGAATCTTTCGTCCGGGTTCGAGGGTCTCTGCGGCGATTTTGTGAGCTTCTGCAGGCAGGTCTTGTATCGTACTGAGAGGCCCTGTGGCCGGACGAATTTTTGACAGGATGTCAGCGTGAGCCTGATGCATCTCTAATCCGATTTTTTCGGAGTCGAAAGACTCTGTGGCACTGCTATTTAAAAGAGCGTCGAATTCCGCCTGAAGCGCATCGACAAACTTCGTATCCAGCACTTCATCTTCCTGTCCAATAATGAATAGGGGGGCATTAATCGGCAAATTCTGGTCTTTGCCGCAGAAGATGTGCCGGATTTTCCCGGCCAAAGGAGACTCCATTTCGAGGGTGGCCTTGTCTGTTTCCAATTCACAAAGAATTTGCCCTATGGCGACAGAGTGGTTCAGACCTACTTTAAGGTTGACGATGGTGGCCTGTTTCATTGCTTTGCCCAACTGGGGCAACCGGACTTCCTGTGCCATATTATCTCCAAAAAAGATTATAAAATGGGAACATAGCTCAAAAAGTCGAGGTTTGCAACTTTTTTTTAGAAGACGGCGATTTTAAACAAATTTTTACAACCTGATGCGGGCGGAGTTGTCTATTTGAGAAGAGGAGTTATCTTCTGTGAATTTCCAGACTTTAGGAAGTGTAAAACAGAATCTTGCCCCTCCGAGAGGGCTTCTTTCGAGCCAGATATTTCCCTTTTGCATTTCGATGAGTTTTTTACTGATTGCCAGCCCAAGACCTGTACCGTGATAGCCCTGGCCGACTTGTCTTTCAATTTGTACAAACCGGTTAAAAAGCCGGCTGACCTCATCAGCAGGAATACCTTTGCCGTTGTCTTCAATATCGAAAACAACCCGGTCATTCCATTCATGGACACGCAGTAATACCGAAGGCTGTTCAGGATTACCGTAACGGATGGCATTGTCGATTAATTTGTCGAGAATTTGGATGGTGCGATCCAAATCTGCCATAATTACGGTGTCCGGCTTTTCGATCTCGAGAAGCAATGTAATATTACTCTGATTAAAAATCGGAATTAAAACACGTAGCGCATAGTTTGTAATCACCTGTACCGGATAGATGCGGATATCCATTTCAATCTGTCCGGATTCGAGGTTGCCGATGTCGAGAAAGTCATTCAAAATGCGAGCCAAACGCTTAATCTCCTGGTCTGCTGTATCGAGGGCTTCTTTTTGTCGCGAATTAACCGGTCCCTGAACTCCAGCTTTCAAATTGGATAGAATATTGCGGAAAATAGTTAATGGTGTCCGCAATTCGTGTGAGATTGAAATGGCCAGATCGCTTTTGAGTTTTTCGATGCGGAGTAATTCCTGGTTTGTTTTTTCCAGATTTGCGGTTCGCTGTCTGATTTTATTTTCAATTTCTGCATAGAGATTTTGCAATTCGCGCTCGAGATTCCATTTGGCGGTCAGGGTAACGGCGCACTGATATAATGCAATTGCGGCAAACGGTTTTTGGAGATACAGAATTTTATGAGCCGGACCTATTTGTCGGGCAATTTCTCCCGGATTTACATCGGAGAATTCAGTGACAAGGATAATTTCAATGTCCGGATCATTATTTCGGATTTGTTCCGCGGTCCAATGTTTATTTTTATCAGCAAGTGATTGTATACCCAGAAAAACCGCGGCAAAGGGGTAATTGTCTTGTTGTGCCTGTTGCAATGCAGCCAAAGCATCTTTTTCCTGATTACAGATCACAATGTCAAATTTATGAAGTTCTTCCGGGTTTGAAAGTGGAATTTCCATGTTGTCGAGAGAGAGTATTGCAGTGGATTCTTTGGTTTTTGGTAAACTGTTGATTCCCGTCTCATGTCTGCATAGAATTCTACGGTAGGCGTCCTGGATATTCGGGTCGTCTTCCACGATAAGAATTCGATACCAATTGGTGGACTGGTTATGCATTATGTGGTTCCGGGGGCTCTGCTGTGGTTTGAGATAAACTGCTGGTCTGAATCAGATGTTGCTCAATTTCCGAGATGGGTTCGGCAATAATTTTGAATCCTATTAAAAGATTATCCAGGGTATCAGCCAGATTTTGATTGGTTGTAGCAAGAAATTGTTCCAGTTTCATGCGCTGCTGAGGAAGCAAGTCCGGATTGGCCAGTTCCTCCCTGGCTTGTTTAATATGATCCAGAGGCAGCTTTTTGACTTGAAGATTCAGAGAGTCAACCTCGGTTTTCAAGAGGGTCAGAGCATTTCGAATATCGCCGAGGATTCCCGAAGACAGTTCGGCGATACCTGTGTTGTAGGAATGTTCCATGGCTTTAATGCGAGCCTGATGAAGCTGGCCAATCATGGCATTAAAAGAATTGGCCAGTGAAGCGATTTCATCTTTTGAATTCAGTTTGATTCTGTCGGACAGATTGCCCGTTCGCGCGATATGAAGAGCGAAATCCTTTAATTTTCTGGTTGGTTTTAGAATGAGCCGTTCCAGCATAATCTGTACAATAACCAATATCAATCCGCTGCCGATAATCATCGACCACATCGCCACTGAAATGGCGTATTTCCCCTTTGCGGTGATCTGGCATGGTGTAATTGCCTTGAGCAGCAGGGCTTGATCTGTATTCAGTCCTGGAACGACCTGATATGCTGCGACAAAAGATTCGGCAGGACGTCTTTCCAGCAATACAGGCTCATCTTTGGATATGGCGGAGAGATAGGGATCGAGAGGCTGCCGTGTTGTCTGGTTGGCCAGATTCCACCACTGGAATTCGACCTGTGTCTGTTCATTCAACGGCGTCATAAAATCGTCGTTAATCAATCGGCCCATAATGAGCGTGCCATAAATCGGAAAGTCGCTGTTGTTATTGATAATTGGACGTGAACTGACCATGATCAGGCCAAGTTCAGTCATCAGAATGCCTTTTACATGGTCTTCAGGGTTTTTATGGCCAAGCAGGATATGTCCCTGTACCAATACATCGGGAGAAAGTTCACGAACGGAAACTTCTATGGCGTTATTCTCTTCAAACCTGACGCATTTGCTCCACACAATATGATCATTTGCGTCAAGAAAACACATCAGGTTGAGATGTTGTGATATTAGTGTAGGTTCAACGCCATTTCGCTGGATATAATTTTCATTCTTTCCCTGCACAAATGCTACGGTTTCATCCCAGGCGGCCCAGTCATTGCAGTATTTGTTTAAATGTTCATTTTCATTCTGGATGGCGCGAATACATCGATTGAGGTTATTTTGGGCCTGAGAATTTTCAATATCAATAAAACTCTGATAAACAATCTGTTTCTGGACTACAAATTCAAACAGGCCGTAAAAAATACCGGTAATCAAAAGGGCAGAAATGATTTTATTTTGTAGAGACATAGCGTTCTTATTGTTGAGCGAAAGTTAGCAGTTGCTGGGCAATTTTATTGAGCGGCATAATCAGTTCTGCGCCGCCTTTGGCGATGGCTTCCTTGGGCATTCCAAAAACTACGCAGGTTTCTTCATCCTGTGCAATGGTATGTGCGCCATTTTGACGCATTGCGAGCATTCCCATCGCACCATCGTTACCCATTCCGGTCAGAATGGCGCCTACGGCGTTGGGCCCTGCATATTTGGCAACGGAATTAAAGAGTACCTCGACGCTGGGTTTCTGGTGACAGACCGCGGGGCCATCCTTAACACTAACCTGATAAATTGCGCCAGAACGCTGGAGTATCATGTGGTATCCGCCTGGAGCAATTAAAACCTGTCCCGGAATGACACGGTCGCCGTCTTCGGCTTCTTTGACGCGGACGGCGCATTCCGTATTGAGACGTTCTGCAAAAGACTTTGTGAACAGTGCAGGCATGTGCTGTACGACGACGATACCCGGCGCTGTCGCGGGTAACCGGGTCAATACGGCGGTCAACGCCTGGACCCCGCCGGTTGAAGCGCCAATAGCCAGGATTTTCTGCGTTGTTTCCAGCATGTGAGAACTCGTTGCTTTTTCGATTCTGGCTGGAGCGGCAGATTGTTCATGTGTCGAATGGATAGCACTGTAACTAATTGAACTGATGATTTCATAAAGATGTTTGCAGGCATCTCCTACGCTATAAGATTGTCCGGGTTTAGCAACCACTTCAACTGCACCGGCGGATAACGCTTCAATTGCAGTTTTGCTGCCTTTGGGAGTCAGTGAGCTGAAAATAATGACAGGCATCGGACGAAATTGCATAATCTTTTTCAAGAAAGTAATTCCGTCCATCCGCGGCATTTCTACATCAAGAATAAGTATATCAGGTTCAAGACTTATAATTTTATCGCGCGCAATATAGGGGTCAGGAGCTGTTCCGACAACTTCAATACCCGGGAGCAAAGCGAGTTCTTTGGTGAGAATCTGCCGTACAATGGCGGAGTCGTCGACAATCATTACTTTGTATACTTTGGTTGCAACGGCCATGTTTCAATTCCTCATATATTAAGTTATTATTGATTGTCCAAATAAGTGAGCGATCAATAGTATCTTTGTTTCAAATTACTTTTTCGATGCCATTATATTTTATGGATACGGTTCCGGTTCCGATGTCCAGGTACATATTTCTGGGGACATTGCCGCCGACTTCCTGACCCTTAATCATCAATCCAAACTGCCACAGGACTTTACGGGCGGAAAGAAAGTTCCGGTTTCCGATTTCAAAACCTTTGGGGCCGTTTGCCATGGCGGCGCCGCCGGCAAGTTTGACTACAAGGCGACTGCGGTTTGCGCCTGCCGCAAAGAGATGGTCCAGCAATAACTTCATTCCAGTATCTGCAAACATAAATGGGTCTCTCACAGCTCGCTCCGGATCCATCGAGGAATTGGGAAGCTGGTAATGAATCATTCCGCCGACATGGACTGCCGGATCAAAAAATGACGCAGCGATACAGGAACCCAACGAATATGTAACCAAAACGCTGTTTGGATCATTGGACATCTGCGCATCTGAAACTTGTACAATAATATTTCTTGAAGTTGCGATCATCCTGGTTAATCCTTTCGGTAGATCGTCGGCTGGATATAGCGAAACTTGTGAGCAATGCCGGTCAGCGACTCCGAATGTCCCGTAAAAAGGTATCCGCCGTGATCAAGAACATCCCAATAACGATTGACCAGTTTTTCTTGAGTCGGCTTGTCGAAATAGATCATTACATTGCGACAAAAGATAAAGTCAAGAGGACCGCGAAAAGGCCAGGGCTCCATGAGATTCAAATATTTAAACACAATACTTTTTTGCAGTGTTGAATTGACCTGATACTGGGTTTGTCCGCCCTGACGAATCGATGTTAAATACCGGCTTTTGATTGCCTGTGGTACCGGAGCAACACGTTCTTCATCATAGGTACCCTGAGCTGCTCGCTGCAATACACGACTGGAAATGTCTGTGGCAAGAATTTTAATATCGCACTGTGGATTCTGCCGAAGCGATTCGAGAAGGGTGATTGAAATAGTATAAGGCTCTTCGCCGGTAGAGCAGCCGGCACTCCAGCAGCGAATTTTTGATAGCTTGCCATTTTTTCGACTTATTAAGTCTGGAATGACTGTGCCGGCCAGAAAATTAAAGTGCTGCGATTCACGGAAAAATGACGTCAGGTTGGTGCTGATCGCATCGGTCAGTTCGGTCATTGCGTTGCCTGAGGAGTCGGATAAGACATATCTGCAATACTCCTGAAAGCTTGACAAGTTGTATTTTCGT
>CAYTHV010000152.1:0-7682 GCA_964437685.1 uncultured Pirellulales bacterium
CTTGCCTTGTCGGCTGGCTGCGAAGACGGAAGACACTGTAAAAATACGAAGCTTGACCCTCGGTCAAGATGTGTATGAAGCGAAAACAAATTGACAATGATAACCCTAAATAATCGGAGATTTAATATGAAGACCTCTATTTGCAAGTATGCTTTGGCTATCGCCCTTTTTACACTGGCGACTTTAATGAATGGATGTCATGGCGTTCAGTGGTAGAATGTTTCGGCAATTCACGTAACAGCAGGATATATCAAAAAGAACCAGACAAGGATGCAAGCTTGTATCTTATGCAAAAGGGTAATTTTTGATATGTCTGTTGTTGCGCCGACACCAAACATGACAAGAAAAACAGTTACAGGCACAAGTAATGTGATAGCCGAGGGTTGCCTGTGTTGTTTTTCTAATACAATCCGGTATAATACATAGTACCCATATACCAGAGGTATGCCATGCAATTGTATGCGATAAATTTGTGCGTATTTTTGGTTCATCCGGTTAATGCGTAGGTGGAACGGTGTAGGTGCAGGATTCGGAGTTTGAGGTATTCATCGTCTCGATAGCCACAGGCATTCCGTTGGAGCAGTCCGATTTTGCGGTTCACAACCTCCAATTTGCTGGTGCTGATAGGATGTTTATACCCATTCAAGATAAATGGTTTCCAGACCAGCAGTTTTCTGGAAGCCTCTTTCAGAATACCGAGGGTGCTGGACTGCGCCTCGTCAATCCATGCATCAAGTTCCTTTTCAGCTTGCTGTCTGTCTACGCAGTCGAATAACAGCCGCAGCCGTTCTTTCATGTAGTATGCCGTTGCCAGCGGTTGATTCAGTTCCAAAGCCGTCTGCAGCCTGGCGCGTTCATCTTTGGTTTTGTCGATGTGAGTATTCAGATTCTCCGGCGCTTTGAGCAGAAGATACCGACTGCCTTTCAAAACATCTTTGCCAAGCACATCAGCCTCGTGATACAACTGCCTGCGAAGCAACAAGCCTGGAAACCAATGAACAGGGACAGATCGAACTGAAACTGAAATTACCGAACCAATCAGCATTGGATAGCATTGCCGCTGCATTGGCAAAATTAACAGGATCAAATATTTAGATTGCTCAAGTTTGAGGTACCTTGTACAATTACATCAAGTTTTTGGCCTAATAATAGAGTATTTATATCCCAATTGGAGGTCAAAAGTGACGCGATGGATGGCTAAAGCGGTTCGATAATCGTCCACCCAAGTACCTTTTTTTCTTTTTTCCAATGGATATTTCACAGCAAATTAAAGCCAAAACCCTTGAATTAGGGTTTGATCTGGTCGGGATTACGACCGCTGAACCCATTGATAACGCACACCAAGAGTATTTTCAGGATTGGCTAAAACAAGGGTGTGCGGCGGGTATGCAATACCTCTATCGCAACATGGAAAAACGCTTCGATCCCTCCAAATTGCTCGACGGGGCAAAGTCAGTGATTTGTGTCGCTTTGAACTACAAACCCATGCATCAATCTTTAAGTGATACACATAAATTCGCCAATTATGCACTTTATGACGATTATCATCCATTCATTAAGTCGAGGCTGCACTTACTTGCAGATTTTATTGTGCGGCTTGTCGCAAATAAGTCGATTCATTTTAAAGCCTGCGTGGATTCCGTACCACTGGCCGAACGGGCATTGGCACAGCGTGCCGGGTTGGGGTTTATCGGCAAGAATCACTGTCTGACCCACCCGCAACTGGGCGGCCAACTGCTTCTTGGTGAATTGATTACCACGCTCGAATTGCCGCCGGATAAAGCCATAGAAGAAAACCCCTGCAGCAATTGTGACCAGTGCATCAAAGCTTGCCCTGCCGGAGCATTCGATGTCAATGGAGGTTTTGACAGCCGAAAGTGTATCAGCTATCTGACCATCGAAGAAAAAGAGGTAATTACAGACCCGATGGCCTCTAAAATCAATACACTTTTCGGATGCAATGCCTGTCTTTTGGCCTGCCCCTGTCAAATGCACGCTCCGGCCTGCCAAAACAAGGATTTTGCCTTTTTTCCTCAGCGGTATCTATTGGACCCCAAAACGATTCTTAGCTGGACACAGGATGATTTCAACCTGCATTTTGGCAATTCCGCGGTAGCACGGTCTGGACTTGAACGCCTCAAACAAAACGCGATACTTTGTCTTAACAATGCGATAAAAAGAATTTGACTACCAGCCAAACAAGTGGCTGACCAGAATTTTTAGACCGATACCAATCAGGACCAGGCCGCCGACAATCTCGATTTTATTTTCGAAGAAATGCCCGACCCGTTTACCAATTTCCCAGCCGAGATAGCAGATTCCAAATGTAATAACGCCGATGATGGCAACGGCTTCAAAAATAGACTGCGTCACAAGGGTCAGGGTAATGCCAACAACCAATGCATCAATGCTGGTGGCAATACTCAAAACCAGCAGCACCACTATACTCGACGGGTCTTTGGGTTTATCCTCAACGGCTTTTAATTCAAAGGTTTCATAAATCATTTTGCCGCCAATCAGCATCAGCAGAATAAACGCAATCCAGTGGTCGTATGAAGCGATATAGACTTCCAGCGTCATCCCCAAAGCCCAGCCCAGAAGCGGCATCAATGCCTGAAAACCGCCAAAAAATAACGCCAGTCGTAATGCGTGCCCGATATGCAATTGGCGATAGACGCTGCCGCTGACGACGGAAATGGCAAATGCGTCCATTGAAAGACCGATGCCGATTCCCGAAACCGTGATCCATTCCATTCCAGTCATTCTATTATTTCTCTTTTGCTTTCGGAATAATTTCAAAAACCGTTATTTCCGGCCGTGCCAGAAACCGCACTCGCGGAGCAAAACCGCCATCCATCCCGATTCCGCGATTGGTGTAGGTTGTGATATTTTCATACTGATTCAGTCCGCGCCCGAATTGTTTGCCGGTCATGGATAAAGTAATAATCGGCCCAATCCACGGCAAGGCGACCTGTCCGCCGTGCGTATGGCCGCACAGGTATAAATCCACCGGTAAATCCTTGAGCCAGACGACAAAATCGGGCGTATGAAACAAAAATATCGTAAAGATATCGGGCTTGAGCCTGGTAATCACCGGCCCGCTGTGAGGCCCATTTAAGTAACCCAGCCCGGCAATACAGAATGTATCACCGTTTTTTTCAAGAAATCGTACATCCTGTTTAAGCACATCAAAACCTGTCCCGGCAAATCGGTCAAGGTCCGTCATCCACAGGTCGTCCCAATTTCCAGTAACCGCGAATTTGCCGATGGATGCATTTAGTCCCGCCAGAGTTTGGCGAAACAGCTCAAGTCCCTGCGGTTCATTGATGGCGTCGCCGGCAAAGACTATCACATCGGGATTAAGCGGATTGATACTCTGTACCAACAACTGTTCCAGCCGCTCAGTACGTTCGCAATGCAGGTCGGAAATCTGAACAATTCGCAGCGGCGTGCGGAGTTTGTCTGTTTCAATACAAATCGTGGTAATCTCAAGGCGATACGGCTCGATGAAATAACCGTACACCATACAAAGAATGCCGATGATCGCCAAACCATGATTAATAATCATCCCCGGTGAACTTAATAGCCCAACAGCGGATATGTTTTTTCGGCGTCGATAGACATACCTAATGATTTGGCGAGCTTCAATATAATAAATGACCGCCAGAACAGAAAGGAACACCATCAATGGCAGAAAATTTAATCGAAAAAAAAGCAGCGTGTCTGATCTCATACGGCTTTCATCATCCCCGGATTGGTCAAATCTTCGGCAATCGTACTGCCCGGAGGAATAACAAGAAATTCGTCATCCCACTTGCCATCAACCAGTCTTTGCATTAATGCCGAACTACCAACGACATAATCGTAGTTCCAGTTCAGATATGTGGCACAGTCGCGGGTGTACTGCTGCTGCCGTTCGGAATCCGCCAGATGCCAATCCACATAGACCGCCCAGCTATACTCTTTGAGCCAGGCCTGTTCCATTTCCAGCAGATACTGCGCGTTATCGGCGCCATATTTCTCCGTATATTCGGCCAATAAACGCTCAACACGCTCTTTACCGGGCATGGTATCCGTCGAAATCCAGCCGTCGCTGTACCAATAAACGCCGCGATGGCCATCCAGGTACTGCTGATAGGTATGCCGTGAGCCCAGCAGCAGCGTAATACAATCGTGGGCACGGGGAATCACGGTTTTGATTGTCGCCTTCAACCCCACGCAGCCATTGCCGCAAAGCCCGTAGCCAAGCAGGACAGCATCATAAGAATCCCCTTGAACATCACAGGTTTTATCCAGTTCACTTTGGACTTCCGCGCGGAGTTTATCGGGGGTATTATGTAACCCCTGCGGCATCAGCACGATATCAACCATATTCACACTGTGAGCCGCGACCCAATACGCCTCTTTTTGTACTGCTTTACAGACAATAAATTTCAATTTCATCGCCGAATTATAGCTAAAATCAGGAAAATTTCCATTCTCAATTTTACATTTTCATTTACAATAAAAACTATGTCAGATATAGCCAAACGATTTATTTTCAAGGGCCGTGTTCAGGGTGTCGGGTTTCGCTACACAGCATGCCGAATTGCCTTGCGGTTTCCGATCACCGGCACGGTTCGCAACCTGCCGAATGGTGAGGTGGAGGCCGTCATGCAGGGAACCGAGGCGGATATTCAGGCCTGCCTGGCGGAAATTCAAGACCGATTCGGCGGTTATATTCGTGAAATTGACACTTCGCCGATGGTGGTAAACCCGAACTTCATATCGTTTGAAGTAACCTTTTAGGCTATCTCTGAAACCTCTTGCATCGGCAGAGGGTTTAATTTATACTGATTGCCGTACAATTCTGTAGGCCGTGTCATTCCCGCGCAGGCGGGAATCCAGTTATTTAGAATTTAGAGTTTCGTGTTTAGGATTTTATTAATATTATGGCAAAAAAAATTAGTGTAGTAGATCAGATAAAAGGCAATGCCAAAGGCGTCTATGACAAGATCATGGCCAGCCAGAAACCGACCATGAGCACTCCTGTCCGGTCGCTGGCCAATGTCAAATATCTTGAGAAAAAAGGGCATTTCCAGATTCAGGATAAAACCAAGAATCGCACCTTAACCGTCAGCACCGTTAAGACATTCGCCCAGACCCTTAAGATGATGGCCCTGAGCAAAGAACTGGTCGAAAAAGACGATATGGCGACCAAAAGAGAGGCCTACTACATCTCGAAGAACTGGGGTAAAGCAGCCTTCGCCGAACAGCCCGAATCCGATACCATCATGGACGACATCGAAGCGATGTTCGGCGTTAACCGCGAACAGCTCAAATTCGTCCCCGAAGAAAAAGGCGGCGACATCGCCGGCAAACTGGTCGTCATCGACAAGGATGCTTCGGGAAAAAAACTTAAAATCGACTGCACCAAATTCGGCTCCGGCGCTTATTCCATTCCGACCGATGTGGAAGGGCTGGATTTTATCTCCGACGCAAAATTTATCCTGGCGATAGAAACCGCAGGCGCCTTTCAGCGGCTTGTCAAATACGACTATTGGAATAAGAACAATTGCATTCTGATTAGTATGGGCGGTGTACCAACTCGCGCCTGTCGGCGGTTCATCCGGCGGCTGGCCGACAAACTCAGAACCCCCGTCTATGCCTTTGTCGATGGCGATCCCTATGGCTACTTTAATATTTATCGAACACTAAAAGTCGGCTCCGGTAATGCCGCGCATCTGAATGAATATTTCTGCGTCCCGCAGGCGACATTTCTGGGCGTAACCCCGCAGGATGTGATCGATTACCAGCTTCCGACGCATCCGCTCAAGGATGTGGACATCAAGCGTGCCAAAGACGCTCTCAAGAATGACCCGTTTGTCAAACATTACAAGCCCTGGCAGGCGGCCATCAACCAGATGCTCAATATGGGTGTCCGTGTCGAACAGCAGGCATTTGCCAAGCACGGCCTTGAATATGTCGTTACCGAATATCTTCCGAGCAAATTGAAGAATCCGTCAAAGTTTCTCCCCTAAAAAAGAATACTGTCATGGCCACGATAGCGGAAAAACTCAGGCAGATACAAGACAACATCACCACGGCTTGCACCAGGGCCGGGCGAAAGACTGACAGCGTGCGCCTGATTGTAGTAACCAAAACCGCCTCGCCGGAACAAATTTTAGAAGTAGTGGAAGCTGGATTTACAGAACTGGGCGAAAATCGCGTTCAGCACCTCAAACAGATTGCCGACCAAATCTCCGATTCGCTGAAAGCCAAAGGCAAAGCCGACATCATACCGCAAATTCACTGGCACATGATCGGGCACCTCCAGCGCAACAAAGTCAAACAAACCCTGCAAATCTGTTCACTGATTCATTCGGTCGATACCCTGCGGCTGGCGGAAGAAATTGATTTCGCAGCCGCCAAGATGGGCGTCCATGCCCCTGTCCTTCTCCAGGTCAATTGTTCCGGCGAACCGCAAAAATACGGTGTTCCAGTCGGTGCGGCGTTTCATCTGGCTGAACAAATTATGTCGATGCCCAATCTCCGCCTTGAGGGGATGATGACGATGGCCCCATTGACCATGGATAAAGAACTGGTTCACGTCGCTTTTGGCCGAGCAAGAGAACTTTTCGAGGAAATCCGCACCGAAAAAATCGCGGGGTCCCGATTCTGCCACTTGAGCATGGGAATGAGTCAGGATTATGAGATCGCAATCGAAATGGGCGCGACCCTCGTACGAATCGGCTCGGCAATTTTTGCCTGATTTTTTAAAATATCACGTCCGATAACTAAATTCACTTCTTTTTCATTAAGTGTTCTATTTTCTGTGCCGATGATGTCCACAGTAAGTTCGGGATTATTTCTGGGCACGGATCAGAATTATGGATAATACCAGTCGAAAACATGAGGCATTGGCAGACGTTGGAATAGAATCAAAACCGGCAACACTGACATTCGTTTCAGACCGGCTCGATTTACCCGCAACGCTATGCGCTCGAATGAAATTGAATAAATGGACATGGCAAATCATTTCGACGCAAAATTTCTTTGATCTATCTGAACAATCCTGCTGCTCTGCGGCATTTTTACTGGATGCCAGCGATATTCATTTGATCGACTGGAAACATCTCGAAGATAAAATCAGTGAATTGGATCAGAAAAATATTCCCGTCGTGCTGCTGCACTGGCCAATTGCGATGGAATTGACACGGTTTCGGCTGGCGTCCAAAATCCGCTCGGCTTCAATCGATGAACTCTGGGCAAGAATCGAATCGGCGATCCATTTTTCACGCACCCTCGCCGAAAGTCCCGCTGACGACCAACAACACAGGCAAGTCGAAGAACAGCTTAAATTAGCCGGCGCCATCCAGCGGAATTTTCTGCCGCAAACGCTCCCTGCTACCGAACAGGTTCGTTTCGCGTCCATCTATCATCCCGCCGAATGGGTCTCCGGCGACATTTATGATGTCGTCCGCCTTGATGAAACACATTTTGGTTTCTACCTCGCCGACGCCGTCGGCCATTCAATTCCCGCCGCGTTATTGACCATGTTTCTCAAGCACGCAGCCGTATTGCGCCGAACAGAAGGCAACCACTATGCCATTTTTTCGCCGAAACAAGTCATTGACCATCTCAATACAACCATGGTACAGGAGCAATTAAAAGGAAGTCTGTTCGCCACCGCATGCTGCTGC
>CAYTHV010000153.1:0-7508 GCA_964437685.1 uncultured Pirellulales bacterium
TCTCCGGCACCAGAATAGGCGGCGGATTCTGCCCAAGCCCAATCCGCTGCAGAAGATTATTAACACTGTTCAGACTTGCATATCGTAATTCGAAAACACTGCTGACAATCACATCGCCCGCTTCGATCGGTTCGCCTTCTTTACGCAGCTTGGGATCCGCTAACTGCCCGGATTGAGCTTGCGGCACAATCGTTACCAGGTTACCCCGACGAGTCATCACCAGCCCGCGGAACCGCAACACCGATTCCAAAAGGGCATAACAATCTTTCACCTTAATTTTACCATCGTGAATTTTTAGCGTTACATTGCCGGTTACCTGTGTCGGATCATAAATATAATTCAAACCAAGCTGTTTGCCGACCAGCTCAATAAGCTGCTGGACTTCTACCTTTTCAGGCATGGTAATCGTGACTTCCAGCTCCTCTTCCATTTTATCCGTTCCAACGGCTTTATCCGCGGCGGCGGACTTGACTTTATCATCCGCAGATTTCTTGGTCTTGGCAGCTTTCGTCTTGGCTGGCTTTGTCTCTACGGGAGCCTTCACCTGATTAGGCTCAACAGAAGCCTGTTCTTCTGCCGCCTTTTTTTCATCTTCCTGCGACTGCTTTCTCAACTGCGCGATAATTGTCTCAAACTCCTGCTTTTCAGCCGCCTGAGCTGCATTGACATCGGCAGGAACATTCACTTCAGTCATTACAGGCGTTTCGACTACAGGAGCCTCAATGGGCTGAATTTCTTCGACAGCCGGCATTTCAACAGGTTGAACTTCCCCATCCGCGGTATTCGGTTCAGTTGTATTGGGCTCGACCGGAGCAATCGCTTCAGCATTGACAGGTAATTCGGCTGCCGGAGCCTCCACTGGCTCAATCACATTAGGCTCTGTTTGCTCAGCCATAACCGCCTCAGGCTGAGTTACTTCAGCTACAACTTCCTGCACATCCTGCTGCTTATTCTGTTCCTCATCCGCTAAGGTCTTAAGCAATTCTTCACTGATAAAATCTTCGGAGGTTTGCGTCGACTCTGCAACCTGATTCGGCTCAATCGTTTTAACTTCCACCGCAACCGCATTGGGTTCGACCTGAACCGCTGATTTTACATTGGGTTCCACTGCCTGTGCTTCGGCTGCAACAACCGGTTCATTCGGCTCTGCTTTTTTCGCTGCAGCCTGAGTATCTGTCTTCGTTACAGGTTTGTTGGGCTCGGTCGTTGTCGGTTCCGCTTTAGGCTGTAAAGATTGCAGGGCTTTTTCTGTCGCTGTAATTTCCGCTGCCCGGCCAAAAACAACCAGTTCGCCGCGATAAATATCAACAATCATCGCATTTGTTGAACTTCGCGTCGGCGGATCCATCAAGGTTCCCGGCACTTTATCTTTCAATTTTTTCTGAAGTATTTCAAGTGTGGATTTGGCCTCGCTATCGGCAATCGCCCCCAGCGACTTGTACTGCATGGGCTGATTACAATCAGACAGCTCTGCCAGACTATATGCCTTTGCCAGCTCTGCCGGGTCGTCGCTGGTCAGCACAATAACCGATGCCGAATGCTTATCCACGGTTACTTTCATTCCAAGCCGACTAATCCACTCCGTCACCAGCTTGCCGTCGGTATGGCGGAAGCCATAGACTCGGGCACGGGATGCTGACGCCGCTTGACTATCCGGCCGCAAAATCGGCAGAAATACCGACAAGATCAGCCCCATCAACATCAGCGTTATGACAATCTGCCCTGTCCGCCTCCATAAACTGCTGTATAATTTCATATACCACTCCATCGACGATTATCGCCTGTTAAGGCTTTTCCAGATTCACTATGTCAGCTATTTAAAAAATTCTACCGCTCTCTCTATTTAGACAAAAAAGAAGCCGGAAGGTTCCGGCTTTTCTTCACCGCATCCTTGCGTCCATAGGCAACTTTCATGTCGCCTTCTTATTTTTCGTCATTTTCTCAGTGCCGCTATCCCTAAATTTGCACTGAAATGAATATACTTTTCTCAAAAATTATCTTTTATCAGTATTTTCATTCGCATCAGAAGCAGGTCGTGCCTGACCTTCTGCATTTTCAAGCGATTTCTTCTCTTCTTCCAATACCTTCAACAAATCTTCCCAGGCTTTGTTTTCTTCCTGTCTTTCCGCATCAGGCATACCTTCACGGCTTTCGTTCATAATCTGCTTAATACCGGCAATACTCTCTTCGACGGATACTTTTTGTTCTGCAGGAGTCGGTTCCGATTCCGGCGGCTGCGGCTGGCTGCTTTCAACGGTTGGCAATGGTTCCGGTTGGCCTATACGAACAGCGCCGGGGGGAACCCGTGCCTGACCTGTGCCTTGCGGCAAAACAGGGCGAACACCACTGGCAGTAACAGGAACCGCATTTTCAGTATTACCCTGCGGCAATGTTCCCGCAGACGACGTTTCAGACAAAACCGGCTGAACTCCGTTAACAGAGACAGGAACCGCGTTTCCAGTACTATCCTGTAAGAATGTTGTTGTTGCAGAGAAAGGCCCTTTGGCCGCAACCGGATTTTTCTGGTCAGATTTCAACAGCGACTGAATTGAATCCGAGGGTGGAACAAACAATTCCGAATTAAACTTGCCGCTCTGATACAGAACAATACTGCCGTCTTTAACTTCCTGAATTTGAAAACGTCCGACCGATTCGCCCTGCCGATACCACTTCTGCCCCTCGGACACAAGATTCAATAAAGCAAGCGATTTTTCCGGATACTTCGGATAACAGGCCGTAGCAAGCAAATCAAATTTGCCGCTGATTGTCCGATTAGGCTGAAGAACATCCGTTGCGGTTTGCACGGGCTTTTCATCTCTGGGCTTTGGTGGCGGCGGAGGCGGTGGTGGCGGAGGTGGATTTATCCGCGATACAAAATTTTTCGCCTGCAATACCAGCAGCGAAACCGTATCCTTCTGAGCGCCAGCCTGAGTTGTTTTTCTGAGTTGCTCGATAATCGACGGCTTGGCCAGCAAACCCTCGATTTCAGTGTTGGAACGAAGCCCGAATACCAGCATAAACAACACCCCGACACCCGCGGCGGCGATGCAAACAAAACTGGTTATTCTAAGCGTTTTAAACATATACTAACTCTACAATACCCTCTTTTTCATATTAACTCTAAGAATTCCCTTTAATTTGGACGATTAAAACTCAAAAAAGTTCCATTCTGGAGCCAAATTACCACAAAAGCCCACTTACAGCTTGTACCACCCGCTGCAGCGTACAGTAAGTGTGGGACCGTCTTTGATTTTGACATTCAATTCATCTGTAATGTATCGTCGAACGGCCCCCTCTTGTTTAGGAGGAGTAATTTCGAGTTGAAGACCGATATTTTTGCCATCCTTTTTCTGCTCAACCACTTTCATCAGCCCACTGCGGGACTGTATGGATTCAATCTCAAATTCCTGACCATAATTGTTCACAATTCCCACTTCCCGTTTGACGGCAACCAGCGGCTCTGCATTCTGCAAAACAATTCGAGCCGGTCGTAACTCATACATTGGCAATGCGTTATAAGAAACCAAAACCTGCTTTGCCTTCGGGTGATCAACATTGACCTGTATAACGCCGGAATTTAGTGCCTGAAGCTTGCTGATGTCCACTTTCGGCGTAAGGACATGCTCAGTCGCTTTTTCATTGGGGTCAAATTGAAAGGTCATCGTCTCCCCGGAAACCGTAATGCCAGTAATCTTAAATGGCTGATTGTCGAGGCTTTTGACCTTGATACTCGGCATTCCAGCATTATCTTTGTTCAGAATCAATTCTACAGTATTTGGCTCCGCAACTACCTTAACTTCCACTTTTGCCTTTAAGGCCAATTCCGCACGGGGTGTTTCGGGGTCATTGCTGATAATATACAGATGCTTGGTTACACTGCCCGCATGCGCCGGTGCGTGAAATGTAATTTCAACCATTCCAGTTTCGCCGGGGGCATATTCTTTTTTGCTCAATTCCGGTACAGTGCAACCGCAGGTACTCTGAACATGGTCGATTTTCAATGTCCCTTGTCCCACATTCGTAAATGTAAACCGACCCTTATTATCCTTAGAATCTGGAGCGACAACACCAAAATCATACTCTGAATTCTCAACTTTAATCTTCGACGACTCCGTAGGAACAGACTGCTTGGTCTGTACCGGCTGTGCAGGCGTTGCCGCAGCAGCAGGAACATCTGTGGATTCCGCTTGAACCGCGGCTTGTGCCTCCGGCAAAACCGCCGAACTTGAATCTTTTGAATCGCCGGAAGTTTTGCATCCGACCATGAACAATACCACTGCAACCACCAAGATACCACACGTCATCTTTTGTGCAAATTTCATTGTTTTCATCCTCATAAAAATCCATTTTTTCGTTTCAAATTGACTGCCAAATAAACACTTAGTCTAACAAAAATAATGTCAAACGCAATCTTACTTTTTCGGTTCCTAAATGGCTATAACTTTACAATAACATCGGCCGTAAGTAAATTCATCACCATACTTTACAATCGATAACCTGCCAAAACAGGCAGGCCGCATCTGTCAAAATCTCGATATCAATACTGATACGCGGGTTTAACTGTATAAATGCACCCAAACCCCCTGTACAAAAAGGTACGCAGTCACTGTAAAAAAGTTCACCCGCAAGTCCATTTCGCAAAAGAAAAAACAATAATTGAGGTGCCAGTAAATATCAAAAAAAGACCTGCTGGCAATCAAATGCTGTCAGCAGGTCAATCGATTCGCTATTCGATATTTTTTGTCTTGTAATTTCGCGGCTGGAAATTTACTTCGCCGCGTGTCTGTTACTTTTTCCGACTCTCTTTTGATTTCTCCACAGGTTTTTCAAGCGTCTTTAAGGCGTTGGACAAATCCTGATTGCTCGATTGGATTTTGTCTTTGGCCACAGATTCTTTTAAGACCGCGATCTGGGTATAAACTCTTGCCCGCACAATATCAACAAGTCTCCACAGGCTATAATCCTTTTCCCGCTGCATATCCAGCAGCATCTTCTGCGAGGCGTTTTCAGCCTGTAAGGCGTAATCAAGATCATCCAGAATATCTGCCTTGACTTGCTTTGCAGTTTCTAAATTGCGTTTAATAAGCTCAGGTCGTGTACAAGGCCGTCCCATCGAAAACCAAGTTGGATCAGACGTTTCAATATTTTCCGTTCCGCCAAGAATTCCATGATTACCCTTGCCGCTTTTGTCGTGAGCAATCTGGCCCTCTCCTTCATCAAAGTCCCAGCAGCCCACAAGCCCGGCTTCACCGCCGGAAAGCTTATTGTTCATATTATACAGAATTTCATCAGCAGATAACGCACGATTAAAAATCGAAACATCATCAATCAGACCATCAATTGAATATTGCCGATTGTCCCTTGCCCCTACAATGAAATTATTGTGACTCTGGCTATAATCTATCTGACCCACAAATGGTTTTGTCTCAACCAGAACAGAGTCTCTATAAATCGATATACGGCCATCTCCGAAAGTCAAAACCCAGTTGTGCCATTTATCGTCAAGAATAGGAGCATTAACTTGTGCTGCGGATGTCATTGTAACTACCCCAGCTCGTGCAATACCTTCATGAAAAACTAATTGATACGAATATTCATACTGATTTCCAAATGCCCACCCTTTAACGACTCCACCCTGGAACTGTCCATTTGGCTTATTAAGTTTCGCCCAAAAAGACAGCGTCAGTTTCTCAGTATTAAATGCAGGCGAACTACCCATATTTACATAATCATTCACCCCATCGAGTTGAGCCGCCGAGCCGCTTGAACACATCGGAATTATTTTAACCCGCTTCTGGGCGACGAATACTTCATTACTATCTTTAATTTCCGCATGAACGGTACAGACCGTATCGAACGTAAAGACCTGATCACACCCAAACAGACCATTTGCATCAATATCCGCAAAGTCGCTGCCTTCAACAAACCAGTTTGCCTCTTTGGTAATATCTTCATTGCTACCGTCATCATAATGAGCGATGGCTTTATATTGAGTTTCAGTATCTTCAGCAACTTCATTCGGTCCTGCAATTTCAATATTAACAATGTTGGGTTTTTCGTAAAAAGCCAATAAGAAGGGATATGAGCTTCCCTCATCGATTCCCCATACATTATTAAAATCCCAGCCGACAAAGGTTGCCTGCTGCATCATCTGGATCGTTGACTTTCCAACACCACCATAGCCGCTCGTTTTACCAGACGTATTGATATCCCAATAGCTGTCATACGTTTTCCCGCTTAAATAATTATACCCAACCAATCCACCCGATCCTATTACTTTGCCTGTAGAATAACATCTTGAAATATAACCTCCGTCAGAACCATGAGTATTGTCTCCGACAAAACCTCCCGATTTTGTTTTAGCGGAAACATTCCCCATTGCAAAACAATCCCGTATAATGCTTCCAAAATAATTGCCTCCGGAAAATCCTCCGGATCTATTAGCCAGAGAACCCGTGCCTATCGCCTGAACATCGGCCATAGAATAGCAATTTTGAACAACGGCACCGATTCCCGCCGTAAAACCCAGCAGCCCTCCAATCGAGGTTTGGTCAGCATCTGTTCCAGTGATTTTTCCTGTTGACCAACAATAAGAAATTTGTGAATACCAACTAATACCCACCAGCGCCCCAGTGTCTCCACGTCCTGTAACCTGAGCATTCGCTAAGCCAACATTTTTAATTACAGGTGTTGCAGAATTTAAATGCGCCAATCCCGCAAAGCCAAATAAACCAATATAAACCGTGGAAGGCCTGTTAATATATAAATTAGAAATTACAAAACCCCTTCCATCAAACACGCCTACAAATTCATTTCCAAGTTTTCCGACCGGCTCAAAACCCGCGCCGCTATTCCAGTTGATCGTATCCGAGGCGTCAATATCATTACCCAGAACGTAATAAGCCCCTACCTCATTTTTCATTTCCTGGAGCTGGTAAACATCGGTAATAATGTAGGGGTCTGCCTGTATCCCGCTGCCGTTGCCGCTAAAAGCAAACCCGATTGACGATACTGCGAATAACCAAACTAACGATAAAACAGTCGAATTCTTCATGTTATGCCTCCTTAAAGTCTTCATTTTAATGCAATATATCTCCACATTCCTATATTAATGGATAGACACAAAAATTGTCAACACATTTCAAGAAAAATGAGAATTTTTGAAATCTGTCAGACGTTTGCGCCAAAACTGTGTTTGTGTCAATGTTCCACTGTTTTTTACATTTTTACATAAAAAAATTGTTTTCAAAATATGCCAAATGTCAGACAAAAACTCCCCATCTTGCCAAATGGCTTTGTTTGGTTTTTCTACATTTGCCAGAATATAAAAAGTTGTTTTGGATACACATTGACAAGTAAGGTTTCAAAGAACATCTTGATTTCGCCACTCACGCCAACTGCGCAACACAAACATCTGATTGCTGTTATCGCTTTTTTTACAGGGTTTGAAAATACGTGAGCGTCCGGTGAAACCCCTCTTGTTTTTTGGCTGGCGTATCGGATAATCA
>CAYTHV010000154.1:0-7445 GCA_964437685.1 uncultured Pirellulales bacterium
CCGAAAAACTCTGAACATTATTATGCCCTGTTTATGGTCGGGCTGACATTATTGTTATTTACATTTGGACTGAATCTGGTTAGTGAATACCTATTGAGCCGAATTATGCGGAACAAGCGAGGTGGAAAATGAGAATGCTGATTCGGCAGCTTTTGGATAAAGGATTTACGGTTGCCGCCGCCGGTTCGGTGGCGATCATCGCCGGGATTCTGCTGGTGGTGCTGGTGCCAATGTTCCAGAAAGGGTTATCAGCAGTATTCTTTACGGAAACCATTGAGTTTCGCAAGCTTCAAAAAGACCTCCACAATCGCGGCAACGAGCAGGTATTACAGCAGCAGCTTGAGCGGGTCGCTGTTCAGCGAGAACCGATTTACAAGATGCTGACTGATTTTAGTCGTGGTATGAATATTGAACCGCTTACCAAAACGGTCAAAGATATCTATCAGAAATACGGCGAATATCTCAATTACCGCAATGTTCCCAAAGAACAATATGCCGATTATCGACAACAGGCAAAGCAGCTTCGTGATACCCTGATTGCTGCATTTGACAGCGAAGATAAGCAGTCTGTTGCGGCGGCCATGGATAAGGTTCTGGCACAAAAGAACAACCCGCTTTTCAAATCAACTCCGATTGAGGAGCTTTTTAGTATTGCTGAAACCTACCGCCACATCAGTCAGACCATCGATCTCACAAGGCGATCAGAATATCTGGCCAATTTACAGGAAGTAACCACCGCAATCCGGCAATTATTAGGGCCGCTTCCGGGGGAAGAGATGCCGCCGCTAATGATGGATCAATACGGGGCAACCCGGATGGATTTAGCGCAAAAGGCGCTCCATACCTTACTCTGGGATGAAACCTGGGTTGCGGAAGAGCCGGGGAAGCCGCTGGTCAAAAAAATCGTCAGCCGCAAAGAGCAATTCGCGGGAACATCGATTGAGCCGATGTTTGATCTGATAGAAGAGAATATTGATGCTCTTTTGCTGCCGCAATTTCGGTGTTACTGGCAGTACTTTATTGATGACTGGGTGAATAGTCATTATTTTGGCGGCGTTGGCCCCGAAATTTTGGGAACATTGATGCTGACGGTGATTGCGATGGTCTTTGCTATTCCGCTGGGGGTTATCTCCGCCGCGTATCTGGTTGAATATGCTCCGGATAATCATTGGATTAAGATTATCCGAATGTGCATTAATACGCTGGCAGGTGTTCCCAGTATTGTATATGGCCTGTTCGGTCTCGCATTTTTTGTGATTACCATATCCGCCATTGGTAAACCCTGCATTTTGGCCGCTTCGCTGACGTTATCGATTTTGGTTTTGCCGGTTATTATTCGCGCCAGCGAAGAAGCAATTCGCCTGGTGCCGCAAACGTATCGCGAAGCGTCGTTGGCATTGGGTGCAGGCAAATTCCGTACACTGGTTAAGGTTGTACTTCCTGCGGCGGCGCCGGGTATCTTGACAGGAATTATTTTAAGCTTAAGTCGTGCCGCCGGCGAAACCGCTCCGATTTTATTTACCGGCGTTGTGGCGATGGGACCGATCCCGAGTTTTGGGTCCCCGTCGCAATGGGTTCAAAATCCCGGCAGCCTTTTCGGCGGACTTTTTCAGCCGACGCGAGCCTTATCCTATGGCAGTTATGATATTGCGGTTGGCGACCGTATTTCAATGCTGGTTCCGCACCAGCAGTTTGGCATGGTAATGACTTTGATCCTGCTGGTTTTAATCCTGAATATTGCGGCAATTGTGATTCGCTCCAAAATGAGTAAAAAATTACGAGGCTATTAACTTCGGGTAAGATAATGAATATCATGGAAGCAAAAGAGAAAAAAGAAAGGAACTCAATGGAACAGTCCAAATCCGTTCCACTGAAAACAACGGACGCCGGCAACGCCGCACGTCCGCAGGTTCTCCCGCAGACCCGGCAGGCCGACGAGATTAAATCCGATGAGCCGTCGATTATCTCTGCTCGCCAGTTTAGTTTTTTTTACGGTTCAAAATGCGGCGTGGACAATGTATCCATGGATATCCGCACGGGTGCAGTTACAGCCATTATCGGTCCCAGCGGCTGCGGCAAAAGCACCTTTCTGCGCAGCATCAATCGGATGAATGATCTGATTCCCCATGCTCATGCCAAAGGCGTTTTGGCTGTTAACGGCCACAATATCTATGATAAGCGTACGAACTTAGTCCATCTTCGCCAGCAGGTCGGAATGGTTTTTCAAAAGCCCAATCCATTTGCCAAAAGTATCTTTGAAAACGTTGCCTATGGACCGCGATTGCAGGGTGTCAGAGGCCATCGTGCTTTATCCAATACCGTCGAAAAATGTCTTCGCGATGCGGCATTGTGGGAAGAAGTCAAAGATGATCTGAATAAATCCGCCCTCGCCTTATCCGGCGGACAGCAGCAGCGGCTTTGTATCGCCCGGACGCTGGCGACCAAACCCAATATTGTATTAATGGATGAACCCTGTTCGGCGCTGGACCCGATTGCCACTGCCCGCATCGAAGACCTCATTGCCCAGCTTAAAGGTTCCTATACGATTGTGATTGTAACCCACAATATGCAGCAGGCTGCCCGTGTCAGTGATGAAACCGCTTTTTTCTGTCTGGGCAAATTAATTGAGTTTGACCAAACGGAGAAATTGTTTACCAATCCAAGCAAAAAGCCAACCGAAGATTATATCACAGGACGATTCGGATAAAAATCCGGCATAAAGGACGATACCAATGACAATCCACATGGCTAATGAAATACAAAAGCTCAAAAGTAAGTTGTTATTTCTCTGCTCGCTGGTCGAACAGAATCTTTGGCGGTCGGTTAAGTCCTTGCGCGAACGGGATTGCAAATTGGCCCGTGAAGTCATTGATGATGATGTGCTGATTGATCAAAATGAGGTAGATGTTGAGGAAGAATGCCTCAAGATACTGGCTTTACATCAGCCGGTCGCCATTGACCTGCGATTTATCATTACAGCATTAAAAATTAATGTTGATTTAGAGCGGATTGGCGATTTGTCGGTCAATATTGCCGAACGCAGCGAATTTCTGGCACGGCATGAACCGGCTCCGATACCATTTGATTTTGACACCATGGCGAGAATAACCCAGCAGATGCTTCGCAACAGTCTTGATGCCCTGGTCAATATGGATTGTGCCCGGGCGGCAACGGTATTAAAAGATGACGATGAAGTGGATGCGATAAACAAGGAAATGTACGATCAGGTCAAATCGGCTATCCAGTCACATCCGGAACACATCGAAAGCCTGATTCACTTGCTCAGTGTTTCGCGGCATCTGGAGCGAATCGCCGACCATGCCGTTAATATCGCCGAGGAAGTAATCTATATGGTCGAAGCTCGCATTATCCGCCATCAGGCCGAGGATTATCAGTAAAATCAGCGATAGTTATAGATATGGTGAGTTAGGCGGGTATTAGTCAGGGTATCTGCGTGAGCTAATCGGCAGGAAGTTGATTTTGTTAATATAGAAATAGAAAATCATGGTTTCTGATCGAAGTTAAAAATAGCAATTCGAAATTCTATTCTTCGTTAAAATACTATCCAACTGGTCGACCATTCCCGGGATCCAGACAAGATGCTGCAGGCAACTATACGAAAGAGTTGCCATGGCTATTGTCCGCTCGGATGACAAGCGGCGGGCGCATCTGAATTGTATTGCACATCTTTTGAGTCTGATCCCCTATAAAAATATCCCGTAAAGAAGTCAAGCTGCCGTTGCGTTCCCCAAAAGGCAAATATAACGATCAGGCGGCACTGAAAAGTATTTTTGCGGAATTGAAAACATGAAAAAACTAAAAGAAAAAATTGTTTTGTAATTCGTTGTATTCTATCTATAATTGTTTTATATGTGATTCTAAAGACCAAAATGCGAATAAAATGAACGAAAGGGTGAGCGATAGCGGGGGCAGTTTTGCCTTGAGTTCTCGTCGCACCTGAGTAATCGCCTTGCGTATATCCCTGCTGATTTCCTTGGGGGCCTGAAATTTACATACCTGATGGGCAACGCCGGGGAATATTGCTCCTAATGGCTCTGGGTACAATGGCGAAAGCGGCTTTTGTTTCTGAAGAGCAGCAATTACAGACAAAGAAATGAAATCAGGATCAAAAAATATGAAAACAAGTAGAATTCAACAAGTCTTTCTGATGATTATGGCCATTGCGGTCATCGTGGCGGCATCCGAGGCGGCCACATTTGCACAGCTTGATAGCCCAACCACCACCAGCGGCTATCTTGCCCGTCTATTGATTAATGAGGTGCCTTTCCCCGGCGAGCGCGCCTATGAAAGCGAAGCTGCGACCAAAGATGCGATGGTCCAGATTCTCTGGGTACTGCACTCACGCATTCATCTGATTCCGAGCGGTTATACGCAGAAACAAGTTGCCGGAGTCCAGTCACAAAATATCATTGATGTGATTACGGGTACGGGTGAAAAGCGGCAATGCGAAGGGTTTTATCGTAATTCGGCTGGGCAGTTCGTCACCGACTCTCGGGTGGAGGAGCGCATTGACTACCTGCTCAAGATTGCTAATAAGGGTAATAAGCCCGGTCGTTTCAGTTCTCTGTTAAATTTTGGGCAGAATCTGGCCCGCGCCTATATCAATGAGGGCATCGAAGGAGCTGACCAATATGCCAATCTGGAACAGGTGGGATCAACCGCAGTGACTGGGCATGCTTACTCCTGGATGACAGATATTAATAATTACCATCCCGGCGGCAACTATGTCTCCATTCCATCCGAATATGAAGGGTCGCTTGGCGGAAATCGCTTCTTTACATTGAGAAAGGAACCCAAATGAGAATGTTTCAGTTGTATCGATTTGCTTTTCTTCTGGCTTTAGGGATATTGCTGTCGTCCTGCGGGACTACTCCGCCGACAGGGCAGGAAAGCATCTCGGCCGTACCGCCAGAACTACTGCAGCAATCCTATCTTTACGAAGTAGTCAGGCATCTCTACCGCTGGTACCTGGATGAATCTGAGGTGGAACGGATGATTGGGGCCAAAGATCTCACTTTTTGGGTTCGCCGTCTTGAACCGACTCTTGATCCCGACGACCATAGCATTCTGGGCGAAATTCTACTGCCGCAGTTGAATATTAGCATAAAAGTCAAAAAAGCAGATTATGTTATTGAAGAAATGTCAGTGGCGGTGAAAAGCCCCGGATTCAGGATTACCCAGATAGTGCGAGACCGTATTCCCGACAATTGTCGTAGTTCCTGTCAGGCGGTGGCGGTCGATATGAAAGAAATGAGAGACTATCTTTTCCGTACCCGCAATCAGCAGGATTTTCCTGATGCAGTGATGATAGAGCGTTTACGTCAGGCCTTACTCAAAGAGGTGGCAAAAGAAGCCATTTCCCTGGCGGACTTGCCTGCCGGAGAAAGAATAGTTCATTTGGCGCCGCTATCGCCGGTGGCCAATGAAACATGGGTGTTTTGGGAAGAGGGTCGCAAGTTATTTTATTTCGCATCCGACATTGACTTGACAAATCCCGCGGTCTGGGAGCATGAGACGATGATGGCTCGTGTGTTTGATCTGGATCAGCAGGTGATAGTGTCTCCGCAGGAAGCGCCCGGCAGCAACCGTTTTCTGACCCGTTACCAGGTCAGTCGTGCGTTGTTCAATTGTATAGTGCTTGGCCGTCGGGTTGGGGTGCAGCCCCCGCCTGTCAAAATGGAAGTTTCTGTGGGCGAACAGAAGCGGCCTGAATGAGCATAAATTACAAAGATATGGAAATATTTTTATTTTACTTGCCCCCGTCATCTCTATATAATAGACGTTTAATGTCAAAAACCTAATAGAATAAAGAAAGGAACGCAGAACTATGTATAGAAAAAGTGTATTAGGGCTATTTTTTGTTTTGGCCGGCTTTGTCAGTGTTGCGGAAGATGTGTCTGAGACGACAAAAAATACCCCAACCCCTGCAAAAGAGGCAGAAGTTTCCACGTATAGCGGTCTTGAAGAGAATGTGCTGCCTGCCAAAGATGAAACGGACTACTGGGTGATTCGCTCACAGGCCGTGAATGAGCTGACATCCTTTTTGACCAAAAAAAGAGCGGAATTGAAAGAAAAACTTGCCTATTTTACGGAATATCTTGAACAGATTGGCAAGACAGAAGACATGCTGGCCAGCAATATTGAGGTCAAGGACGATCCGGAAACACGGGCTATGGCTCTTGGAATTATCGAAAAACTGGGAGAAAAAAATATTACTCTTCCCAAAAAGCCTTTGGAATGGGACCAACTGGTAGAATTTAGTATGAAATATATACAAAATGAGGGGTATTCTCCCATTTTTATTGTTGATGAGGATGAATTGGAAAGTTACAAGAGCGTTCTAAAACGAAACGAGCAGTTCTGTATGAAAGTTCGAAATGAAACGCTTGGACTTGTCGATAAGATTGTCAAGGCGTGGGTGTATCTTGGGACCATCGAAAAACAGAAAGATTTTCGTCTGTATGTGCTCGAACAAAAGAAGATAAAAGAGCAAACGCGAGATGAAAAAAGACGGGCGATTTTAGATACCCAGGCAGAAGCCGCCAGGCAGCGTCGCGAAATGCAGAAAGAAGCGATTGCGCAGGAGAAACAAAATCGACTGCAAAACCAAGGCTACTATTATTGATCGTTTTTGAAAAACGCTTTGAGTCGAAGTTTCTGATATGCGGCCCAAAGAGATGATTTCAAGGATAAATAGATTTCGAAGCGGCGAGACATTGCAAAAAAACAATGGATTGGTAAGTTCGGTATGCAAGAGCCGACAACGACAATTTCTCAGAAGCCAATAGCTGCACAACAGGCGGAGCTTAATATTCGCGAAGGACTTTTGCGATTTTCCGTAAAGCAGTTTTTTGACGCTTTGATTCTGCGGCTGATCATCACCCCGTTGTTCGCGATGCTTTATAGCGTTGTGATTATCCACCGATTTGGGTTTATTTTTCGGTCGCCGCGCGTAAATTCCGAGGTTTTGTATGCGGCTATTTCGGCATATCTGATGATGGCTATTTTCTGGTCTTTTGCGTATATCCTGACAGCGAAATTAAATCCAGACGCTTTCGAAAGATTGCGACCCAGACGATGGTACGACTGAACGCTGTGTATTTCAGTTTTGTCCCCCTTAGCACTGGTCATGGCGAGATTGTGCTTGTTTCCAATAAAATAGGGTGACATGAAGCAAACGACAGGAGTTTTGATGAAGGGGTAGCGGATATGAAGATCAAGTTTTATGGAGCTGTCGGCGGGGAAGTAACCGGCTCTGCGTATTTGGTGGAAGCGAAAAATGCTCGCATTCTTATCGATTGCGGGATGTTTCAAGGTGGCCGTGAATCAGTCACCCGCAATCGTCCCCCGGCCATGGGGCGTCGTGGCCGTCTGGATGCGGTATTGGTTACCCACGCACACCTGGATCACACCGGACGACTGCC
>CAYTHV010000155.1:0-7280 GCA_964437685.1 uncultured Pirellulales bacterium
TTTATGCCGCAAAGGATTCCGCTCCGGTCGAAAAAACATTTACCATTACCAATACCGGCTACGATACGATGAACTGGTCTATCGACCCAATTACCGACTGCAACTGGATTAGTGCCATTGCGCCCTCTTCCGGCCAGTGTATCAGAAATGAAGTGGATACTGTTGCCGTAACCATAAACCCCGCCGGACTGAATAACGGCACCTACACCAAGACACTGACCGTCCGCGCTGCGGAATTGACCTATACGCGTGCCGTTGCAATTACGCTGCAAGTCTATGCGCCCACGATCATCCATGTCCCGACAGATTACGCAACAATCGATGCGGCGGTCACTGCCTCAACTACAAAAAACGGCGACATCATCATCGTCCATCCGGGCAAATATGCGGGGTTTGATGGTTTCCGTAGTGGTAAATTTTTCACAATACAAAGTATTGACCCCAACAATCCAGCCGTTGTTGCTGCGACAATTATCGAGACTGAAGTACGTTTGAGCGGTAGAACCACCGGAGGCGAATGGACAGTCAACGGCCTGTCGTTTATCTACAACCCAAGTCGTGCCAACTACGCGCCTGCTTTAGGCATTGGTTTATTCGATGACATCTATGTCACCATCAATAACTGTAAGATCCAAAATTACCCAGGCCCTGGAATAGGTTCGGCAGCGACTCGTAAAACAAATCATGCAAAAATAACCAACTGTGTAATTACCGGTAATGGGTATTTATATAATAGTACACAGCCCTATGCAGGTGTTGATATTGCTTACTCAGCAATTATTGAAATGAAAAACTGCCTGATTTCAAACAATTATGGAGGGGGATTCAGATTCAGTTATGAAGGAGGCAGGTTTCCATGTTCATTGACTTTAATAAATTGCACCACTGTCGATAACGGTTCAAATTATCCGAACCTGACTGCTTCTGGAATAATCGTGAATAGCTATTCAAACGTCTCTATCCAGAATTCAATTCTCAACAGTTCCATTGACCCCAATCTTCCGCAAATCTATATTCTGCCAACAGCAACTTCTGTAAATCTGAATATCGACAACTCCTGCATTACAGGCGGATTGGCGAGTATCTCTGCTCCAAATACTGCTGCCATCCATTGGGGACAGGGCAATATCGACGCCGACCCCTGTTTTGTCCGCTCCGGCTATTTATATGACTGCAACACGCCGGATTACAGAGATGATTACTGGGTTGCGGGCGATTATCATTTCAAATCCGTCGCCGGCAGATGGCAGCCGTTTGGGTTTGTTGCTATGGATGCGACAGGCGACGGCATCATGGATATGACCGACTTTGCCGTACTTGCAAGCGAATGGCAAAAGACCATAACACCGCAATGGAATTCGCAGTACAGCTATTTCTCCCGGCCGTATCTGAGTGCGGATCTGGACCAAAACGGCATTGTGGATGGGAATGATTTGATTCTATTCTGCAGCAATTACACCGACTATTACGACTATGGCCAGTGGGTACAGGATGATGCGAACAGCCCCTGCATCGACGCCGGCGATCCGAACGCCGCCTGGTCAAACGAACTCTTCCCGCACGGCGGGCGAGTCAATATGGGAGCTTTCGGCAATACCCCGCAGGCCAGTATGTCGCAGGATATCTCTATTGGCAATGCTGCGGACATAAACAATGACGGCGTAGTCAACTACCGCGATTACTCCTGCTTTGCCGGCCGACTGGATGAACCAAGTCTGCCGTCCGCCGAAGACATTAACCGGGATGGAGTCATTGACTTTTCCGACTTTTTGGAAATGTGTCAAAACTGGCTCTGGTCTCAATAACCACTTTTTACCTTAGAACTAAAAAGTTAAAGCCTAACCGCTAATAGGGGTTTTGGCTACAGGCTTCTTTTTTCCATAAACTAAGAACTACGGACCAAAAGCTGCAAACTAAAAATTTTGAATAACTTCAAAATTTTTCTTGTACGTCATTTGTTCGCATCATATAATAAGGAAAGGTGCGGGAGAGAAACCCTGCACAAAGGAGAGTCATAGGCAAAAAGTCCAACTGGCCAAAAAAAGGAGAACTGGACCGCAAAAAGGAGGAATAGCAGGAATGAAGAAATACAAGAATACAAAACGAACCCAATCTTGCTGGCGGCTGGTCGCTGGAAGCTGGGAGCTTTTTGCAAAACGAACCCAATTTTCCGACTTGCAAAGTCTTTTATTGTGTCGCAATATTTCTCATCGCCGCAGGCGATTCCACACTTTTGCCCTTTCCCTTTTACCTTTTGCCCTTTTTTCAAAACGAACCCAATTTCACGACCTTGCCGGTTTACAATTCACAAACTGCAATTTTCAAAACGAAGCCAATTTCCCAATTTTTCAATCGAAAATCGACTATCGAAAATTGTCAATGTGCAAAACGAACCCATTTTTGCTGGCGGCTGGTCGCTGGAAGCTGGAAGCTTTTTTCAAAACGAAGCCAATTCGGCAAACAACCGTTCTCCCCTGCACATTGTGGGCAATCCATACAGAGTGAACACTGGGGCTTGTTTGGCGGGGGGAAATGGATATAATCTGTATCCGCAAAGGATCAAAAGATGCATTATGTGTATATCATCGGATTGCTCGCGGTTAATGGGTGTTGGCTGGCGGGGGTGTTGTTTTTGCTGCCGGGCAACTGGCTGATGGCGATCACGACGGCGTTGTTCGCGTGGTGGCGCTGGGATGACGGTATCTTTGGCGTCGGCGTGCTGATTGCCATCGCGGCGATGGCTCTGGTGGGGGAGATATTCGATTCTCTGGCCGGAGCGGGTGGGGCGAAAAAGGCCGGGGCCAGTTGGCTGGGCGCAGTGGCGGCGGTATTCGGCGCCATTGCGGGGGCGTTGCTGGGGACGGTTTTGATACCTATTCCGGTTGTCGGGACGGTGCTGGGGGCGTGTTTGGGGGCGGGGCTGGCCGTCTGGGCCGCCGAACGGATGATCGGGAAATCGCCGGATAAGTCAATCAAAAGCGGCGTTGGCGCGGGTACGGGGGTTTTGCTGGGTATTACGGTTAAATTCGCCATCGGGTGTCTAATCTGGCTGACGGTGGCGGTGGCGGCGTTTTTTGGGGGGTAAAAGTTGCTAATACTGCTGAGCATATTAGATTAGAAAGGAGTACTCTTATGTCGAAGAACAAAACGGAATTGTCAAACTCGTCCAAATTGAAACGCAAGGAGTATGAAAAGAAGCTGCAAAAACTCCAAACCGAACTGTGCCGCTTGCAAGACTGGGTTGTGCATAAAAAGCTGCGTGTGATAGTCTTGTTTGAAGGACGTGATGCCGCGGGCAAAGGTGGAACCATCAAAGCCATCACCGAACGCGTCAGCCCGCGTGTTTTCCGTGTCGCCGCACTGCCCGCACCTTCGGACAGGGAGAAAACACAGATGTACGGCCAGCGTTATATTCAGCACTTTCCCGCCGCAGGTGAGGTGGTGATTTTCGATCGGAGCTGGTATAACCGGGCCGGGGTCGAGTCGGTGATGGGCTTTTGCAGCAAAGAGCAGTACGAAGGTTTTCTGGAAAACTGCCCCAAATTTGAGACTTTTTTCATCAAGTCCGGTATTATTCTCATCAAATTTTGGCTGGAGGTCGGACAGGATGAACAAGACCGGCGTTTTAAGGCACGTGTCAAAGACCCGCTGCGGCAGTGGAAACTCAGTCCGATGGATGTTGAATCTTACAGCCGATGGTACGACTATTCCCGGGCTCGCGACAAGATGCTGCAGGCAACCGATACGAAAGATGCGCCGTGGTATATTGTCCGCTCAGATGACAAGCGGCGGGCGCGTCTAAATTGTATTGCGCATCTTTTAAGTGTGATTCCCTATAAAAAGATATCCCGCAAAGAGGTCAAGTTGCCGCCGCGTTCCCAAAAAGGCAAATATAACGATCAGGCGACACTGAAAGGGCGAAAGTTTGTAGCCGAGAAGTATTGATGATCCTTGGTTGCCGCTGGGCGGATTCCTTGAAGGCATTAATGCCGCATTGCATAAGTTATACGTAAGATGCAATTTACCAGCTTACCTATGCAGATTATCCGGCCTGGCAGGGGGCGGATACGACGTATATGTAGTATTATATCCAAAATATCTTCATTTGTTTTTTCAAAATGACATAAAACTCAACAAAGTCATTTTTGACGATGGGTAATTGCAAGCTAATAATTCGATGTTTTTGATTCAATAACGGGAGTATTGGGAAGATAACGAGGGGTTTTAATGCAAACCTTAAGTGTCTGTCACCACTATGCTATCCGATTTTTCCGAGTTTTGCGGATTCAAAACGGCATGAATATTGGTGAAAAAATTTGCAATTATCCCGAATTTTTGATTTTCCATGGGTAGTTGAAGCTTGACAAAGCGGATATTCATCCCTTACATTGTTGGCTCTTTGAGAGTAAGGCGGTTGGGGTGCGTCCAGCGGCCGGGCAGGACTGTAAATAAAGCAGCTTTTGTGGCTGCGTAAAACTTATATGAATGAGTAGTTAGAAACCTTAATATTTAGGAGACATTCGATGGCTATGAAGATTGCAATCAATGGTTTCGGCCGTATCGGCCGACTTGTTTTCCGTGCTCTGGTTGAGCAGGGATTGCTGGGGACACAATTTGACGTGGTAGCGGTTGGCGATATCGTTCCTGCCGACAATCTGGCATACCTGCTCAAGTATGATTCCACACAGGGCAAGTTCAACGGGACTGTCGACTCTAAAAAGTCATCGCCCGACAAAGCAGAAGATGATGTTTTGGTTGTCAATGGCAAGGACATCCTCGTCGTCAGCGCCAAAACCCCGGCAGAACTGCCATGGGCAAAATTGGGTGTGCAAATTGTAATCGAATCAACCGGCTTGTTCACCGATGCTGAAAAGTCAAAGGGGCATATCGCCGCCGGCGCAAGGAAAGTTCTTATCACCGCACCCGGCAAAAATGAGGATATTACCGTTGTGATGGGCGTCAATGACGATAAGTATGATGCCGCCAAGCACAATATCGTATCCAACGCCTCTTGCACAACCAACTGCCTGGCTCCGGTCGTACATGTGCTGCTCAAGGAAGGTTTCGGCCTAGCAGAGGGACTTATGACGACGATCCATGCTTATACAGCCACACAGAAAACCGTTGATGGCCCGTCGAAGAAAGACTGGAAAGGCGGCCGTACCGCAGCCCAGAACATTATCCCCTCGTCAACCGGCGCGGCCAAGGCGGTCGGTCTGGTATTGCCCGAAGTGAAAGGCAAATTGACCGGTATGGCGTTCCGCGTTCCGGTGCCAACGGTTTCCGTGGTTGACTTGACTTTCAAAACCGTCAAAGAGACTTCCCTTGCAGAAATTAAAGCGGCGATGAAGAAAGCCAGCGAGACATACCTTAAAGGCATTCTCGGCTACACTGAAGACGAAGTTGTTTCGACCGACTTTATTCATGATGCTCGTTCGTCGATATTTGACGCCGGCGCTGCGGTTGAACTGAATAAGAATTTCTTCAAGCTGGTAAGCTGGTATGACAATGAATGGGGTTATTCCAATCGTACCATTGACCTGCTCAAGAAAATGGCGAAATAAAGAAACAAACACGAGGGATCCGTCCGTAGATACCGGGCGGATCCTTTTTTGATATCCTGTGAAGCGATCATCGCAGCAGGGTATTGTTTTATATAAGGATAGCGGATTATGAATAATAAACAGCTTGAGCAGACGCTTGTTCTCATCAAACCGGACGCGCTTAAGAATTCAATCACAGGATTTATTTTTTCTCAATTATCAGAATTTCATACAGGCGCGCGTTTTGCGGGCGCCAAGGTGGTTCATGTGACGCGGTTTCTTGCGGCGGAACACTATGTCGAACATGCTGGTAAACCGTTTTATGAGCCGCTACTGGATTATTTAACCGGTGCGCTTCATTACGGCGAGCAGGACAAGTGGAAGCGCAGGGTTATTGCGATTGTCTATCAAGGTGAAGGCGTATTGAATAGGCTGCGGGCTATTGCAGGGCCGACCAATCCGCATAAGGCAAGAGAAGAGAAACCCGGCTGCATCCGGTCGCTCGGAACCGTCGTGCCCATAAAAGACGCGGCAGGCAATACAATTGATAATCGCATGGACAATTTAATCCACACCTCTGCTTCAGACGAAGAGGCAGAACGTGAAATCAAGCTGTGGTTTTTGCCCTTTGATATTCCGCCGATGATGCAGGCCTATCCGGTTGCGACGTGTCCGACGCATTATTATTACAAGGACGGCAAGCTGTATGAAACATACGAACCGGACAGTATATTCCTTCTTGCACCGGGCGATCCAGTCTGGAAGACCGACCTTGAAATTCTCCAGAGCTGTATACGAAACGAGCCTGCCAAAGGAAGATTAAATACGGTTGTGGCAAAATATCTTATGAACCGAGATTAAAAATAACAGGAGATTACAATGGCTAAGAAAACTGTCGCGGATATAGATGTAAAAGGTAAACGCGTCCTGATGCGGGTTGATTTTAATGTACCCATCGATGAGAAGGGAAACATCACTTCTGACAATCGTATCGTGATGGCATTGCCGACCATTAAGACTATCGTCGAAAAGGGCGGCAGGGTTATTTTGATGAGTCACCTGGGCCGGCCGGACGGCGAAAAGAAGCTCGAATTTACGATGAAGCCTGTGGCAAAGCGGCTCTCAGAGCTTCTCGGCAAACCTGTGATCTTTGCGGATGACTGTATCGGTCCGGATGTGAAAGCAAAAGCGATGGCCCTGAAGGATGGCGACGTGCTGCTGCTGGAAAATGTCCGTTTCTATAAAGCTGAGGAAATCAAAGATAAAAAAGCCAAAGAAGACGCCGCTCTTCGCAAAGAAAAAGATGATTTCGCAAAGCAGATCGCGGAACTCGGCGATGTGTATGTCGACGATGCTTTTGGTACCGCGCACCGTGATAACGCTTCCATGCTGACTGTGCCGCAGCTTATGGGTAATAAGCCCAAGGTTGTCGGCTTCCTGGTTGAAAAAGAATTGAAATTCCTCGGCGATACGATCAATAATCCCGTGCGGCCGTTTGTGGCGATTCTCGGCGGAGCGAAAGTGTCGGATAAGCTGGCCGTGATTGAAAACCTGCTCAGCAAGGTCGATCGGATTCTCATCGGCGGGGCGATGGCCTATACGTTCTTTAAGGCGCAGGGCAGAAAGATCGGCAAGAGTTTGTGTGAAGATGATTTTATTGAAAAAGCAAAAGAGCTGTTCGGCAAGGCCAAAGCGGCCAAGTGCGAACTGGTCTTACCGGTCGATGATGTGATTGCC
>CAYTHV010000156.1:0-7260 GCA_964437685.1 uncultured Pirellulales bacterium
CCTCCGGATATGGGAATCTCTCTTAACTTCAAATACCTACTGCTAATTATTCGTATTATACAAATTCAGTGTTTGATAAGTCAAAGAAAAAAAATAAATAATGCTCTTATTATGGGACACAGTGAGTCTTGAAATAAAGAGTGTTTCTTCTTTCTATTTTTGGTCATCGGCAAAACCCGACTTGTTGGATACTAACTCATTTACCTGGAATAAGTTATAATAATTTTTGGTAATTTTAATCCTGTTTTTCCCGGGCGGGGTATTTTTTACCCAAATTATAAAATCCGAGGTTGACACGCCGAGCCTGTTGGCATAAGATGTTCGGGCAGTGGTTTTGAGAGAACAAAGTATGAAGATCGCTGCGAAAAAGGACTGCGTGTGAACATTGTGGTAGTTATCCCTGCCCGTTATGGCTCCAGCCGTTTTGAGGCCAAGGTACTGGCCAATAAGACCGGAAAATTTCTCGTTCAGCATAGCTATGAACGCGCATTATGCGCCAAGGGGATTTCCGGAGTCATTATCGCGACGGATGATGGCCGGGTTATGCAGGCCTGCCGTTCGTTCGGCGGCAATTGTGTCATGACTTCGGTCAATCATCAAAGCGGTACCGACCGGATTGCCGAAGCCGTAAATAATACCCCGTGTGATATTGTGGTCAATCTTCAGGCCGATGAGCCGGAAATTGATCCCGCTCATATCGAAAAAGTCGCCGGATTGCTGGTAAAAAATCCGGATGCGGCGATGGCCACGCTGATTGCCCCGTTTGAATCGCCGGAGCAGGTTGCCAACCCGAATATAGTCAAATGTGTCATTGATAATCGCGGCAAGGCGCTGTATTTTTCCCGCAGCCCGATTCCCTACGATCGGCAGGCTCAGGGCATTGGCGATATCAAGGGGTACTGGCGGCATTTGGGAATTTATGCCTATCGAAAATCATTCCTGATGGAATTTACCCGGTTATTGCCCAGTTTCCTCGAAACGACGGAAAAACTCGAACAACTGCGGGCTTTGGAAAATGGCTATACGATTTTAACCGCCTCAGTCGAACGTGTCTGGGACGGAGTCGATACACCCGAACAATATGAAGCGTTTGTGCAGCGTTATAAAGCCGCACGATAATCATGATAGAGAGATAAAGAACAGATATGTCGGACAGTAAAGAATTATTGGCGAAGGTCAGTGGAGTTTCAACGGACAACGAATATTTTATGCCTTTGCCCAAAGGCTATCAGAAAGGCAAAACCCGCTATGTCGTAGTGATGGGCACTGTGATGAGCGGGCTGGGCAAGGGGATTTTCTCGTCCTGTCTTGCCAAGCTCTTGCAGGATAAAGGGCTCAAGGTCGCCCCGGTCAAGATGGAAGGCTACCTTAACATCGATTCGGGCACACTCAATCCATTCCGTCACGGCGAAGTATTCGTTCTGGATGATGGGATGGAATGCGATATGGATTTGGGGACGTATGAGCGTATGCTCGACCTGAATCTGTCCCGCGCCAACTTCACCACCAGCGGCCAGATTTATCGTTCCGTTCTCGACAAAGAA
Source organism: uncultured Pirellulales bacterium (assembly GCA_964437685.1). Taxonomy (GTDB): domain Bacteria; phylum Planctomycetota; class Phycisphaerae; order Sedimentisphaerales; family Anaerohalosphaeraceae; genus Anaeroglomus. The sequence continues at coordinate 1,545 of CAYTHV010000156.1, forward strand.
CGGCAGGGCGATTATCTCGGGCGTGATGTCCAGATGATTCCGCATGTCACCGGCGAAGTCAAAATGAAATTGCGGACGCTGGCGATGCAAAGCGGCGCCGATGTGGTTTTTGTTGAAATCGGCGGTACCGTCGGCGATCTCGAAAATGCCTTTTATATCGAAGCGATGCGCGAACTGGCATATGAAGAAGGCCCCGGAAGCTGCTGTTTTGTGGCGTTGACCTATATTCTTGAGCCGCATGCGCTGGGTGAGCAAAAATCCAAAGCAGCCCAGTTGGGCATCAAGCAATTGATGCAGATGGGTATCCAGCCGGATATTATTGCCTGCCGTGCCGAAAATCCGGTTACGGTTCAGGCTCGCCAGAAAATGAGCGTGTTCGGTAATATCCCATTCGAGCGTGTTTTCAGTATGCACGATTCGGCCAGTATTTACTCCATCCCGTCGATGCTGCGTGACTGCGGGCTGGATTTTGAAGTACTCCGAATGCTGAAAATCGAAGACCGCGTCAACCTGCGCAAGGAACGCCGTGAGTGGGAGCGCTGGTGCGATTTCACGGACAAAATCGGCAATGAAAATCGTGAAGTCACCATCGGCATTACCGGTAAATATACGTCTGTCCGCGATAGTTACGCGTCGATTCTGCATGCCCTTGAGCATTCGAGCATTCATCTGGGCTGCAAAGTCAATATCAAATGGATTGATACATCCGACTTGACGGATGAAACGGCTGCCGCGGCATTAGCTGATGTCGACGGTATCATTGTCCCCGGCGGGTTCGGCACGCGCGGGATGGAAGGCAAAATCGCGAGCATCCGCTATGCCCGGCTCAATAACCTGCCGTATCTGGGATTGTGTCTTGGGTTTCAGGCTGCGGTTATCGAGTTTGCCCGCAATGTCTGCGGGCTGGCCGGCGCCAACAGTACCGAAATCGACCAGAAATGTCCCGTTCCGGTCATCGATATTCTGCCTGAGCAGAAGAAGATCGAAGGTCTCGGCGGCAATATGCGTCTGGGCGGGCGTGACGTTGAATTGAAAAAGAACACGGTTGCGTGGAATTTATTCGGCAATGCCGATTCGGTTCGGATGCGTTTCCGGCATCGCTATGAAGTCGATCCGCAGTACATTTCCGCGCTTGAAAAGGGCGGCCTGGTTTTCTCCGGCAAAGCCCCCAAACAGCCGATTATGCAGATTCTCGAACTTCCGAGCCATCCTTATTTTCTGGGCACACAAGCCCATCCGGAACTGACCGGTCGGCCGCTGCGTCCGCATCCTCTGTTTGTCGGGCTGGTTGCCGCCGCCCGTAAACGCCATTATCCCGACCAGGCAATACCTGACCCGGTTCAGGCGGTTCAGAGTCTGCAAAAAGAATTAGAGCCGAACCAATAAGATGAAATCAAAAATTAAAGTGCTTTGTAGAAACCCTTTTATTTTTTAGACCCCTGAGGGGTCGTGATACATTTGATTTGTATTTTTGCTTTTAAATTTTTTAGATTTGTTTCGTATTTCGTGTTTAGTGCTTCGATATTCATATTGACCCTGTTTGTTAACGATGCCTCAACATACTATAAACATACATCCCAATCGAACCCGGATTGAACACGAAGGACATCAGCATTCGGTCAAACGCGGTTTTCTTGGCGGTCTGCATTGGGAAAATTTTGATATTCTCAACCCCCTCGTTGAATTTCTGATGAAAGCGACGGGGCTTTATTCCCGCGGCTATCACAACGCGATGGATATCCGTCTGGAACGTGTCAGCATTTCGCTGCCGCGGTTGCCGAAAGCGTTTAACGGGTTCCGGATATTGTGGGTTTCGGATATCCACGTGGAGCGTTTTGATACCTTGCCGGGCATGATTCAAAATCTTGTTCAGCCCCTCGAATACGACCTGTGCATCTTTGGTGGCGATAGCTGCTTTGAGCATTTTATCTCCGACAAAGTGCTTGTCCTAACCCGGCAGATCATCGAAGGATTGGTCGCCAAATCGCCCGTATTCGGCATTCTCGGCAATCATGATTTTACGCCGGTCGCCTATCTTCTGGATTCGCTGGGAGTCCGGCTGCTGCTCAATGAAAACACCGCCATCGAGCGTGCCGGGCAAAAGCTCTGGTTTGCGGGCGTGGACGATTGCCATTATTTTAATGCCGACGATTTGGATGCGGCATTGCGGGATATTCCCGCCGGTGATTGCAAAATCCTGCTGTCGCACTCGCCGGAATTGTATAAACGCGCGGCCGTCCGGGATATTGATTTGTGTCTTTCCGGCCATACCCACGGCGGACAGATTTGCCTGCCGGGCGAAATCTCGATTATCTCCAGCGCGTCGGTTCCGCGACGCATCCGCAAAGGCATGTGGCAGGAAGGGGCGATGAAAGGATACACCTGCCGCGGCTGTGCCGCCAGCGGCGCACCGGTACGCTTCAACTGCCGCCCCGAAATTACGCTCTTTACATTGGAAAAATAGCGTCCGGCTTCCAAGTCCTTTTCTGAGGCTTTAAACTCTACCCCATCAAATATCTCAAAATGTGTTTTCGCACAGAAAGCGACATGCTAAAGTCTTGTCCGTCAGGGTGTGGACATAGAGAATCTTCCTTTAGCTCGCGCAGCGAGCGATATGTTAAAGCCTCGGGAGTAAGCCCGTGGGAAGCAATAGCATTCCTAATCTATTTGAGTCCCCGCAGGGGACGACATAGATTAATCCAGATAATGCTCCGAATCAAATTCAATCCCATGCCGTTCCAATTTTCTTTGTCATTCCCGCGCAGGCGGGAATCCAGTTTCACTTAACACTTAAAACTGTTCATATTTGCAGAATATGAATCCCCCGATTTCCTGTATAGTGAAAAAAATATTTTTTCAAAAAAATAGCTCTCCCCCTTTTCAAGGGGGAGTCCTGCGAAGCAGGGAGGGGGTATTAAACTTTTCCTGCCGCTTGCGGCATTCCACCAGCCTAAGAACTAAAAACTCCGAACTAAGAACTTTTCCAGCGGGGAGGGGTGTTAATGTTTTTTCATTTTCCCGATTTTCTTCTGTTGTCATCTTTGCATAACATCTGACAATTATCAGCGGATGTCTTTGTTGGGGCTAATGAATTCTTTCACCGATTTCCTTTTGCACGATTGTGAGTCTTGCATAACATCTGGCAATTTTTAATGTTTGTCCCACCGCCCTTGCTCCAAGCGCTTACATGGTCAGCGTCCATCTCAGAAAGGCTCCAAAGCTTGCTCTTGTTAGCATCATGCCCAATGGCACAAAGCGGACAGTTGGATTTACTTTTCGCTTTGGCTGTTTTAGTCTGTGCTGCATAAACGGATCTCTTTGTTGCTTCATCAAAAACGCGGATTTCCAGTAATTTCGTATCTGTTGAACCTCCGAGTATGTACTCAAAAATACCCTTTTTGCTCCCCACATACGGATCGCCGTAGAGCTTTTGTACTTCGGCTAATACTTTCGCGGGATTATACGCCTTTTTGTGATACGCTTCGTACAGCCGTCCCCACTCAAGCCCGCACATCGCGCTTTCAACCTCAGTAAATACACTGGAAACCCAGTCGAGCACGCTGTTGAAATATGTTTTTACCTCTTTAATGTTTTTTTCTTTGCGGTGAACGCTCATGTATTTGTCAATTTCGCATTTACTTACCCAATCCAGTGCGCGTTCCCAAAAATCCTGCCGGTTGGCACTGCCCTTGATATACGCGCTCCATTTTTGGATGTTGGAGTTTTGGCTATTGCTGAATTCCTCCTTGCCCAGCGTTACAAACGGGCCAGAATAGATGGCGTTGAATAATTCCTGCTCATTAAGCGGAATCCCAGCGATATTGATTGTCTTAAACCATTCTTTTATCTCGCTTTCCTCTCCTTCGCATTCATAAATGGTCAACTTTGTTTCCAAAATCTTGGCTTTCTTGTCTTTCGCCATACCGCTAAAATATTGTTCCATACTGTTTTCATCTTTGATGGCGAATTTTCCAGTGACAAACCGACCAAGACTGGTGATTCGCTGTTGGCCGTCCAGAATTTCCAGCTTGTCCTGAGAAACCTTATTGAAGTAAATTAATCCTATAGGGTATCCCTTGAGAACGGATTCAATAACGGCCATTTCTTTCTTGCCGCCATCGGAAGCATAGATATAGTTACGCTGATACTCCGGTTGAATCGTAAGCTTGCCGGACAAGCCAAACAAACCCTTGCCTTCAAGCTCATTATAGACAAACCCATCGCAGATTGCTTTGACAGTGATGTCGATTTTTAAAGTTGTTTTCATTTTGATTTTCTCTTGTGTTTGATAAGAACCCGTTGATAAACTTTTTCTAGTAAGCCATCGCGATAAATGACTCCGCTTGCATTTAAATCATACGTTCCTTTTTTTCCGAACTTATCTAAATATGCCTTCTTGCATTCAGCCGTAATGTAAACTTTCGTCTTCATTTTATACAGATCTTCATTCTCACACATTCCCACAATCATGAACTGTTCCGGGCTGTATTTATCAAGAAAACTAATCGGCACGCCCATGATACCGTCATAATCACTCGGGATGGCATCTGTAAATGGAACCTCTATGGCATCGTAATTGTCGTATTTGTCATACTTTCTCTTGCCTTTAATCTCTTTGTGTTTGCTGTATTTCAAATTTTCTTTCATTGTCATAAGCGGCAATGGCTGATGACGCCGCCCGTGATCGATGTTGGTGAACCAACAAACATTGCGGAATTTCACTAAACCTGTTTTTTCATCATAAACTCCTGAAGCAAAATCCCGAATATTAGGTGTAAAGAAATATGCGTTACCTGCACGGAAACCATTGCCTAACCACAACTTATTATTTTTTATTAGTGGAAATATTTCTTTGTAGGTAATCGCGCTCATGCTGCCAATTATGACGAATTTTTTGTTGTGCTCAAAAAGCTGTTTAACATATTGCCGAAACAGACTAAACGGGGGATTTGTTACAACTATATCTGATTGTTTGAGCATATCTATGCATTCATTGCTGCGAAAGTCTCCATCACCCTCTAACGGCGTCCATTCGTTGTGCTTTTTTGCCTTTAACTGCTTGGCAACATCCTTTAGGTTGATCTCTCCATCTCCGTCTATGTCGTGCACTTTGTTGATAATGAACTTATTGGCGGTGATCTTGGGGCGACCTTTTGGCTTTGCGGGTTTAGCGTCGTCGCCAAACAATTCCAGTTGTGTGTTGGCTACAGGCGAGGGTTTATAACTGGTGGTGATAAGCTGTTTTAATCCAAGCTTGTTGAAATTGAGCACGAAATAGCGAAAGAAATTGCTCTCATACGGATCGTCGCAGTTGCAGTACACTACCTTGCCGCAGAAAACATCAGGGTTGTATTCCAGGTACGCCTCGATCTCTTTCTGAATATCATCGAATTGGGTATAAAACTCATCATTTTTTGCCTTTTTGGCACTTGTGAGATTCTTATTCGCCATGTCCCTTACCCTGTGCTGTGAACAATCGACGAAAGATGAAGAAATGCGCAATAAAAAAGGGCACCGCTGCATCGTGCCCTTCTGAGGCCTGCGACAGCCTACAAGAAACACGCGCGCGATGCCCCGTAAGGGGCACCGGCTTTCGTGCGTTTTCTTGTTTTGAAACGTCGCAGTTTCAGAAGGAACGCCAAAAAGTTCAGTGAACTTTCAATTAATTTTTATTCAATTCTTAGTTTTTTTCCTATACTTTTTGCTTTTGGATTTT
>CAYTHV010000157.1:0-7186 GCA_964437685.1 uncultured Pirellulales bacterium
ACAACTGCGGCGACTGCGGCAGAGCATAAAAAGAGCCTTTGGAAAGCCGGCTGGGAACCAGAAAATCGCGTGCCCCTTCCGGCGTACTCTTGCCCAGCATCGGCGTCTCAATCTCCCAGAATCCATTGCTGTCATAATAATCACGGGCAATTTTCGCTACCCGGTGCCGGATCGCAAGCCGGTTCAGCATCCCCGGACGGCGAAGATCAATATACCGATATTGCAGGCGTATTTCCTCGCCAACATTGACATTCGAATCGATCTCAAACGGCGGGGTTTTTGACATATTCAGGACTTCCAATTCCTCAACTGCCACTTCAATCTGGCCGGTCGCCAGCCGCGGGTTTTCCATTCCCTCACCGCGAGGCCGAACTTTACCCTTGGCGCCGACAACCCATTCACATCGCAGCGTCCGTGCAACTTTGTGAATCTGGGGAAATTGCTCAGGATCGAACACAAGCTGCACCAGCCCTGTCCGGTCGCGCAGGTCGATAAACACCAAATTCCCGTGATCCCGGTAGGAATTAACCCATCCATTTAAGATAATCGTCTGACCAACATCGCTTATTCGCGGCTGACCGCACGTCTGTGTTCGCTTAAGCATAGCTAAATCCTAAATTTAAGTACTCATAATAACCGATACGTGAGAGCCATAATAGCAAAAAATATCGCCTGCGTCAACATTCTTCAATTTGCCTTTTCACATATCCTTTAAAATAAAAAATCCCCTGAATTTCCGGGGATTCAATCTAACCAAAGACATATTTGTTGTTACTCAGGCAAAAAATCGTTACGCTCGCCAGGTTTCCTCTCCTTTTTGTGTGAGAGTCTGAGAAAATTGACTTTCCTGCGTCAGACAATCTTTAGGACACTTTTCCACACACGCCCCGCAATGAATACATCGCAGGCGATTGATCGTCCATTTTTTGTCAACCTTATCGACAGTTATCGCATCCGTCGGGCATTTTTTTTGACAGAGCGTGCAAAAAATGCAACTCGAAATTGCTACGGTTATTTTACCCCGTGTATCCTGAAAAGGCTCCCGCTTTACATAAGGATACGGCCGCGTCACAGGCTTCGAAAACAGATTCTTTATTACGATTTTTGTCATTCCGAAAAACGACATACTTATCTCTCCGTACAACTGATACAAGGGTCTATCGTCAAAATCAATACCGGAACATCCGCAAGTTCATGACCTGCCAGAACTTTCACAATCGCCGGAAGATTCGCGAACGTTGGCGTTCGCACGCGAAGCCTCTGTAAAAATTTGGCTCCGTCAGCCTTGGCATAATAAATCACTTCGCCTCGAGGCTGTTCGGTACGTGCAAAAAATTCCCCATTGGGCGTCCCTGTAACTTTGATGTCAATGGGGCCATCGGGGATTTTCGCAACAGCCTGCTCAATCATATCAACAGACTGGTATAATTCGTTGATTCGTACGACACAACGGGCAAAGCTATCGCCGGCGGATTCAACAATCGGTTCGAATTCAATCTCTTTATAGGCGGCATAACCCAGCTTTCGCATATCCTGAGCAACGCCGGAAGCACGAAGTGTCGGACCGACTGCACCGAGCTGCCAGGCCTGTTCTTTGGATAAGACCCCAATGCCTTGCAAGCGATGCCGAACAGAGCTGTCGTTAAGAAATACCGAAGCCATTTTCCGAATATCCGCGGAAACAGCCTTCATTTTTTTGACAATGCCCTCAAGGGTCGAGCGGTCGATATCGCGGCGGACACCGCCAACCTTGGCCGAACCAAAGATGACTCTGCCGCCGGTGGTTTTTTCCACAATATCCAGAATTTCTTCACGAATGCGCCAGCACTGCATAAACAGCGACTCGAATCCAAATGAGTCTGCCATCAACCCAAGCCACAGCAAATGGCTGTGAAGCCTCGACAACTCTGACCAGATGACCCGTAAATACTGTGCCCGTATCGGAACATCGATTTTCATAATTTCTTCAATGGCAATGCAATAGGTCAGGCCATGAATAAAACTGCATATGCCGCAGATTCGCTCGGCGACATAAACATAATCCACATAGTCCTTTTTCTCCACAAGCTTTTCAAGCCCGCGGTGAACGAATCCGATAGAAGGAATCGCTTCGACAATTTTTTCATCCTCCAAAACCAGGTCCAGATGAATCGGCTCAGGCAGAACCGGATGCTGCGGGCCGAAAGGAATTATCGTGCGTTTGGTCATACCGTACCTCCAAAAGGCGTCTTAACCGCGATGCGATAAAACTTGCCTTTATAATCCACCGCAATGCCTTCTATGGTCACGCCGAAAAGGTCGTGAATTTCATTTTCATAGAAAAAGGCATTCCAGTAAATACCGCTGACGCTTGGAACAACCGTACCGGCCGATGGAACCACGATCCTGAGATTGACAAATTTATAGTCTTTGTCAAAAGAATAGTTAATCTCTATCGCATCGGTCGTTTTTGTCGCTCCGATCTGGACAAGGCGATACCCCGTGTCGAACAATTCCTTGACCCTGCCGGTCAGGGCTTGAATGTCAACCAAAATAATATCCTGCTGTTCAATCATACTTATACCTACAGTGTTATTTTTTCCATATAAACACGTTCTCTTGTCTCGTTGACCTTGGCGCTATTGAAAACCTTGTAACCCATCTTCTGATAGAAGAAAATATTGCGTTTGCTTTTGTTGCCGGCAAAAACCTCAAATCGATTGGCTGCCGGAAACTGCAATTCCATCTGGCTCATCAGTTTTCTGCCGATACCAAGATTCTGATAAAGCGGGTGTACAATCAGACGACCGATATAACAGGTTCTGCCTTCCTGATAAGCTCGAACGGATCCGACAATCTTGCGACCAATAACTGCCTTGAGGAAAATCCGCTTCTGAAAATCCTCTTTCATCTGATTCAGCGTCTGAGTCAGAGGAGACAGTTTGAAATCGTTATACAGTTCCGCTTCACTCTGGTAAGCCAATCGCTGCAGAGCCAGTATTTCCTGGGCATCGTTCACATTGGCCATTTCAATATGCATGTATTCCAGGCCCGCGGCCATCGACTTAAGTTTCAGCCGCTTTTCATCCAGTTTGCCCAACGCCTGAACCACCCCGTCAATAATCGACTCGGGACGAGCCGCACATCCGGGAACATAAACGTCCACCGGAATCAGGGTATCAATCCCGCCGCTGACATTATAACATTCCCTGAAAATGCCTCCGCTGCCGGCACAGGCTCCTATCGCCACAACCACTTTGGGGTCTGGAATCTGGTTATAAATATTCTGAACAACCTCTTTGTTCTGTTCGTTTATGGATCCAGTAACCAGAAAGATATCGGCGTGTTTTGGATTTCCGGTATTAATGATTCCGAAACGCTCCACATCGTACATCGGCGTAAGGCACGCCAGTACTTCAATATCACATCCATTGCAGCTGGAAGCATCGTAATGGATAAGCCACGGAGATTTTTTAAACAAAGGCATAATGAGTTATTACCTCGGTAAAAAGAATAAAACAAGTAGATTGCACAGGCCCAGCACAAATGTAATCGCCCAGCTGCTGGCCAGCATCAACTGCCATTTGACGCGGGCAAACGTGTTGTCGATCAGAATCACTATGAAATAGATTACAAAACAAGCCGCAATCCCCAACAGGATATGCCCGGCAAAAAACAGCCATATAAAGCCGAGAATCAAAACTGTTTCTACCCAGTGAGCCACTTCGAACATCGCCATCGCCGAGCCGGAAAATTCCGTTGTGATGCCCTTGACCAGTTCCTGATGAGCATGATGCGACGTTGACAAATCAAACGGCGACTTGCGAAATTTGATGGCCAGAATAAAAATAAACGACAGCAGCAGTCCCGGCAGATAGAGCGCCGGCATTTTTTCCGATGTCGCGATGATTCCGATATCAAAACTGTGGGTGACCATATAAATTCCAACGGCGCTTAGGATAATCGCCGGTTCATACGCAATCATCTGAATCAGTTCCCGCTGGGCGCCGATGAAACTGTAGGGAGAGCTTGCCTTAAAACCGGCCAGCACAAAAAATATTTCCGACAGTGTAAATGCAAAAATCACCAGCAACAGATCGCCCCCCGTAAAAAACAGGGCGCCGGTAAAAAATGTAAAGAGAAAAAAGAAAAGAATATAGAAGTTCTGCGACCGGCGAACCACCATCGTCTCTTTCTGCATCAGCTTGGAAACATCGTAAAACGGCTGCCATATCGGAGGCCCCATCCGCCCCTGCATTCGCGCGGTGATTTTGCGATCCAGACCTGAAATCAAACCTCCGACCAGCGGGGCCCCGATCAGAAAAATCAATAACTCCACAATTATTTTCATAGGTAGACCACCATAAACATCACTACAATTAAAATCAGACATGATATTGAGCTGTACTTAAACAGCATTGTTTCGCCAAAGTAACGTTCAAGGTAATAATTCTTCATAGTCATATTGCGAACCATATCCGCCGAACCCCGAAACTGTGTATGCGTTTCATTGTTCGCCCCGCCCAGATAAGCGTCAACGACTTTGACGCGTTTTCCGTAATTAAAGAAACTCAGCGGAAACAGCAGCACCATGCCAAGCATAATCGACATAATCACAATGTTGCCGCTGCTCATCGCCACCGTCTTGCCGTAAATCTCAATCACATACGGTTCAATCAGCACCGACGACAGCAGCGGGAAAAACAGGCATACGCTGATCGTCAGAAATGACATCACCGTAAGCGACGTCCATTCGTAGCCGGAAACATGTTCTTCAAGATTATCCTTTTCTCCCGTTACAACCAGCAGCGTCCCCATCCACTTGACCCAGAATAGCAGCGACGCCGAACTGCCAAAGACAACAAAAATCGCCAGCAGCGGGTTGGAATCCACCAGTGCCTTGAGCACCACCCATTTGCTGATGAGCATTCCAAACGGAGCCAGAAACATTCCGCACATTCCAATTTGCATCATAATCGACAGCTTGGGCATGCTCAAAATCAGCGCCGACATATCCTCGATGTCGCGGCTGTGAATGCGATGCTCAATGGTACCAACACAGAGAAACAGCAGGCATTTGGCCACGGCATGAAACAGAATCAGCAGCGCCGCGGCCCAGATCGCTTCGTATGTTCCCACACCCGCACATAAAACGATCAATCCAAGATTGGCAATGGTGGAATACGCAAGGATTTTTTTGGCGTCGCTGCAGGTAATGGCGATCATCGAACCGGCTAAAAACGTAACTCCGCCGATCATCCCCAGCAAAACGCCTGCGTATGTCCCCTGAAGCACGGAAGCAAAACGCAATATGATATACACCCCCGCCTTGACCATGGTACTCGAATGCAGCATCGCCGACACCGGCGTCGGGGCAACCATCGCGCCGAGAAGCCACGACGAAAACGGTAACTGGGCGGACTTGGTTAGTCCCGCAACGCTGATCAGTGCCACCGGAAGCAGCGCTGCGCCCTTGCCCATCGCCATAACTTTATGCAATTCGATATTCCTAGAAGAGAAATACAATACGACAATCCCAACGGCAAATGCAAGACCGCCGATTAAATTATAGAATAAAGCCCGGAAGGCATTATTACGGGATTCTTCATTCTGCTTGTATCCGATCAGCAGGAATGAACAAAGCGTTGTAATCTCCCAGAAAAAGTACAGCCAGATCAGATTATTGGAAAAAATAACGCCGAACATCGCCGACAAAAACAAAAATAATGTAAAAAAGAAAAATCTGCGTCTGTCCTGCAATTCATTGTGGTAATGCGAATGAAAATCCTTCATATACCCGATGGCGTACAAGCAAATCAGACCGCCGACAACACCGACCACCAGAGCCATCAGCACCGATAACCTGTCAAGGAACAGGTTGTATTCCGCTTTGAGTTGATGCCCATAGGCCAATTCAAAAACAACCATCAGCAGCACCTGGGCCAAAACCAGTGCAGCAATCGCCGGGCGTTTAGCTCGAAAACCCTGGTAAAAAAGATAACCTCCAACCACGATTTCCAGCAACAGCATCGCCTTGTCGATTATGACGGATTCAAAAGGATAATACCGGACATCCTGATGGAAATTCACCACCAGCAATGCAACCGCTCCGGCCAATACGCCAAGCATGCCTGCCATAACCGCCATATTTCTTATCGTCTGGTTTTTTAAAACAGGCATAACCAGAGATAATACTAATGGAAATACGATCAAAAATAATACTAATTCCATAGTTTACTCATTTTAAGTTAAGTGAAGATATGCTTTAAAACCGCAATAAAAAATAGTCGTAAGATTTGACTGTCTAGTCGTAAGATTTGACTGTCTTTTAATACTGTTCATATGTCTGCATATAAGGGGGAAAATGATAACCAAACTTTGACTTCGCGTCAACGATGATCCTTGAAAATATAACAAAAAAGACTTCTGGCGTCCTTTTTAAAATATCTGACACCAGAAGTCTTTTTATTAAATTTCACTTTACATTGCTTCATCAATCGCCGCTGTCAGCACATTTTTCTGGGTTAGCCCAACCCATTTTTTGAGCATCTGGCCGTCCTTGAACAGAATCACCGTCGGAATGGCGCTGATGGAGAACTGGATCGCCGCCTGACGCTGATCATCCGTATTCATCTTGCAAATCACGGCTTTGCCGGTGTATTCATTGGCAATTTGCTCAATCACCGGGCCTAACATCTTGCATGGCCCACACCACGGAGCCCAAAAGTCTACCAATACAGGTTTGTCGCCGTTAATGGTCGCATCAAATGTATCATCCGTCAATTCTACCAAATTGCCTGACATATCCAAATCCTTTCTGCTATAAAGGTCTAATTCATTTCCATCAATATCCGCATATTATCACCCCCGCCGCAGTCTGTCAATTGCGATAAATTTTTACACCAGATTAACCGGTTTTGTTTGGCTCTGTAGAAAACTCTTTTCGTTATCTAAAATCCCGCAGGTCCACCCGGTTAGTTGCTCGGTAAGAGTCTCGCTCAAATATAGGCGATGCATCCTGCGTCGCGCCACCCTCTCAGTCCGCAAGGCTTCTTGCCTTTTGATTTACGGTGTTTGAGCATGGATAAGATGAATGGGGTTTTGATTTGAAAATTCCAAATTTTCAAGGGGGTCAAAATGCGTAAGTCATTGCAGGGCAAGGAGAAGAATTTTTTTATTTTTCCGGCCGATAGCACGATAGTGTTAG
>CAYTHV010000158.1:0-6934 GCA_964437685.1 uncultured Pirellulales bacterium
TCCTGGAAATATAACACCCGACAAAGATCGCGATTAGAAGAAGGTAATCCAGGTCGGAAAGGCTGTAGTGGCTGTGTTCGATGGCGTTTTCGAGATAGATGACGCCGTGGTCTTTTCCCTCGTGCAGAATCGGCGAGACGATAACCGAACGGATACCGCGATTGGTAATTTGACGCGGCATCTGGTGAATCAAAAGCGGTAATTTCTTTTCCTGAACTTCCGTCAGGCTTTCCGGCAGCGCCAAATCCACCCGCTGAAGAACTTCGGTATTAAGTTTCCTGCCGCCCTGAATATCCATCGTCCCCGAAGGATCCTTACGCAGACCGATCCAGATATTCAGTCCGCGAAATTGCCCTAACAGCAAATCGCCCAAAATAGCATGGAGCTGATTGAGATTCTGGGCCGTGCTGATTTTTTCCATCGCCTGACAAAGCTGCTTAATTCGTTTTGCCGGGAATTTAATCGGCGGGGCGTCAATGGACTCAAGGTTGCGTTCGACGGTATGCAGGTCTTTGCGGATTTGCTCCCCGACGACGGTATCTTCCAGTATGGTAGCTTTATTGATGTCGTTGTCTTCGACTTCAAGGTTGATCTGAATGGTAAAATCAGCGATTCGGATGATGTCGTTATGCTTCAGTTCGTTTTTGTGAACCGCTTTATCGTTCAGATAGGTCTTATTGGATGAGCCGAGGTCTTCGATAACCCATGACCCGTCGCGGGTAGTATAAATGACGGCGTGCTGCCGGGAGACTGCCTGATCCGGCAAAAAGACCTGACTGCCCGCCTGTCGGCCGATATAAATGGGCCCCCGATCAAAACGAATTTCATTAATCGAGCTGCCGCCAAGACTTACAAATAATCGCATAACTCTTCTCCATCCGTCAAAGTCAATAGTCGGAGTAGTATGAGCTATTTTAAAACATTTCCAGCAATAAGTCAACCTGTATTGTCGCCAAATTTATTCGCTATAGAATTCTGACTTTTGATTATAGGCTTCTTTCTGTCCAATTTCTCCCGAATTACGCCTTTTATGTCTCCTTAATTTCACATTTACATTTTTATTTTTTTATTGAACATGTTCGCATTTCGTTCGTATGCAAAATCAGGGTGCGGGAGAGAAATCCCGCCGAAGGAGAAGAAGGAAAACAGGATATAAAAAGGAGGAATACCGGAATGCAAGAATACAGGAATACAAGAATACAAAACAAACCCAATTCGACCATTTTGCAATCTACATTTTACAATTTAAAATTAAAAACGAACCCAATCTTGTTACTCGCGGAATGGATTATTGCGATGCGGCGTGTGTTCCCGCGACAGAAACGCGGACATTTGTCCGCCAAAACGAACCCAATTTTCCGACTCCGCCAATCTACAATATGCAATTTCAAATATACAATCGAAAAAACGAACCCAATCCCATTTTGCGGGGCATTGAAATTGTGGATTGTGTTATCCGGTTTTTGGGAGTATAATCCTCGACCTATGGCGAACGAAAAAAAGAAAAAGAAGAAAGGCAATGTGATTGCCGACTACCTGCTGTATGTGCTGATACGGGGGCTGACAGCATTTTTGCATTGTTTCCCGATTGAGGCGAATTTGTGGACGGCGTGCCTGCTGGGTCGGCTGCTATGGAAGCACTACCACCGCGGCAGGCTGCGGGCTTTGGAGAATTTGCGTGCCAGCTTCCCAGATAAAGACGAGACGTGGCTGAACGCGACGGGGATGCGGTCATTTGAGCATCTTGCGATGATGGCGATGGATGTGCTGTTCACCACCCGGCTGGTCAAGTTGGACGGCTGGCAGACGATGTTCAGCTTCAGCTCCATCGAGCGGATAAAATGGCTGATGAAAGAGGAAAAAGGGCTTATTATGGTTACTGGCCACTATGGCAATTTCGAGGTGATCGGCTACCTGATGAGCCTGTACGGGCTGAAGATTTACAGCATTGCCCGCCCGCTGGATAACCGGTTTATCAACCGCTGGCTGATGGGTGTCCGCGAAAGTAAGGGGCAAAAGATCGTCGACAAAAAAGGTGCCGCCGAAATGATGGATCAGCTTGCTTCCGATGGGGCGACGCTGTGCTTTATCGCCGATCAGGATGCCGGGCGGAAAGGTGTATTTGTGGATTTTTTCGGACGCAAGGCCAGTACATACAAGAGCATTGGCCTGCTGGCGATGCATTATAATCTGCCGATTGTGATTGGCGGATGTCGGCAACGGTATAAGCAGTTCTTTTTTGAGATGGAGCCGGCGCGGATTATTTACCCGCACGAATGGGCGGATAAGCCCGACCCGCTCAAGTGGGTCACGCAGGAGTACACCCGGGCGATTGAGGACTTTATCCGCAAAGACCCCGCTCAGTACTGGTGGCTGCATCGGCGATGGAAAACAAGACCGAAAGAGGAACGGGCAGCGGTAAAGAATTAATAAATGACGATTGTCAATAGATGATTGAAAAAGGATTGGATATGACGAAGCAGGATAAAAGCTGGGAAAAGCGTCTGAGCGGATCGGTGGATGAGTTGGCGGTGGATTTTGTGGAGTCACTGTCGTATGACCGGCGGCTGTATCAATATGATATCGTCGGGTCAATTGCGCACGCGCGGATGCTGGTGGCCAAAAAGATCATCACTAAAGACGAATTCGAGCAGATTCAGCAGGGGCTTATCGAGATTTCCGAACAGATCGCCGCGGGCAAGTTTGTGTTCGATAAGACGCAAGAGGATATCCACATGGCCGTCGAGTCGGCACTGATTAAAAAGACCGGCGACGCGGGGCGGAAACTGCATACCGGGCGCAGCCGAAATGACCAGGTGGCAACCGATATTCGGCTGTGGATGCGGGATGAGATTGAGCGATTGCAGGTCTGTATTGTCCAGTTACAAAAGGCATTCGTCAAACAGGCGGAAAAATACACGGATGCGATTATGCCGGCTTATACGCATTTGCAGCGGGCGCAGCCGGTGAGCATCGCGGCGTATCTGCTCAGCTTTGTCGAGCAATTAGCGCGGGATTACTCGCGGCTGGCCGACTGCCGCAAGCGGCTCAATGTCTGTCCGCTGGGCAGCGGCGCGGTAGCGGGTTCGACGCTGCCGCTGGATCGGCAGCAGACGGCTAAGGATTTGGGTTTTGCGGATATTACGCATAACAGTATTGACGCGGTGGCGGATCGGGATTTCTGTGCGGAGTTCATTTTCTGCTGCTCGCTGATTTCGACCCATCTGTCGCGGCTGGCGGAGGATTGGATCCTTTATACAACGGCTGAGTTTTCATTTATTCGAACCGATGATGCGTACTGTACCAGTTCGAGCATGATGCCGCAGAAACGCAATCCGGATATGCTGGAGCTGATGCGGGGCAAGACCGGCTCGGTCTATGGGGCGCTGATGGCGATGCTGACGATTATGAAGGCGCAGCCTTCGACATACAATCGGGATTTGCAGGAAGATAAACTGCACGTGTTTAAGGCGGCGGATGTGGCCGACCAGTGTTTGCGAATGGCCGAAGCGATTGTGTCACATACGACGTTTAATATAGACAAAATTGCCGCAGGGCTGGATCGAGGGTTTTTGGATGCGACGGCGCTGGCGGAATATCTTGTGCGAAAGGGTGTCCCATTCCGACAGGCGCACGGTATTGTCGGCGGGCTGGTGGCACAGTGTGAGAAAGAGAACAAAGAAAAGCTGGCGGATTTGAACTTAGAGCAATTTAAGTCGGCCTGCGATAAGATTGATAATGATGTCTATCAGACGCTCAATCCAGCGGGTGTGTGCGCGAGTTATCAGTCAGAAGGTTCCGGCGGGATTGCTTCGGCGAAATTGCAGGTGAAGCATTGGCAGGAGAAGCTCAAAAAATAAGTATACCTGTATACTTGCATACCTGTATACCTAATCTTATGAAAGAAGACAATATTACATCCTGGTTTGCGGCGCAGTCGAAGATTGATCCGGCTCGGTTTCCGATTGGTATCGGCGATGATATGGCTCAAATGGCGCTGGATGGCGGGGCGTCGGTTTTAATTACGACCGATATGCTGCTGGATGGGGTGCATTTTGACCTGCGGACGGCATCACTCGAACAGGTTGGGTATAAGTCGATGGCAGCCAGTTTATCGGACTGTGCGGCGATGGCGACGATCCCGTTGTGTGCGGTGTGTGCTGTTGGCCTGCCCAAAGGCTTTGGGCAGGCGGAGCTTAAAGAGTTTTATGTCGGGCTGACACGGGCCGGGCGTATGTTTGATTGCGAATTAGTCGGCGGGGACATTACGGCGTGGAAAGAGACAACAGGAAAGTTTGCTGTTAATGTGACAATTCTCAGTAAGCCAAGCGGATACCATCTGCCGGTGCGGCGAAATGGAGCAAAGCCGGGGGATTATATCTGTGTTTCGGGGCCATTGGGCGGGTCGCTGGCGGGAAAGCATTTGTCCTTTACGCCGCGAGTACGGCTGGCATTGGAAATGACAAAAGTCGCACGTATTCACGCAATGATGGATTTATCGGATGGATTAAGTACGGATTTAAACCGAATTTGCACGCAGAGCAAGGTTGGCGCAATGCTGGATGCAGCGGCGATTCCAATCTCCGATGCAGCACGCCAATTGGCCAACCCCCTGGCGGCGGCGATGAATGATGGGGAGGATTTTGAGCTGTTGTTTACGGTGTCGCCGGAAGAATGGTCAAAGTTGAATAATGCAAAAACAGCGTGGGCAGAGCCCGCCCTACAAGGGAGCGGGATTTATCGTGTCGGCGTTGTAACAGATACAGGGCGGATGGAAATAAAAATGTCCGACGGAAATGTTGTGCCGGTTGAGCCAAAGGGATTTGATCATCTGTGAGAATCAAGAATATAGGAATGTAGGAATACAGGAATTTAAAAGTGAAAAAATAGAAGACAGAAGTCTGGAGTCAGAAGTCAGAAAAAATGGATTCCCGCCTACGCGGGAATGACAAAAAAAGAAATATACCTCTGTGGTTCTCTGTGAACTCTGTGGCAAAAAATAAGAAACCAAGAATATGGATTTAATTGAGATTATAACCGAATCGGCTCAGGAAACTGTTGAGTTGGGGAAAAAGCTGGCGGCGGGGCTGCATGGCGGTCAGATTGTCGCCCTGATTGGCAATCTCGGCAGCGGCAAGACGCACCTGATTAAGGGTATTGCGCAGGGGCTTGGGGCGCCAGATCCCACGAAGGTATGCAGTCCTACATTTGTGCTGGTCAATGAATATGAGGCGCAGGACGGGGAACTGACATTGTATCATATTGACGCATATCGGCTTAATTCCGTTCGGGAATTTGAATTACTGGGATTTGAGGATTTGTGCCGCCCGGACGCGATTGTCCTGATTGAATGGGCGGATAAGGTTATGCCTGCACTAACGGGGCTGGAGATGGTGCGTATCGAACTGGCACACGCCGGGAAGAATAAGAGGATTATTCATATAACAGGTATGTAGGAATACTTAAACACAGGTATACAAGGCCTTTTTGGTTGAAATTTGTGTTAGAAAGATTGTTATGACTCGATTTTTGATTTATCTGTTCCCGGCGGTAGCTGATGTGATAATCGCAGCGACTATGTTCGTATGCAGCAATCGCCTTGCCGATGCTGGCCGAAGCAGGACGGAAGTTGCTATCGTATTCGCCGCCTGGGCGATGGTGTACATCGCAAGCAATCAGGTACTTGCCCGCCTGGTTACATCACGAAACGCGGCGGTGATGATGATTATTGCAAATTTGCTATTTACTGCCATAGCTGGGGCATTTGTGCTTATTGATAATATCTGGGCGATATATACTGCTATGGCAGCTCTGGCTGTGGCCTCGGCGTTGTTTTTTCTGCCGTTTCAGGTGTTCATGAAAGCAGTCGAGTCAGACCAGCATCAAGGGGTCGTGCGGTCAGTGGCAATGTACACCTTCGCGTGGAGCTTGGGCTTTGCCAGCGGGCCTTTTATCGCGGGTTTTATCTATCAGTGGTTGGGTTGGCAGTGGTGTTTTGCTTTTACGGGTCTGTTGGGTTTGCTGACCGCCTTAGGCGTACAACTGCTGAAACATCATGCGAAACATCATCATAGCGAGACGGTTATACCGAGTCAGTCGGCTTTTATTCAGCCAGGCCGCAATGTAGAAGATGTAAACTATCACAATTTGCCAGACTTGGCCTGGTTGGGATGGGCGGTTTGTGGGGTTGGATGCTTCGGTATTTATTCGTTCTTAGCCTTATTGCCGTCTATTGGCGTGTCCTTTGCGATACCGAAGTCGCAGATCGGTTCAATCACAGCGTTGCTTTATGTTATGCAGGCATTGGTGGGATTAAGCTTGTTGCGGAGCAGGATGTGGATGTATCGCCCCATGCCAGCATTAGGTTTTGCAGTATTCGGGTTGGTCAGCCTGGTATGTTTTGGCTTGTCACTCCTGCCGGCGATTGACGGAATCGAAGTGTTGACCGTGCCTTTGCGGATGTTTTGTCTATACGCTTCGGTTGCCTGTTACGGCGTGTTTTCAGGCTCATTTTTCTTTGGGCTGGTGTTTCATTCCCTGGTACACCCGCATCGCAGTGCAAGGTATGTAGCGATTAATGAAATGGTCGTGGGTGTCTGCGGCGTAGCGGGACCGGTTATCGTCGGCATGCTGGCAGACAGGTTTGGTTTTGTCGCATTCCCAATGGTACAGATAGTCATGATAACAGGTGCCATGATTCTGCAATTTGTTGTACTAAAGCGACTGGCTGGGAAAATAGCCGAAGTCTGTGCCGATTAAAGCGACAGGCGACCTACTTCGTCACCGCGATTGATTTGCGGAAAAGTGCCAGGCTGTACATAAAGAACCCAAGGCCGATTGCACCTACCATCCCAAAATTAGGCCAGACCGCACTAATGCCGCCGCCGAGATAAATAATCTTCTGTGAAAAGCTGACAAAATGCCGTGAAGGCAG
>CAYTHV010000159.1:0-6734 GCA_964437685.1 uncultured Pirellulales bacterium
GATTGCGTGATTGAAATTGACCCCGGATTTGCGATTTTTAAAGAAGATGTAAAAGAGAAGGTTTCCCAGATTAAACCCATTGAGCGGGGGGCGACAGTGTATTTGGGATAGCCGGTATCCGTTTTGATAGAGTTTCAAGATTATCTTGGCTTCAAGTTAAGCGTTTTTGTCTTTGAGCCGAAATACAAAGAGCAGGTAATCTTGAAACTCTATCGAAAGAGCTGGCTTTGGGACAAAGAAATAATCAAAGAGCGTTGCGGGTCATCCGAAATTTGCGGCTGCAACAGGAACGACAGACTAAAAAGGTCGATATTTTATGTCGTGATATCGTTGGGGCCCATGCCGAATTTGTTGAAAAAATATCTTCTTTGTCCACATTGGTCCAGTTTCAGGAGCATTTATTGGGGGTGTCCGACTCTGCCATAATTCTGGATAAATCGGCTTTATTTATAAAAAAGCATCTTTCCGACACCGGAACGGCCATTTTTTTGATCGAGCCGAAAGGGTTTGATATCCATTTTTCGGAGCCAGAGGGTACATTTTTTGTCGAAAAGGGGACATTTGAGACTTGGTTTACCTATCCGCTGGTGCAGGAAATCAGCCGATGCAACCACATTTGCACCCTTGAAAAACTGCTCGAAATGGGCTTGCAGGCAACCCCGGCGTCTTTAAAGCATGTCACCATCGCGGCAATTCCCTTAGGACGACTTGGAAAAGGGGTCGGATTTATCCTGCTTTACCGACATATTGAGAATTTGTTTCAAACAAACGAGCTGTCCATGGTTTCTTCGCTTGCTCCAACGCTTCGCATGGCCGTCCAAAACAGTCAGGCATTAGCAATTAACTCGGTTGATTCTTCGCTATCTTCCTAAAGACCTTGTTGGGTTTTCAAATCAGCTTTCCCATCTTTCCTTGGCTTTATTCTGCACTCAATATGTCCGGTAAAAGATTTTTTCTCAGTTCTGAAAAATGATGAAACAATATCTCTATGGTATCCGTCTAAGAATAGATACGGTGCCAATCGTGTATAAGCTTAGATAAAATGTGCTGTTAGGTGAAAAGAGCGAAGAGATATCAGAGGCAAAGGGTTCAATGCGTTCAAAACTTGGAGAGTTGCTTTGCAGTAAGGGATTGATCAGTCCGCAGCAGTTGACGGATGCGCTGGCGATTCAGAAGACCAACCGGCGAAAGCTGGGGCAGATATTGCTCGAAACGGCGGGGCTGAATCCGCGTCAGTTGAATGAGTTTCTGGCCGAACAGGCCGGGGTTGAAAAGGTGGAACTGGACGGCGTGGCGATTCCGCAGGAGATTTTGTCGCTGGTGCCGGCTGAGGCGGCCAGCCAATACAATGTTCTTCCGGTAGGGCGAGAAAATGGACGGCTAACACTGGCGATGTCGGACCCGTTTGATCATTTTGCGCTGAGCAATTTGAGGATGATTACGGGGCTATCGATTCGCCGGTGTTACTGTCGGCCATCGGAGCTGGAAAAAGCCATCGGGCATTATTATGGCAGCAATGTCGCGCGGATGGTGCGGAATCTGTCATCCAATGAAGAGACAGTCGATCAGGATTCAAACGGCCAGCTCAGCGCTTCGCGTCTGCATGAATTGGCGCGCGAGCCGTCGCTGGTCAACCTGGTGAATTTAATCCTGCTGGAGGCGATTGAGTCCCGCGCCAGCGATGTGCATATTGAGCCGTTTGAGAATCATGTGCGAATCAAGTATCGCATTGATGGTATTCTGATTGAAAAATCCACGTCGCCCAAGCGGCTGCAGGCTGCGATTATTTCGCGCATCAAGATTATGGCGGCGATGAATATCGCGGAACGGTATATCCCACAGGATGGGCATATTGAGTTTTCGACCAGCCGCGGCAAGATTGACCTGCGCGTTTCAACGGTGCCGTCGGTCTGGGGGGAAGCGGTGGTGATGCGTATTCTGGATCGCAGCGCGGCGTTGATTGCGATGGAAGACCTGGGAATGGGGCCGGGGTCGCTGACCGGATTTACTCAGGCGCTGAGTAAATCGCACGGGATTATCCTGGTTACGGGGCCGACCGGCAGCGGCAAGACAACGACACTGTATGCTGCGCTGAATCATATCTATGATCCGTCTTTGAAAATTATTACGGTTGAAGACCCGGTTGAGTATCAGCTTGAAGGTGTTGTGCAAATGCCGATTAATCCGCGCCGCGGACTGACGTTCGGCAGGGGATTAAGGCATATTCTGCGGCAAGACCCCAATGTGATCATGGTCGGCGAAATCCGCGATAAAGAGACGGCAGAAATCGCAATTCGCGCCGCTCTGACGGGGCACCTGGTTTTATCGACACTGCACACCAACAATGCCGCCGGTGCGGTGACACGCTTGATTGATATTGGGGTGGAGCCATTCCTGCTGGCCAGTTCTCTGGAGGGCGTATTGGCTCAGCGGCTGGTGCGAAAGATTTGCCCATCCTGCAAAAAGCCCTACAAGCCTGACGACATAATCCTTGCAAGTCTGAATAATTCCATTCATATTTCGCCAGAGGCATCACTGTATCACGGTACAGGGTGCGATGACTGCAATCAGACGGGGATGCGCGGGCGTAACGGGATATTTGAATTTTTGCGGATTACCGAAGGGCTTCGCAAGCTGATCGCGGAGCGTCCGACGACTGAACAGATTATGGCGGCGGCGCCGGCGGATTATCATAATATGCGGCATGACGGGATTGAGAAAATACTGGCCGGGATGACAACGCCGGAAGAAGTGCTGCGCGTTACGCAGGGAATAGAAGAAGATTGACGATTAGCGATAAGGCAAAAGTGAGGAATTGATACCCCCTCCCCGCTACGCGGTACTCCCCCTTGGCAGGGGGAGAGCTTTTGAAAATGAAGAAGAATTAGAGAGAGACAGGGAATTGTCGTTATTTGAATACAAAGCAATTGATAAAGCGGGCAAGTCGCTGAAGGGTGTTATTGAAGCGGCTGACCGCAAGGCGGCGATTGGGCTGCTTACGCAAAAGGGACAGTTTGCACTGGACCTCTTTGAGACACAGAGTTCCAATGTCCGTACGGCTATCGGCGCTATAACCGACAACAAACGCATTCGCGTTTCCAGCAGAGATACCCTGGCTGTTTCAGTGCAGTTATCTACGGCGCTGAAAGCAGGGCTGCCGGTTTTAGAGGCATTACAGATTATTCGTGAACAGCAAAGCAAGCCATCGATTATCGCATTACTGGAGGAACTTGGCAAAGATGTCAGCACCGGCAAATCCCTGTCCGAAGCGATGGAAAAGCATCCTCGTATTTTCGGGCAATTGTATGTGTCAATGGTGCGTGTCGGCGAGACCGGCGGTATCCTTGACCAGACATTTGATCAGCTTGTGCGATTGCTCAATCGTGAGGAAAAAATAAAATCGAATATCAAAAACGCGGCGGCGTATCCGATAGTCGTGCTTGCGGTGGGGCTGATATCGATAATCATTATGCTGGTCTGGGTACTGCCTAAAATTATCGGCACAATTGGGGCCGACAAGGCGACGTTGCCGGGACCGACTAAAATACTGTTGGGAGTCAGCGGTTTTCTGTCATCCGCCTATGGATGGCTTCTTGCGGCTATTCTGCTTGTCGGCATTTATGCATTCAACCGATGGAAGGAAACGCCGGAAGGCAGGCTGGCCTGGGATGGTTTTAAACTGAAGATGCCGATGGTCGGCAAGGTCCTGCTGACGCTGGCGGGGGGACGTTTTGCAAGGACGCTGGGGTCGCTGTGCAAAAGCGGCATTACCATTGTCGAAGGGCTTTCGGTGGTACGCGATACACTCGGCAATGAAGCGCTGGGGCGGGAAATTGATAAAGTTGCCGCCGAGGTAAAAACAGGGCATCCGGTGGCCGAGCCGCTGGGCAGGTCAGGACTGTTTGATAAACTGCTTGTGCAGATTGTTTCGATCGGCGAACAGACAGGACGGCTTGACGAACTGCTTTTGCAGGCGGCGGACACCTTTGACGAACAGGCGGATTCGGCGATGGTGCGGTTTGTGTCGCTGCTGCCGACGCTGATGATCCTGGGGCTTGCCGTGGTGATTGGATTTATTATCGCCGCGACACTGCTGCCGATATTGGCAATGGATTTGTCGTCAGCGTTGTAGAAATATAAAATTGTAGATTGTAAATTGTAGATTGAAAGAGGAATACCTGCGGTATGGAGATATAAGACCCCCTCGCCGCGGCTCTCCCCCTTGAAAAGGGGGAGAGTAAAGAGCATTAAAAGGTAAAATAGAAATAAAAGGAATAATGGTATGAGACGAGACAAACGAGGTTTTACAATTATTGAACTATTGGCGGTAGCGACGATTATTGCTTTGTTGGCGGTGTTTATTGGGCTATTATGGGTATTGCCACAAATAATCGATGCGATTGTATCCGGTGACACAACTTTGCCTGTACCGATAATAACGCTGATGAAAATTAGAGAATTTCTGTTGTCTGTCTATGGAGTGATCCTTGCGGTGATTCTGGTTGCTGGTATTTATGTGTTCAATCGATGGAGAAGACACCAAATGGCAGATGGCTGTGGGAAACTGGAACAATCTGTTTAGATGGAAAAAGTGAAATCAAAAATAAAGGAATTGACTGTATGAGACGAGACAAACGAGGTTTTACAATTATTGAACTATTGGCGGTAGCGACGATTATCGCTTTGCTGGCGGTGTTTGTGGTGCCGCGGGCATTTAAGGGATTAGGCAAAGCCAAGCACGACATTGCCAAAGGCAAGATTGCCATTATCGAAGGCGCTTTGGCGCGATTTGAGTATTCCTGCGGAAGGCTGCCTGCGGATACAGAAGGGCTGGAAGCTTTGATCCTTGCACCGGCGGATGTTCAGGGACGCTGGGATGGGCCATATCTGAAGAAAAGCGATTTGGTGGACCCATGGGATCGCCCCTATATTTATTTGCAGCAGGGTATGGTTAATCCCAATTCATACGATATCTATTCTTATGGCGCCGATGGTCAGCCGGATGGCGAAGGGGATAATGCGGACATTTATAATGATTAGTTTGTAGTTTGGAATAGTTGATTTCAGTGTTGCAGTGTTAATTTGTGCTTGTAGAAAAGCGAATATTTTGTGCCGCCCCGCCGGGGCTTAAGAACTCAGGAAATCCTTTTTCCGGGGGTTTACACCCCCGGCTATTATATTACGACCCCTCCGGGGTCTTTTAAAAAAAACTGTTTTTACTATGTGTTAATTTCCTGTTTGCAATGATTATAGCAGAGTAAAGAAACGTGGTTAATAGACGTAAAAAATCTGGTTTTACGCTGATTGAATTGCTGGCGGTGGCGGCATTGATCGGTTTGCTGGCTACGGCAACGCTGCTGCGCTATGCCAGGATGGGAACGCAGACGGTTTTGATCAACCAGAGCCGACAGTTGTATCTTGCGGCGAAGTATGCCCGTGTCGCGGCGATTGAAAAGCAATATCCCATCGTGCTGAAATTAGATGAAACACAGCGGCAGATTGTACTGGATGTGATGCAGCCGGAAGAGCCTTCGGAGAACCAAAGCAGTAGGGTTGTGTCCAGCAGTACCTTAGAGGCATCCGAGATGGTTATGCCGCAGGTCAGGAACACCTATTTTCGTCCTATTGTATTGGACAACCGACTGTGTGTAGAGCGGTTTGTTGTCGATGGCGGCGATGAAATGACCGCCGAGTGTACGTTTTATCCTGATGGGACGGCGCAGGCGTGTGCCATCCAGCTTGGCGACGGGCTGCATCATGCTACCGTGCTGGTTACGCAAACCGGCAGGGCGAAGCTGCAAATGGACGCCGTCGGCCAGATTCAGACCGGGCGAGTTGATTTGGATGAGATTGAATGAGAAAAAGTCATCATCAAGGGTTTAGCCTGATTGAGACGCTGGTGGCGGCAGGATTGCTGGCGACGGCGACGGTTACGGTCTGTACCCTCGGCGCCAAGAGCCTTTCCTCGCTGCGTGTGCATCAGGAATATGAAAAGGCATGGGATATTCTGGATCGCCAGATGGTTTTAATTGAACAGATAGGCGTACAGACGCTGGTGAATAATCCGAATGCCTCCGGGGTCATTAACGATCAGCAGAGCGGGCAGCAATGGCGATGGCAGGCCGAAGTCGAGCCGCTGGAGATTGAAAATCTGTACAGTCTGTCAATGACGCTTGAGTGGGTTTCTGATTATACCACACGGCGGATTCAATGCGATACCCGGCTGCGTGCCGCATCGGAGATTGTTCCAACCGACAGCGGCAGTTCATCGTCCAGTTCAACAACTCCAGCGACGACAGGTTCGTCGTCGGGTTCCACGACGGGTACGACATCCGGAGCGACGCAATAACATGAAACAGAACCGAACCTACCGATTGGCTTTTACGCTGCTGGAGATGATGGTCGCTTCATCGCTTGGTGCGTTTATCGCTATTGTCGCTCTGTCGGGACTGCGCAGTGTGACCGCGGCGCGAGGGGCCATCGATAAACACAGCGAGGCAGTGGATGAACTGCGTATCGCCGCCGAACAGATTCGTGCCGATCTGGTCAATGTTCAGCCTTTCGGCAGGACGATGCGTTTTGAAGGGCTTATTGAGCAGGATGCGGCAGAGCCGACGCCGCGACTGATTTTCCGCACGTTCAGCCGCAAGAAAGTTCGTCCGGATCAGCCGGAGTCGGAATTTTACGAAGTGGAATATTTTGTTTCGAAAACTGAAAACGGCAAGGCGCTGATG
>CAYTHV010000160.1:0-6701 GCA_964437685.1 uncultured Pirellulales bacterium
CAATCTGGTTGACATCCTGCGGGGGCATGGTTTGGAATGACCATATATCGCCAGCAAGATTTAGTGGATCACCGAGACTTTTTACCCGCCAGTAATAGGTAGTGTTGGCCTGTAGATCGGGAACCGGATCAAACGTGGTTCCAGGCTGGCTTGTGCTGGTGTACGCACATCCGCTGCCATTTGCCACCTTGCTTTGGGTCACGTCAAGGTACACTGTAAACCCGGTTGGTGTAAATGTGTTCGGCGCAGTCCAAGACAACACCTTGTTACGCTCGACATTCGTTGCGGCATAGGATGGATCCGGATTAAATGCATTGCCCATTGCAAGCTGCCCAGTAACCTGTATTTGGGCGATGCCGCCAATGGATCCGGATTGAGAGCCATTCCATAGAGCAGGTCCCACATCAATTCCGATATAGCGCACATTACTGGTACCTGTAACCACAAACGTATCCGTGGGGCCAATCGGAACAGTTGCTTGGGGTGCTTTAGTGAGCACCTTCGCCGGACTGTCCAATGAACCCAATTTGTATGACCATCCGTTAGGTACTGTAAATGGAGTCATCACGCCGCCGCCCGGAGGTGCTACCCCGCCTACAGGCAGCGATGCGCCACTTGCGGCAACATAGAGATCGAAATCTTTCAAACCGCGTCCGCTGACATCGGTTGTGTACTTATCAAAGTAGTTCCAGATGCGAATTTCATCCAGATTATAATTTTGGCCCAGATCGATATATATCCATTGATAACTCGTCAAACTCCCTGACGCGTCAAAAAGCCAATTGTTATACCATTCCCCCGGGAGCAACTGATTTGAAGCATTGAGTCTCGTGGCGTCTATCACTTTGGCGGCCGTCGCCGCTGCGGCATACTCGGTTGACGCAACTGCTCCCGTGGCGGTAATAACCGCTGCGCTGACGGAACTGGCAAATACCGCCCAAATAAACACCCACACTGCAAACTGTTTGTAATGACTCATCACTTCTCCACAATTTTAAGAAACTAAAACTATTTCTTGTCTGGAATTGGCACATTGGCGATCTTTTTAAATCCCTTGTGCCATTTTTGATTCCAGAGTTCGGTCAAAGGCACTGAGCCAACATGGCCATCTGCAAATGAGGAATTGACTTTCATACTATGTCTGTTGATATAATACATAAGCATGGTATTGAGGCTACCGCTACTGGTATTAAAAAAATCACCAATCACAGAACTTGAACTTATATTCCTCCTTGGCGCCTTGTCTGTGTCTCTCGGATAGCTATAAAAGAAAGTGGCGTCGCCGAACACGGGGATGTCGGCGCTTCCTGAAATATTTACTCTAAAAGATTTTGCAGATAACTCCTCTGCCGTAAAACCATAAGTGTCAGATTTTCCACCTCCTACCCATGCATTCATCGCATAAGAGCCTTCAACCTGACGTCCTTTCATAGCGGCACTTTGTATATCGTACCGCCAGCGATTTTTGGGTAATCCTCCGCAATAGCCCTGGGAGATTGGCGGCAATGTGGAAGGACAGAACATCACTTTTTGAGTGTACTTTTCAGGATTCAGGGCGTACTGCGCATCCCCCATATAAGAGAGGATTTGTTCACTCCATGGTATATAATTATCTGCGTAATAGCCCCCCGGCGATTCCGGCCCCTTATTTTTATTGCCCTGCAGATACATCATGAAGCCCAAAGATAACTGCTTAAGATTACTTTGGCACACCATAGTTCTCGCTTGATCCTTAACTTTTTGTAAGGATGGCATCAATATTGACAACAACAGCGCAATTATTGAGATGACGACCAACAGTTCGATTAATGTGAAGCCTTTTTTCGTTGATTTAAGAACACCTGCACTACGCATAGCCTACCTACCTTTCCTTGTCATTCTGCCACAAGCAGAAAGTTAC
The DNA here is from genome assembly GCA_964437685.1 of uncultured Pirellulales bacterium. Taxonomy (GTDB): domain Bacteria; phylum Planctomycetota; class Phycisphaerae; order Sedimentisphaerales; family Anaerohalosphaeraceae; genus Anaeroglomus. The sequence continues at coordinate 1,901 of CAYTHV010000160.1, forward strand.
CAAATCCACCTATTTAATCATTCTATCTAATTTCTTTTTTCAAAACAATGCAATAACGCGCAAAGAACATATAATTTCGCGCAAAACAACGGGGTACCACTTAGGATTACTTCTTCAATTCTTCAGTGTAACTATATCCACATTTGGGACATTTGTCGCCGTAATAATTCTTCCCCAAAGCACCCTCTAAAAAGATGTCTCCACACTTGTCACATTTGGATGCCTTGTGGAGACTCTTTCTTCCACATTTCTTGCACGGCAAGGCTGGAAAAACAAGAGCTTGTTGTGGATTCTGATTATCCATAACAAGCTTATCAAATTCCTTTATTATCCATTTCATAAACGGCGCCACAAATTACCCTTAAGGTTATGACCGCAGCTAAGAAAAGCCCTATCACAACAAAAACAATGCCGGCAACTTTTTTCCTGCTTTCTTCCATTTCAAAACCTCAATGCTTAAGTTCTTTATTTTGCTACCCTGCTGTGCATGCTCAGGAGAAAGATTACGATGTCATCATAGTAGATTCTCTTTCTCCAAAACAGTTAATAACGCGCAAAATTTATTGAATTTTGCGCAATCCAATTTGCAGTACTGATCTTGGGAGGAGACGATGAATGATATTATCAAATACAATTATCGCTTCTATGCAAAGTGGAGTTCAATAGATTTCGCTGATCTGGTTAGCTGACAAAAGCGAAAAGGAAAAATGAATTGACTCTCCGTCAGAGAAAGGGTAAATAATAGCAGTAGTGTTGTATAATTATGCCACCGTCCGATAGAATGTCTTTAGAGCAGGCATGTGAGCCGATGCCCGATAGAACAATGCTGAAAGCATTATTAACTGATGAGCAAGACTTTGATAAGAAGAAAAGAATATAGGCGGATTAACGAATTGAAACGATGTAATATGGCAATCCTGCCAATCGGGAAAAACAGAGGGAAGCGTTAGGCATGTGGTATCTTGAGCAGCAATTAGATAGTTTTAACCCCGAACAACGTGAGTCTGCATTGACTCAATTAGCCTCTAAATCTCAATGTGGCGAAGCGAAGCGAAGTCATATCGGAAACTATGTTAATCTTCATATTCATACCTTTTATGGTTACAACGCATACGGATATTCTCCCACAAAGGCAGCATGGCTGGCATATAAACATAAACTTGCCTTTGCTGGAATTATCGACTTTGATGTTTTAGATGGGCTTGACGAATTTTTGGATGCTGCGCGATTAACAGACATCAAGGCATGTGTCGGGATGGAGACACGTGTTTACGTTCCAGAATATGCCTCAAAAGAGATCAATTCGCCAGGGGAACCCGGCATAGCATATCACATCGGGATAGGGTTTCCGCGAGTGCCTGTTGACAGTCATTTGTGTGAGTTTTTGCAGGAATTAAAAAGAACTTCACAGCAAAGAAACATTGAACTTACACATCGTGTTAATAAACTTCTTGAGCCGCTTGTGATTGATTATGACAAGGATGTTTTACCGCTAACTCCAAACGGCAATGCCACTGAGCGTCACTTGTGCCAAGCTTATGCCCTAAAAGCTGAAAAAATGTTTACGGACAGAGAAACGCTTACTCAATTCTGGACGCAAAAACTTGGCTGTTCTGCTAATGACCTTGATGTGCCGGGCGGGGCAAAGCTGCTGGGTGAAATTCGCAAAAAAACGATGAAAAAAGGAAGTGCCGGGTATGTTCAGCCTGACAAGGGTTCATTTCCGACTATGGCCCAGGTCAACAAGTTCATCATTGAAGCCGGTGGTATTCCAACTTTGTGCTGGCACGATGGTATGTCTGAAGGAGAAAAAGAAGAAGAAAAACTTTTAGAAATTGCGATGAATTCCGGCGTCAGGGCGTTTAGTGTCATTCCCAATCCTGTCTATACGCCGCGAGATCCTAAAAAGAAGTTGGAGAACCTATATAAAATCATTGAGTTCGTTGACAATATAGGATTGCCAATTGTATCCGGCACCGAGATGAATAACTACGGCCAGACATTCGTTGATGATTTTGAGTCAAAAGAGTTGTCGCTATTGGTACCTGTGTTTCTAAAAGGAGGCCATATTATTTATGCTCACTCAGCTATGCAGCGGCAGGCCAGCCTGGGATATATGAGCCAGTGGGCTAAGCAAGCCTTTAAAAGTCGTGCCGATAAAAACACTTTTTTTGAAAGATTGGGCGGATTGTTAAACCCCGCAAATGAACATCTGCTATCCAATCTGCCGTCCAATCCCAACCCTAAACAAATACTGGGCATTTTAGGAATTGCTTCGACGTGAGGCAATCTGTCAGACTTCGTTTATAATTTGGAGAAAATAGTTGTGTCACAGTCCAAAAACTATATCGCAATCGATTTAGGTGCTTCAAGCGGCAGAGTCATGCTGGGCAATATCAACGACGGCCGGATTTCTCTTGAAGAATGCCACCGTTTCCCAAATGAACCGATTGAACAGGAAGGTTCACTGCAGTGGAACTTTCAAAAGATATTTTCAGAAATCAAAATAGGAATCGGCGCTGCAATAAAAAAATGTAGCACAGGCATCGAATCCATCGGAGTAGATAGCTGGGGAGTTGATTTCGGTTTAATAGATAAAGCTGGACGACTTCTTGGAAATCCATACCACTATCGAGACCGCAGAACGGATGGAATGATGGAAAAAGCGTTTGATCTTATGCCTAAACGCGAAATATATGATGAGACTGGCGTTCAGTTCCTTCAACTCAACAGCCTTTATCAACTGCTTGCGATGAGCCATGCCGATCCTGACGTTTTGTGTAAGAGCCATAAGATGCTTTTTATTGCTGACTTGGTGGCTTATTTTCTTTGTGGCAGCATATTCAGCGAGTCCACTATTGCGAGCACTTCACAATTTCTGAATGCAAGGAAATCAGATTGGTCAAGAAGCATTTTTGAAAAAATGAAACTTCCAATTGAACTAATGCCAGATGTTATTAATCCGGGAACCCGCGTAGGAGTATTAAAGGAGCAATTATGCACAGAATTGGGCTGTGGACCGATTCCTATTGTTGCAGTTGGTTCTCACGATACGGCCTCTGCAGTTGCGGCAGTTCCATCAAAGGGCAATAGCTGGGCGTATATTTCCAGTGGAACATGGAGCCTTATTGGAGTCGAAATTGATAAGGTTGCCATTAATGATGAGACTTATGAAGAGGGTTTTGCCAACGAAATAGGCGTAGGTGGCAAAATTCGCCTGTTGAAAGATTTGATGGGGATGTGGCTGATTCAGGAGTGTTGCAGGCAGTGGCAGGAAAATGGAGAAGTATTCAAGCATACCGACATTATCAAAATGGCTCAAAAAGCGAAACCTTTTGCCGCGATTATTGACACCGATGACCATCATCTTTTTACCCCCGGCAATATGGAGAATAAAATTAATGATTGCCTGATCAAGACGGGCCAGAAGGCTATTCACGATAAAGGGCAAATCATCAGGGTAATCATGGAAAGTCTGGCATTTAAGTACAGCGATGTTCTGCATCAGATAGAAGCTATAACAAAAGAGAAAATCAATGTTATGCATATCGTTGGCGGCGGATGTCAAAATGAGCTATTGAGTCAGTTTGCTGCCGATGCTATGGGGTGTAAAGTGATCTGCGGTCCGGTAGAGGCAACATCAATGGGCAATGTAGTTGTACAGGCGCTGACCGCAAAACAAATAGACTCTTTAAGTCAGGCACGCGAGATAATTGGCCGTTCGACTGATCTTAAAGAGTATCTGCCGATTAATCATAACACCTGGAATGAAATGCGAGTAGACCTGAGTCACAATAACACCCCCAAACGGCTACTCTAAAAATACGGAAAATCCTGATTTTGGAATTGTTGTGCAAAATAATAAGTCAAAATTACTTGGTTTTAGGGGTCACTTTAGTCAGATCAATGGAGAATTAATATGCGCCGGCGAGAATTTGTTAAGAGTGCGTTTTGTTCCAGTGTCGCCTTGAGCCTGGAATCCTTGTCCTCCAACTGCAAGGCCAGTGTTGATGCGTCGTCCAGTATTGCCACAGGACCGGACAAAACCTTGCCTTCAAATAGAAATGCAAGAACAATAAAGCAAATTGAATCAACAGAGGTGAGATACCCATATACTTTTGTTTTCGGCGGTGACTGTAGAGCTACACCAAACCCGACCGGTGACGGAATTTTCTCACAGCTCTTGAAACAGATGGAACAATTGGACCCGAAGCCTGCGTTCTTTTTGAATCTTGGAGATTTTTCAGGGCCGGGGACGATTGAACGACACAAGAGCTATCTGGATATTGTCTCAAAATCGACAATACCCATTCTCCACATTATAGGCAATCATGATGTGGATGATAATCAAGGATGGAAAAATTTCCATGATATCTATGGACCTGAGAATTTCCAGTTTGCATTTGGAAACACACTTTTTGTGGCCATTAATTGCCACCTGGGTACGGACGGACCTCGAACAGAAGATCTAGTTTTTTTGGAGAACGCATTGAAGGATGATAGCTATTCTGTGCGGATATTATTAATGCACATGCCTCCCAGCTTGAATAAACATTATGCGCCGGTGGCAGAATGGGGGTTTAGTAACAATGAAAAAGAATTTTTAAATATCGTAAAAGCACATAAAATCAAAATGGTATGTTGTGCGCATGTTATTGCTTACGATTATTATGTTTATGAAAATACACCTTATGTTGTTTCCGGTGGACTCGGATGGGGGTTACACGATGGCTACGGATACCTTTGTGTTCAGCGACAATAGCATTTCCCGTTAGCGTCAATCAAAAGTACTGTACAGTTT
>CAYTHV010000161.1:0-6649 GCA_964437685.1 uncultured Pirellulales bacterium
CAAGAAGATTAGCATCCAAGGCATCATAGACCCTGACGGTGATGCCGTCCAAATAGCGATTGTCTCGGTTACCAGCGATGAACCCTCATCATTGGGTAGCTGCTATAAGATTAATTTAAAAAATTGGAAAGATAGAAATAAATATAAAGCCGATGCTTATCTATCCGACGACGGAGCATTGTATCTCAAGGCGGAACGTAACGGCAAAGGCAATGGCCGCGTCTATGAAATCAACTTTATGGCTGGAGATGGCAAGGGAGGGCTGACGCCGGGCAAAGTACAGGTCAAAGTGCCTCACAGTAAAAAAGGAAATACCTATAAATGCAAAGATGATGGGCAGAAATATGAAATTCTGTCGTTTATTCCCAATAGCCCTCCCGATATTTCCGGCGCATATCCGAGTAAAAAGTTGTTGTGGCCGGTTAATGGCAAGTTTGAAAAAATTACTGTCGGCGGCGTAACCGATCCCGACGGCGATCCTGTCAGGATTATCATTACAGAGATTACCAGTGATGAACCTGTTGCCTTTTCAAAATGGGATAAAAATGTACCGGATGCGTGTATCACTGGATGGGATACAGTTCTGTTAAGAGCAGAAAACAGAGCCAAAGGCAATGGTCGTATCTATGAGCTGACGTTTATCGCAACAGACAGTAAAGGGGGAGAATCCAACGGTAAGGTGAAGGTTAGTGTTCCTTGCCGCAAAGATCAGATTTGCATTGATGATGGCCAGAAATACGACCCTATGTCTGTTTCAGAAAGATACAAGATGAAGTGTTTTCGTTTCAGTATTTATAAACAGGCATCGGACAATCGAATAGAAAAATCGTATAATTAAAGTAATTTCCCAAGTGGTTAAAATTAAAACTCCTTGATTCCACAGGTACGGTTTTGAGTTCTGGGGTTTAGATGGGCCAATGTCGATTGGAGTTATTCCAAAATGATCGCCCGCAGTCCGCCAAATGAGTACCATACGGGGACTGGATCATCAAAACAGAAATGCGAGGTTTGCTGCAAGGCGTTCTTGAATCCTGTTGTAACACTATTTTTTTCAAGTAGTTATGTTTTTTGGGTAAAAGGATTGGTCTTTCAATCTGGTAATGTCCGGTTCGGTCGAAATCGCCTACCGGTTTGTCCTCTTTATGTGCATTTTTATATCTAAATAAAGGTATAGAATTCATAGAAACAAAAATTACACAATATTTCTATGTAAAGAAGTGTAGTTATAAGAACTCTTAAACTTGAATTGTTCACGTGTTGTCTTCAATTATAGAAAAAATGGAATTTTAATAAAATTTCTATTGACATGACTTAGTATATGTTATATCATCTATGTTGTAGAAAATGTTTACGGATTACATGGAACTCTAATTGGAGAAAAGACGGTGACCCGCAAAAAGGCATTCACGCTAATTGAATTGTTGGTTGTCATTTCAATAATCGCATTGCTATTGTCTATTTTGATGCCGGCGCTGGGCAAGGCAAAAAAGAAAGCCCAAACCATCATCTGTCGGTCTGACCTGAAGCAGTGGGGTATGGCCTGGATGATGTATTCACAAGACTATAAGAACAAATTTTTCCGTGGAATGACGGCGGCTGGCGTTGATACGCTGGATGACTGGTGGGTTAGCAAGCTTTGGAAATATGCTCCCGCGGAAGGAATGTGGTTTTGTCCTGCGGCTAAAAAATATGACCCGAAGTCTACGCGTTATATTGGAGGTACATTTGAAGCCTGGGGACCTTTTGAATTTTCTGAAAATGGCAATCGAACTGGTAAGATGGCTTTTTCCAGCTATGGTGTCAATCTTTGGGTTCTTAATCCAACTCCTGAAACAATCAATCCTTATGGTTACAGCCGGAGTAATTTCTGGAGACGATCAGATGTTAGCGGTGCCGACAAAATTCCTTTAATGTTGGACGCAGCATTTAGTGGTGCCTATACCGCTAATATTAGCGATAGCAAAAATGGAGGAGCATATAACAGGCCCTTAGACAAGGGGGGCTATAATATTAATTATAGTTCTACTATCAACACATTTTGCATTGATCGCCATGAAGGAATGACAAGTGGTGTTTTCCTGGATTTTTCTGTCAGATCCATTGGCCTTAAAGAGTTGTGGAAGCAAAAATGGCATCGCAATTATAACACAAATGATTATCCGCAATCGTGGCCGGAGTGGATGAGTAAGTATAAATAAAGTATCGGGAGATGATTTTTGAATTTACTGGGGCCCAACAAAGTCAATTGACATAAAATTAGGGTGGTTTAAAAATAATTATTGTTTCGTGATCAGGAGGTATAAATCATGTTGAGTAAATGGTATTTTGCATTATTTTTTGTGTTGTGTTTCAGCAGTGCGTTGCTGGCGGTTTTGCCGGATCCCAATTTCTGGGTTGCTCCGAGTTTAATAACTCTGACGACTGCAGATGACAGCGACGGGGCTATTTATTGGAATCCGCCCAGCAAGATCATTGATGGTTCAGGGTTGACGGTCGATCTGAAGCATAAGGCGAATACCACTGCGCCAACTTTTGAAGACCTTTGGACCTATCGCATTGATTATTCTCGCTGGCTGTGGAATGTACCTAATGCACCGCAACCCAATCTTTCTCCCAGCGGCATTCAAGGAGATGGCTGGGCTGCATTTGAATTCAGTACACCTCAAACAATCAGCCAAATCTGGGTCTGGAATCACAATGTCGCAAATAATACCGACCGGGGCTGGAAATATGTGGCAATTGACTATTCTGTCGATGGGACGACGTGGACTCGTTTGGGCGGAACCGATTACTATTTTACATTTAATCAGGCTCCCGGCACCGATGGCTATATATGCAACAATAAAATTGACTTTGGTGGGTTGACGGTAAAGAAAATCGTCATGACAGTCCGGTTTGCGGATGGTATTTATGGCGACCCTCAGTACGGCGGTCTCAGTGAAGTGCTTTTCAGTACCGACCTGGGTTTGATTGATCCTATCGCCGAGTCCCCAAATCCAGTTGATAGCTATCCATTTGCTGCAGCAACCGGTTTGACACTGAGCTGGACGGCAGGGCAGACGGCGGCTACCCATGATGTTTATCTGGGTACGGATTCGGCTGTGGTCGCCAGCGCATCCAGGGCTAATCCCCAAGGCGTTCTGGTCAGCCAGGGTCAGGCTGGAACCACCTATGCCGCCGGCGTTTTGGCTGCCGGCACAACCTATTACTGGCGTATTGATGAAGTTGAAAGCAATGGGTTGATGATTTGGGATGGCGATGTCTGGAGCTTTAAGACGCTTTCGACAGACAGCGGCGGCTGGATTAACGGCGGCAACATTCTCGTCGCAGTGTCCAGTGAAATCGTGGATATGCCCGGCGTTCGGACGATTGACGGTTCGGGATTATCCGCGGATCTTCTGCATGATACTGATACGACACATTTGTGGACGACGTATCATACGAATGGCGGCATGGTGCCCTCTCCAAGCGGATCTACAGGCGCAGCCTGGATCGCGTATGAATTCGGCAAAGTCTATCAGCTCAAGAAAATGTGGGTTTGGAACTATAATCCGACTTATGATCCGGAAGGTTCTCCCACAGGACGCGGATTCAAGAAAGTTTATATTGATTATACTTCCGACGGCGCAACTTGGACACGCCTGATGGATGGCGCAAATGATTATTTCATCTTCCCAGAAGCGCCCGGAACTGATAATTATGTCTGCGAGATCAAAATTGATTTCGGCGGTGCGGATGTCAATGGTGTGGTTCTTACGGCTCCGATGATCGATGGCCATTACTGGATGGACGATGATTATTATGGCTTGAGCGAGGTACGCTTTGAAATTCCCAGATTGGTTGCGGAGTCCCCAAGCCCAACCGATGCTTATCCCTTTGCGGCCACGAATGCCGTGTTAAGCTGGACGGCGGGAGAACAGGCTGTGACTCATGATGTCTATTTTGGTACCAATCAGGCAGCGGTAGCGACTGCGACTCGTGCCAATCCGCAAGGCGTTCTGGTCAGTCAGGGACAATCCGGCACAACCTATGCTCCTGCGTTGACGCCGGGTACCACATACTACTGGCGCATTGATGAGGTCAGCAGTGGTGGATTAACCATTTGGACGGGTTCGGTCTGGAGTTTCAGGACGTTATCGGCGGATACGGATGGCTGGATTAACGGCAATAACATTCTTGTGAAAGTCTCCAGTGAAATTGCGGATATGCCCGGGACAAAAACCATTGATGGTTCGGGATTGTCGGCAGGCCTTACTCACGACACTGTCTCGACCCATTTCTGGACGACGTACCACACCAATGGCGGAATGACGCCTTCTCCGAGCGGCTCAACGGGTGCAGTCTGGATTGCTTATGAGTTTGGTAAAGTGTATCAACCTCAGACGATGTGGGTTTGGAATTATAACCCGCCTGCGGCTTCCGGGCAGACCGGCCGCGGACTTAAGAAAGTACATATTGATTATTCCTCGAATGGAACGTCCTGGATACGCCTGATGGATGGCGCCAATGACTATTTTGTCTTCCCCGAAGCTTCGGGCCTGGCTGATTATGCCAGTGACATCAAGATCAATTTTGGCGGCGTCAATGTCAAGTATGTCGTTCTTACCGCTCCATTGGTGGATGGTAATTATGGCTATGACGACTACCATGGCTTAAGCGAAGTGCGTTTCAGAATCCCGACTTCGTATGCCAACACTCCCAATCCGGCCAATGCCGGTGGGGATGTAGCTTTCCCCGCGGCCGTATTGAGCTGGCTGCCCGGAGATACCGCCATTTCGCATAATGTGTACTTTGGCACCGACCAGACAGCAGTTCAAAATGCCACTTTGCTATTGGGCGATATAAATGGAAGCGGCGGTGTTGACATTAATGATATACGGGTTTTAGCCGAGCAATGGCTAAGTTCTCCGTCTGTAAGCTCGCAGTATTGGGCGGATATTACTGATGATGGCAAGGTGACTTTTGCCGATTTTGCCAAAATAGCAGAAAACTGGCTGCAGTCCGGCAACGGCATCTATCGCGGTCATTATCCGCGCGAGCATTCCAGTTATACTGTCGGCAATCTCAATCCGGGCGAGGTCTATTACTGGCGTGTCGATGAAGTCAGCGGCGGCACGGTCTGGAAAGGCAGTGTGTGGAGCTTTACGACAGACTTTGAATAGCAAAAACGGGTGCGTGTTTAGCCGGTCTGGGAAATGGATTGACAAAACACGCACAATCCGATGGATTTGTAATTGTGCAAAAAACAAGTAAAATTTAAGAAAGGAGGTGGGGGCTGAGTTTTCGAGCTTATGGGTTAAATAGGATTTACGTGAATTGAATAACTGACGAACTTAAATTTGTAAAAACGTGTTTTAACTAAAATTTATTTTTTGGATTGGAGGTAAGTGATTATGTTAAGTAAAAAAAGTTTAATTGTAATTTTGACGGTATGTGTCAGTTGTACGTCGTGGGCGGCTTTTGTGGATCAGAGCCTGATTACCGTAACGCCATCCGATTCGAGGTTGCCGTATGCTTATGCAAGCAGTCTGATTGACGGCGTGGGATTACAGCCGGATTTGACGCTGAATTCAGATGGAACGGATAGTCAAAACTGGCTCAGCAATATTGCTTACGGCCGTTGGTTGTGGGATGTCCCCAATGCCCCCCAGAGAAACTATTCTCCCAGTGGAATTCAGGGTGAGGGCTGGATCCAGTTCGAATTCAGCACACCGCAGCAGGTCAACACGATGTGGGTTTGGAATTACAATGGTCCGAATATCAGCCGCGGATGGGAATCTGTCGCAGTGGATTATTCCGTCGATGGCACGACCTGGACTCGTCTTGGCGGTGGCAATACCTATCTTACTTTTGCTCAGGCTCCCGGTGCGAATGGTTATGTATGTAATAACCTGATTGATCTGGGCGGCGCCAGCATTAAAAAAATTGTTTTGACATGCCAATTTAACGGCGGTAATTACGGCGATCCCTCGTGGACAGGGTTGAGTGAAGTGCGATTCGATGTCGTGCCGGAACCGGCAACCATGCTTCTGCTGGGTTTGGGCGGACTGAGCATGATAATTAGAAAACGTGGTTAATGTTTCTGTAAGTATGCGAATTTTGCAGCAGCAGAACAGGGGCCTGCATATTTCCTATGTGGACCCCTTTTTTTATAATATGGGCTTGAAAATTGGCAAGGGAAAACCATTGAATCCATAGGTCTGGACGTCTGATAATTAAGAGAAGGATTCTGATTAATTATGCTGAAATTGATAGATAATACACCGTTTGACGCTCTTGCCTGGCCTGGAAATTGGGTCTGGACACAGGATTCTGGGGATAGTTTTGAAGTTGTTCAGTTTTGCAGTTGGTTTTCAAGCGGGGATGTCTTGCCTGCCAGACTGCATATTTCCGCTGATAATCGATATAAGCTTTATCTGGATGGACATTTTGTTGGGCTCGGCCCGCAACGGGGAAACCTCGACCGTTATTTTTTCGATACCTATGATCTGTCAGCATTGGATATAAAACCCGGCCAGCATGTTTTATCTGCGATTGTCTGGTATGAGAGGGATACGGCTCCTTCGGCACAGATTACTTCCCGGCCCGGTTATCTGGCGGTCATGGAAGATACCGCAGGCAAAATGAGGGGTTCTCTGGAGGGTTGGAA
>CAYTHV010000162.1:0-6522 GCA_964437685.1 uncultured Pirellulales bacterium
GGTCCAGCCTTTCTATATCCGGTACTCTCCTCAATACTTGATTCATCACCAGGACGCCTCTTGTTTTCGTATCCATTTTTTTTCCCTCTATCCACTGGGCAAGGCCCTCGCTTATCCAATGCGGAATTGGCTTTCTCTCCATCGCGTTGACAAATGCGTGAGTCAGTTCATGCCGGATCATGGGTTTCATCAATTCAACCGATGCAATGTCGGCGGTATAGGAAATTCTCACTTTGCCGTCGAAATAACCATTGACCCTGTGCGGCAGTTGGAGCTGCTCGTGGAATTCTCCGGCCCGATAGAAAACAACCGAAATTCTATTTTTCGGAAAAAAATTCAATTGATAGCTTACTTCATTATACGCCTCTTCCAGGTCTGTCAATATATTATGCCCACCCAATTTAGCAATAAACTCATGTTCGGCTGAAAGGATAAAATGTTCAGAGTTCTCATTTCCCATCACTGCTTCCGGAGTTGATTCCGCAATTTTCTTCTCGAGAAGCTCCACATTCTTATCTTTGGGATTGATGGCTTTTGCCTGACTCAGATATTTCCGCGCCAGATCAAATTTTTGAATCGTCCATGCACAGTAAGAAGCCTGGGTCAGAGCCCGAATATTCGTTTTATCCGTTTGCACCGCTTGTTCATACAGGAGCAGGCCTGCGTCGTTTTGGCCGCTTTTGACTTTTAAGTTTGCCTCGGCAAAGAAGGCATTTGACAACGCTGAAGCATAGCGCTCATTCCCAGGTTCGATCGCCAGCGCAGACTTAAGGTACCTTTCCGCTTCGTAATAATTCATCAAGCCGATAGCGCGCATGCCTTTTTCGTAATGCACAACCCCTAGATTTTTTTTGACCTTAGGATTGTTATCGGAGTACTCAAGCGCGGCAAGCAGATTGAGCTCCGCGCCGTCCAAATCGCCCTGCTTCGTCTTCTCGGCAGCCGCTGCGTTAAGCGCCCCCGCTTTTTTTAAATCTTGGTCGTCTGCCGCGATAACAGGCGAAGCTACCGACAAACCTAAAAAGAATAAAGCCCTAGCCGCATTCAGGCTCTTCATCTTTAGAAAACCAGTACATTTTGAAAAAGAGGTTTCATCGCCAAAGAGATTCCCCACCATCCGCTTAAAAAAAGAAGCCCTGTGACCGCCAAGTCCGCGACAAGATCACTGTTAATCATTTTACTCCACCGGGCCCTGGCAGATTCCAAGCCCAACGCCGATAGAACCCCGATCGCCGGATAAACCATATAGAAAAACTGATGTTCCTGATTCGCGCTAAGCTCCAAAATATGCCAAGGTTCCGCAAAATAAAAATAAAATACTAAGATCCATATCCAAAATACGGCCTCAACCTTTGCCGCTCTATTGTCAAGTGGCGTTAAAATCCCGGTGCATTGACGGTAAAATCGCCGAAACATCAATAAAGCGAATGAGAATACTGGCATCAGAAAAAAAACACCGAAGGAAAAAAATAGTAAAGGCGGCGGCCGGTGGCTGACAGTGTTAAACCATCCTGTCGTATCCTGCTTCATCGCCAAAGACAAAGAAAACGGCTGATGAAAAGGATTTCCAAAAGTCTGCCAGACTTTCACAAACCAAAAACCTGATACCGTCAATGCTACCAAAAAAAATACCAGGAATTCCGAAGGAATCCAATTGGAAATTTTTTTCCCTCCTCTGCTCTTTTCAAAATATGTCACAATCAAAATTACGACCAAAAGAAGAATTCCCGTCTGTTTGGTTAAGATCGCCAACGCTCCTGAAAAACCCGCCGCCGCAATCCCCAAATAGTTTTTCTTTTGTAAAAAAATAAGGTATAAAAACAGGGAGAGTGCCATAAAAAAAGTAAGCATATCTTCGGGACCAACTCGATGCGCCAGAAAAATACTTACCGGATTGACAGCCATCAGAAAAGAAGCCCAGAGCCCAATTTTTTCATTGAAGAACCGAACACCGAAAAGAAAAGTCATGATGATCACACCCAGATTAAAACAGAGCGGCACAATCACGGCCCAGAATTGGGCTTGAAAAATGATTTTTGGCTTTACCGACCTAACCTTCTCTCCGAGGTTCGAGGTGCAGACCCCATAAAACAGCGCCTGATTTGCGAATAGTTTATGGGACGCCATCAATAAATACGGAAAAAGCGGCGGATTATAATAAAGCGGTTCGTCATAATAGGAGTGGCCGGCCATTTTTAATGTTTGAACGAAATTCCCTTTCAGGGCTTCTAAGGCGGGCCTGCAATAAGTCAATTCAATCGGCGGGTTTTCGGGCAAAATAGAATTACCCAGATCAGTTCCCCGCAGATTATAGCCACTGCCAAAACCCACTTTATCCAATTTCATTGCCAGCACTACATAATGTTTTTGTTCACCCTGCCAATGTGGCAGCCAAAACGCCTTGGACCGAATCCAAAAAGCAAAAACCAGGATTAATAACAACACGAGAAATACCGCAATTTTTTTTAAGGTCATGGCACACACCCGATGAACTGAAAAGCCGTATTATAAAAAATATCGACCAGCTTCATCGGTTCCAAAATTAAAAACCGCTGTTTAAAAACCGTCTCACAACCGATCGGCACGGACCAAGCCACGGTGGGCACTAAAAGGGCAATGACAAAAATCCAACCTAAAATTGGCTTCGAGAAATATTTGGATATCCTCTCCTGAAAAGCACTAACGCCGTAACCGGAAAGCATTGCCAGCGCCGGATAAATGGGAATCAGGTACCGCTCCTCCCGCGACTCAATTCGAAATGCAAAAAAAACAACAAAGGGCAAAATCCAGAACCAAAGAAACAAAAGAGCGTGACGGACTTTATTGTCCGGACCGTTCGCCAACAGTTCCCTCAAAAAATACTGAAAAGTCAAATGACCGAAAACAAATGCAGGGCAAAGCATTGGGAGGTTATACAAGAATAGAATCAACGCGTGCGGCCGGTGACTAAGCAATCCAAACCAGCCGCTCAAGTCCTCTTTTAAGATCCGGTTAGCATCCGGCTGATAAACCGGGTTGCCATATACCCCGTACACTCTCAGAAACCAATGCCCTGAAATCAGAATTGCCGCAAGAAAATAGCACCAAATATACTTATTTCTAAAAAAAGCAAGCCAAGCCCTCGGCAAATACCATTTGTGGTCGCCGGTGAATAGCAAGTATAGAGCAACCGCCGGAAAGATCAAAAGCGCGCTTTGCTTGGCCAAAACCGCAAAGCCTCCTATGAGGCCCGACAGAAAAGTATAAAAAAGACTCTTTTTCCGATACGAGAATAAAAACAGAAAAAGCGACGCAATCACAAAAAAAGATACAAAATCGTCCGAGAGAATTTTGCACGAATTCACGATATCGATGGGATGAATCGCCATCAAGAGCATGGCATACAGCGCGGCCCGGGAGCCAAACAAAAACCTCCCGAAGAAAAAAGTCAGCAGAATCATCAAAAGGCTTGAAGCCAACGGCACGATAACCGCCCAAAATTGAGCCTTGAAAAAATGTATGTTCATACTAATTCGCGACGGTTCATGATCAGCATCTGTATTCAAAACCACAAATGGCTGTCCGGGACCGCTAAATAAATTATGCGAAACAGCGAGCGCTACGGGGAAAAGCGGCGATTTATGATAAAGCGGCAGGTTGTTAAACTCGAGCCCGAATTTTTTATAGGCCCTGACAAAATCGCCATCCACGGATTCCCTAAGAAGAACCGGGTAAATAAACTGCCAGCCTGGGTATTTAGCGTAGGTCTCATTTCGAATTTCAACTTGGTAGAGATTTAGTCCCTCCAGACCCAGCGAACTATATTTCATCGCCAGAGCTACATATTGACTTTGGTCACCCTGCCAATGTTGTAAAAAAAAGGTAAAAAAGCGTATGCCAAAAGCAAATATGAAAACCAAAGCGACGGCGATGCCCAGCCAAATTCTTTTGCCCCGCCCCGTCTTAGACAATGAAAAAACAGCGAGCGTCGTCATGAAACCTGCGGCTCTATTTTGACATTTCCAATCCGCCTGAGCACAATAAAGTTACCCATTTTCTTCTCGACCCTATAACGACTAAAAATCTTGTCGCCAAAATTCTTAAACTGCGCCGCGGAAATCGCCATCGAAACCGAATCGAGCACAACCACCTCGGGAGAATTGCCTCCCATGAAGTCCAAAACAGTCCAGGTAAACTCGCGGCCGCGGAAAATATACATCGGATCGCGATTGTTGAGCATGACTACTCCATGAGCCGATTTAAGATAGTACAAAAGATCCTTTCTTAAGACAGTCCTTGCCTGCGGCGATAACCGCGTTGAAAGATAGGCCGCCGTTTCTTTCAAACCACTTTCGCCGTAGTTGAGCCACGATTCAGCCGTCGTGTACGATCCCGTTTGTCTGAGATCAAGTGCGCTGTTCGTCGAAAAAATAAAGAGAAAACACACCAGCACAAACCCGATGACCGATATTCTTCTGCGATAAAGCGAGAAAATTAGAACCCCGGCGAACGCCAGAACTACCGGCAGAAAATAAAGCTGGTAGTGCCGGAGCGATCGTGCGTCGTTCACAGAATACGCCAAAAAAAGAATACTGTCGCCTAGTTTATAATAATAAGAACACAGGCTCGCCCAGAGAATAATAAAAAAAACAAGTAGCCCGCTTTTTTCCTGTAAACATCTTCGGAAAGCGGTCTCGGCAGGCTTGAAGAACCCTGCCAAGCACCCAACGATGCCAACGATAAAAAGCGGGTAAACCGGATGCTGGTACTTCATCATGTCCATGCTTGGCCGGATAAAAAAATACGGCACCCACACCGTCGCCGCGGACAAGAAACAAAAATCAATAAGTTCAAGCTTTCTTCTTTTGAAGAAAACAAGAAACCTTTGCAGAAGACAACCCGACAGCAAAATAAAAAAAACCGGTGATACCCAAAGAAATGGCCACCGTAAATTGAGAGGAATTTCACTTATCATTAATTTTAAATTGATGCCCTGCCCAATGCGCCCAAAGCGATGCATCTCTTGCTGCCTGAGAAAAATCATCGAATCGATATTCGTGGATTGGCAATAAACAAGCCAAACCCCCCAGGCCATGGCACTTCCTAATACGAAAACAAAGAAAAGATCGCCGGCCATTTTTTTCCACTCGCGGTTAAGGAGCCGGTAGATTAATACGCCCGCGGCGATTAAAAAAGGAGTTCCTTCTTTACTCCAAAGCAGTAAAGTAAAAACAAGCGCCAGCACCAAAGGTCTCTGAAAAAGAAAACGGGACCTGGTTTTTTCGTAATGGATAAAAAAATAAACAAATAAATTCGCGTACAAGAATGTATACGTTGAATCGGCATCGATCAATAGCGAGTGTTGCAAAATTAGCGGATTGACCAAATAAAGACAAAGTGCAAAAAAAATCGCGGTGTTTTTGAGAAATAAAGTTTCTTTATCTAATAAAAGTATTAATGTGCGGGCCATAACGATCCCAACCAGCAGAAAACATAGAATTCCAAAGCATCTTGCCGCAACCTCGGTTGTCCCAAAAAACAGGAAAATCAGCGAGAGAGTATAATCATACATCGGCAAATGCGGGATCGCCTCTCCATGCTTCTCTCCAAAAACCGCTTCGGGCCCCTTAGGCCCAAGCATACGAATCGCGTCAGCCCGGATAACCAGATCCGTCTCATCCAGAGTAAACGGCTTATGAACAGAAGAGAAAAAGCAGAAAATTGCAATGGAGGCACATAACAGGAAAAAAACAAACGACGGGACGATCCAAGCTTTCTTGCTAAACTCCGCCATACTCACGCGGCGATTAAATAAAAAATAGTTTTGAAGCATGTTGACAGGCCGGCTTGACGGGTGAAAAAAAACCCGCGCCCTCATCCTCGGTAAATTCCAGCATTCGGTCGGAGCCTCTTGATCCGTTAGCGGAAGCAAAGACAACAATAAAATTGTCCGTTAGTCTGAAATTACCCAATGAGACAATTTTTCCGTTAGATTGCCAATTTTGTCCGCATTAACATCAAAATTTGCTTAAGGTAACAATATACCAGATACAAACCAAACTTACTCACACCTTTCTTCCGGTCCGTAAAAATGTACGGCACTTCTTTGATTTTATTTTCATGCCTGGATTTGACAAAAACCTCAAGCCCGATTTTAAATCCAACGGGATTGAGCACCACCCCGCTGAGAATGGTTTTTTTAAAGAAAAAGAAGCCCGATGTCGCATCATGGACCGCAGTGATGGGCCGCGCCAACCAGCAGGCCACTTTGGACGTGATAACCCTTTTGATAGGCCAGTTTTGAATGCCTCCGCCCTCCACGTAGCGGCTTGCTACGTCGAGATTAGCGCCGGAAATAATCGCTCGCACTAAAGTGGGCAATAAAACGGGTGGGTGGCTTAAATCCGCGTCCATCACCCCCACAATTTCTCCCCTGGCTTCAAGAAAACCGTCAATGACCGCGGCCGAAAGACCTCGCGGCCTTCCCTGACGGTTGATCAAACGCACTCTTGGGTTTCCCAGATCCTGAACCGCGCGCGCCGT
>CAYTHV010000163.1:0-6310 GCA_964437685.1 uncultured Pirellulales bacterium
CTTGATATTAAGGCGAAAGACATCACCATAGAGATGCAGATCGCCGCGGCTCAAAAGCTTTCATCGCTGACCCCGGAAGGAATGCTGCTGCCCGATATGCTCGACAGAGACATCCACAGACAGGTTGCATCGGCAGTTGCAGATGCTTATAAAGAGTAAAAACCAGGACGTACCAACAAAAGGGAAAGTCATTGCTGTTCGCAGAGACTTTCCCGTTTTTTTATGCAGAAACTTGCTTACTACTTCAATTGCATTTTAATCTCAGAAACAATACTCCCCATCGCCCTGTCCAAAGGCCCTTCCAGATTCACTCCCGACGCCAGCGTATGGCCGCCGCCGCCGTATTTCTGGGCAATTGCTCGAACATCCACATTGCCCTTGCTGCGAAGCGAACATCGGAATTTCCCCTCGGCAAGCTCAACAAATAACGTCGCCACTTCCACGGTCTGGATTCGCTGACACTCATCGATCAGATTTTCCGTATCCGGCCCCGATGAACCGGTCTCATCGAAATCTTTACGCAAAATGTATTGCGTGGCAATCCGCCCATTTTCATGCAGCTCTAAATGCTCTAACATCCGTATCATCAGCTTGAGCCGTGAGGAGGTAAAACTCTGATACATTGTGCGGTAAATCTCATTGGGCTTTGCCCCGGCCTGAATCAATTCCGACGCAGTATGAAAAATCCGGCTGTCGGCGTTGCCGTACTTAAACCAGCCGGTATCGGTAGCAATAGCGATAAAAATCGATTCAGCAACTCGGGCGGTAATTGGCCATTGGGCGACTTTGAAAAAGTCATAGACAATCTCACCGGCCGCGGAGGCCGCAGTATCGATTAATTCAACCGTTCCCAACCCATCGCCGGTAATGTGATGATCGATCACCAATATCTTTTTCCCAGAGGATTTAAGCCATTCTTCCAGCCCCGGAAGCTGTACATAGCTGTTGGTGTCAACAATAATGATTAAGTCAACATTTGCATAATATGCCGCCAGCATTTCTTTTTTAATATCATTATTCAGAACTGAAACCCGCGTTTCAAACATCGCCTCATACCAGCTTGCCAAAGGCGACAAAAACAGTCCCTTGACTTCCTTGCCCTGCGATTTTAGCCCATCCATCATCGCACGCACACACCCGCAGGCATCGCCGTCAGGTCGAAAATGTGTGGTAATTAAGATATTTTTCGCCGCGGCAATTAAATCCTTTGCCGCCTTGTATTGCCCATTGTCAATCGCCATAAATCAATCCATTTCAAAATAAAGAAGAAACATAAAGTATAAAAAAGGTTGGCTCAAAAAGCAAAAAGAAAACGCCTGATTTAAATGTTCTAAGTGCTTGATTTTATTCGGGTAAAAGCTTTTATTTCCTTGTTAGATAGGCTATAATGCATTTAATGACAGCGATTTTGAGGAGTAAACGGATGCAGACACTAACCCTGATACGTATAAAAAAGCATTATGCGCCCTGTCCTGCTGAAAAGATTTCAAGCCAGCACCACAAGGTGCTTGCTTTTACTCTGATCGAATTATTGGTCGTCGTCGCCATCATCACACTGCTTGTATCAATGCTGATGCCCGCCCTCGCACAGGCAAAGGAACGCAGTCGGCGTGTCGCATGCAGGTCCAATGTTCATCAATTCATCATCGGTATCCAGTCGTATACGGTAAGTAATAATCACACCTTTCCAAATGGACTATCTGATTCCGGTCCGGATGAACATACGCCCGTTTTATCCCGCGCCACACATAAAATCATGACGGGTTTCCTCGGCGGGTATAAGACCATGCAGTGCCCATGGCTCGGCGCACCTTTTAATAAACCGGGGGGCTGGTATTATTCAGGTTATGGATATGTCATCGGCTATAATTATCTTGGGGGACATCAGGGAACGCCCTGGGTGGGAACTGGTTATACCCCATGGAAATCCCCGCAAAAATCCACCGAACCATCCAATCAGCCGCTGGTTACAGAATTAAACGCATGGACACCCGGAGAACACCGAACTTTCGCTCCGCATGGAAAAAGAGGGCCAATTCTAAAATACAATCAAATAAATTCCGGCGGCGGGATACCTTCCAAACAAGTTGGCGCCGTTGGAGGCAATATCGGTCTGATGGATGGTTCGGCTTCATGGAAAGACATTAATGATATGAAACTTCGTAAAGCATCTCATATGCAATTGCAAGGCTGTTATGCTGCGTGGTAACTGTGATATGAATACAACTTCACCCGCCAAAACCGAGCCGATGTTTTCCGCAATTGCCAGACGGTACGACCTGTGCAATCATCTGTTCAGCTTCGGGCTGGATTGGTACTGGCGGAAAAAAACGGCGGCGATTGCCTGTGCAGCGCCGATTGAAAACGCCCTCGACCTCTGCTGCGGCACCGGCGATATGGCTTTTGCGCTGGCAAAAACCGGCAAAGTCAACTCCATCACCGGCGGCGACATCAGCCAGCCGATGCTAACACTGGCCGAGCAAAAACAACAGACGCAAACCGCACACTTAAAATTGCCCGCAAACGTATCCTTTCACTGGATGTGTACTCCGGCAGAAAAAATCGGCCTTGACGACCAGTCTTTCGACCTGATTACCTGTGCTTTCGGCCTGCGCAATGTGGATAATTTATCTCTGGCACTCGAAGAAATGCACCGCCTGCTCAAACCCGGCGGCAAAGTCTGCATCCTCGAATTTTTCCTGCCCCGCCGAAAATGGCTGCGTAAATTGTATATGATTCATCTGAAAATGATAATGCCCCGGCTGGGCAGACTTTTCGCAGGCTCCGCCGCCCCGTGGGAATACCTGGCCCAATCCATCGAGAACTGGACAGATAACATCAACCTCAAACAGCAATTGCAAACCGCCGGCTTTACCGAAATCACCATCCAGCCCCTCACCTGCGAAACTGTACAGGTTTATCTCGCCAAAAAACCGTAAGTAATTATTGTTCGGAGTACAGCCTTCAGGCTGGTTAAACTCTCTCTCTTCCTTATTTATTTTTCAGGCTAAAGCCTGTACTCCCAACGCCGCATTTTCATTTGGCTAAAATTTACCTAATCCTTTTCTTTCGGCCAGAAAACGGCGTCGCCATCTTTATCGTTCCACAGCGTCGGTTTGCCTTTGCTGTCTTTGCCCATTATGCCTCCGTCGTCAGTGAAATTATAGCCTACACTATATAGAGTAAATCCATCGTTGGTCTTGCGATACATCAGCGGAGCGTCACTGAAAGGATCCATCGGCATTTTCAGGAGATATCCCTTCTCCTTCACTTCTTCCAAATTCTCTGGAAACCGTCCATTTTCTTTCAGAAAACGCAGTACACTTAAAGTTGCAATAAGCCCAGCCTGTCCAGTCCGAACACGCCACGAAATGTTAATTGTTTTTTGGACTGCAGATGCAGTAATGGCCTCCATTAATGGGACCACAGCCTGCATAGACGGTTTTCCAATCAACAAAAAAACGTTTTGATCCTTATTTTTCTCGCTAAAATGTATTTTATACGGCGTCTTAGTTCTATATGCAGCAAACTCTTCAAAACACTTATCAATTCGAGAAGTAACTTCTTTGCGATCAGGAAACCCTGCCACGAACCCCTTTATGAAATCCATATTATCGCTTGCCGCCAAAATAGTTCCTGTCGGCATTGGACGTCCGCCGCCATTCCCATCATCCGTGAAAGACCGTTGTATCTGATCATACCAAAACGCTTTCTCCAAACTCCAGTCCATCATCGCAATATTTGGGTCATAATCCCCCTCAACAATTTGCTGCAAACAATGTAAATCCTCTGCCGATAAATCCGTCTGACCCGATAAATCATCAATCACACTCATAGCCATCGCTTTCAAAGAAACTCCAACCAATTGTTCGATAACCACCCCTTGACTTGAGATATGTTGACCAAACCGGTACAAAGCAATGCTGTCGTCAACCGCCTGTTTGATATTTTCTTGATGGATATCCAGCGGAATTTGAAACAGAGCCATTCTCTGAGCAATTTTTTTATATCCGCTGCATTGCGGCATCAGTTCTGAAACCACGCCTGCGGCAAATTCCCCGGGTTTTGAGCTTGTTTCCGGGGATTTATAAGTATTCCAATAATAGGGCTTTGATGCCCCCAAACGAAATGCTTCTATTGTTTTAGAGTCAGTTTTTAGAAAAGCCTCTATGGCCTGCCAGTCCGCCGGCGTTTTTTCCTGATAGCGAGTATATTTGTAAATTTTATCAATATCGGGCGGAAATTCTTTTGAAAGTGATTCTATTGCTTTTTGGTAATCATTATAAGCATTCAATGATTCATCTCTATCGGCGCGGACTTTCTGATTCATCCACTGCGTATAATCGACGCTGATAACCGGCCTGCCGGTTGCCATGTACCCGACACGAACCATACACAAGAGAAAAACAATGCCAACAACTTTCAAAACGGAAAAGATGGCTTTCTGCCACAGCGGCCTGCACCGCTTCTTGCCCCGGCGAATCAACACCGCCAGCAGCCTGGCGTCCCCAAATTCCCGGATAAGCTCTTCCGCCCGTTTGATTTTCTCCTGCTCATCAGCACATCCCGCCAATGCATCTTCAAAATGCCCCAGCAGTTCTTCCCGCACCTCAAGCCGTATTTTTCGCCGATACCCCATCTTGCGGATAACAAAATCCACATAATCAATGGCGATTTTCGGCAGTTGTGTCTTCGAATGCTCCATCATAGTCCCCTTTCTCAAGTCCGCTGTTTGTACTATGCCAATTGTTCGCCCAACCCAAACACCAGCCCAATCGCCTCGCGCAGGGTAACAAGCTGCTCCTTTTGCTTGGCCAGTTCGCCGCGTCCCTCGCTGGTAATTGAATAATACCTGCGTTTGCGGCCGCTTTCGGCCTCCTCAACTTCCGCGACAATCAGCCCCTTGGCCTCAAGGTTATACAGCAATGGATACAACGTCCCCCGGCCAAGGCTAAAAAGCCCCTTGCTGCGTTTTTCAATCGCATCGCTCAGTTCATACCCGTACATCCGCCCGCGCGACAGAATTTCCAGCACCACAACCGGTGCTACGCCTTTCAGTAATTCTCTTTCGTATTTCATACCGCACCCTTTCATTTTATGAATTGCAACACATATTATGTATTGCATAATATGCATTGTCAACTAAAATATAAAAAATTCCAGCCTTTTAAATACATGACACATTAGACCTATAATTTCTATTATCTGACTGTCAAAAGCTGGATTCTCTATTTTTTAGTGCTTGTAAAATAACACACATCTGGAGTATAATTATCAGAAATTGGGCCGCAGAATCCGCCGCAATTAAGAAAATAATCCAGAAAGGATCGGCATATGGAAGATAAAATGGTCGTCGTCGGACAATTTGATACCCCGGAAAACGCCCACCTCGCCAAGATTGATCTGGAAGGCGCAGGCATTGAGGCTGTTATTGAAAATGATGTGCTTCCCTCAATTGGATTATTTTATACGATGCCAACCTGCAGCGTAAAATTGCTGGTGCGAGAACGCGATGCCGAACAAGCCCGTCGGGTCTTGCAGGATATCGAATCCGGCGAACCGGCGGTAGATGAAAACGGCAATCCACTCTTCAAAGACGAAGATTGTGATGAAATCGAACCTGAATAACTGCTTCCGCAATTTTATTGACTTAAACTCGATATTGGATGTCAACGAAAGGACTCACTATGCCCCTCAAACAACACATTATCTTAGGCGTTCATATCACCGACCGCGTTCACCATGTTCACAAAGTACAGGAGACACTCACCGAATACGGGTGCAGCATTCGAACCCGGCTGGGCTTGCATGAAGCAGACAAAGGCTTTTGTTCGCCAAACGGGCTCATTATTCTCGAAAT
Source organism: uncultured Pirellulales bacterium (assembly GCA_964437685.1). Lineage (GTDB taxonomy): Bacteria > Planctomycetota > Phycisphaerae > Sedimentisphaerales > Anaerohalosphaeraceae > Anaeroglomus. The sequence goes on from CAYTHV010000163.1 coordinate 5,861, forward strand.
GACGGATGATTTGGCAACCGCTCAGGAGTTATCCAATAAATTAATCGCTATCGACGGCGTTGAAGTTCAGACCATGATCTTCAGCCATCCATAGAGAGCTATTGCAAATAAAAAAAAGGATGGTTCCCGTATTACCGGAAACCATCCTGCCATACCTCATTCTGTGTGATTCGGCAATATAACAGGTTACAACTGTCCTTCCATCAGTGTGCCCATGCCTTCAAGTACACGGTCAATATCCAATAGAATCTTGATCGCGCTACCGGCCTTGCCGATACCCAGAATGAAATCCGTATCTACATCCGTTCCAAATTGCGGAGCATCATCAATATTGCCCTGTTCAATATCCAGTACTTCCTGAACATGATCCACAATCAGTCCGGCGTTAAACGAACGACCTTCATGATGAATGTCCACCACGATGATGCACGTCTGCTCGGTGATGTCTTT
>CAYTHV010000164.1:0-4647 GCA_964437685.1 uncultured Pirellulales bacterium
GTGTTATGAATATCCATCCCGCCCTTTTGCCCAGTTTCGGCGGACAGGGAATGTGGGGGCATCACGTCCACGAAGCGGTACTCAAAGCCGGCTGTAAAGTCAGTGGATGTACCGTCCATTTTTGTACCAATGAATACGACAAAGGCCCGATTGTCGCCCAGCGAGGCTGCCGCGTCATGGAAAATGACACGCCCGATACTTTGGCCGCACGGGTCTTTGAATTGGAATGCCAGGTGTACCCCGAAGCGATCCAGTTGTTCGCAGAAGGTCGGCTAAGCATCGTCGATGATATTGTCAGAATAAACAAGTAACGTATTTGCGGAAAGGATACCCCAATGCAGCGGATAGCAACCATCGGAATCATATTCGGACTGGCAGCAGGCCTGTTCCTGGCTGGCGGCTGTGTTGAACGGAAACTGACTATTGTCACCAACCCTGCCGATGCGGTTGTCTGGCTCAATGATGAAGAAATCGGTGCAACTCCCGTAACTGTCAACTTCAAATGGTATGGCGACTACCGCGTCCGTATCGAAAAGTCCGGCTATACCATCCTGAATACACATCAAGACCTCAAACGCCCCCTGCACGACCGGTTTCCAATTGATTTCTTTGCCGAGTGCCTCTGGCCGGGCAAGATCGTCGATGATTATACCTGGACTTTCGAGTTAGAACCCTACCAGCAGCTTTCCTCCGAGCAGCTTATTGAAGCCGGGAAAAAAGCTCAGGTAGGCTTTGAAGGAGAAATCGAAGAGGCAAAACAGCAAATTCAGGCCGTCGAAGCTGAAAAGAAAGCGGAACAGGAATAATACCTATAGCACGTAAGTGCATTCAAATGAGTAGGTTATCGCAAAACCAAAGAAACTGAAAACCCTTGACAAAATGCCTTCTTTTTTAGATAATAGTAGGCACAAATATCGTTTTTTGTATCATACCGACAACGTATGCGTCGGGGAGAAAATTTAAAACTTGGCAAATATTTGGAGGGTTACATTATGAGAACGCTTGTTGTTGCAGTCTGTTCATTTCTGTCAGTCTCGTCATTTTGCTTCGCCGACGATTACGTATGGGATAATCCCGCCGGAGGTCTATACGGCGAGCCGAACAACTGGGACCCCAATGGTGTTCCGGGCTTTGACGGAGGCGACACGGTTTGGTTCACACTGCCGGGGGCTTACACGGTAACTTTCGATATGGATCGCAACAATGACGCTCTGTATGCGGATGGCTCGGATGTTACCCTGAATCTGGATGGCTATTCCTATTCTTTGGATTATTCGTCGGAAGGCAGCCGGTCAGTCGTTATCGGGCAAAACGGTACAAGCAGTCTAACGCTCAATAACGGGCTTGTTCACAGCCGCGAGGTTTCTATCGGCCAATTCTCCGGCGCTGTCGGAAGTCTGGCTTTGTCCGGGTCCGAGACAGAATGGGGAACAATGTTTGACGAGAATTGGCACGGGGTTTGGATTGGCGAAGAAGGCGATGCGACGCTGGCTGTTTTGGATAATGCCTTTTTCAATCATGGACACGGCCTTAGCGCTTTTGGCATGGACAGTGATGCCGTGATCGAAGTCAATGGAATCGATTCGGAATGGTATGTGGATGGCCAATTTGACATGTCGATCTATGGGAATACCACAGTCGATATCAGCAATGGCGGAATGGTCAATATCGGCAAACTGACAATGGGGTTGGAACGCAGCTCATCGGCTCAAATCGATATTACCGGCGAAAATCAAGCGACTGAACTACAACTGCACGCCTATTGGGAAAACAGCCTGACGATAGGGAAAAAAGGGTTGGCAACGATTCGGCTGTATGGTTCAAAACTCTGGAATCAGGGGACAATGACTCTTGGCGAAAACGCGGGCAGTTCGGGATTATTGGAAGTTCACGAAAAATCGTGGGTTGATACAGGGGATTCTATTGCAATTGGCGGCACATTCGACAATGCGGGCGGACGCGGCCAATTAAGCATTATAGACGACAATCCCGGCGATGAGTATGGCGTGGACTTTACTCCGACCAACACCGACGGACAATTTATCAAGGTCTGGCCGCAGGGAACCATCTCGATGGACGGCGGAGTCATTGAGATGGAATATGGCGATTCGCTGGCCAATCCGATTACTCTGCAGGGCGGGACGCTCGAAGGCAATGGAATGATCTGGGCGCATGTCGAAAACCACGGCGGCCTTGTCGCGCCATGGGATCAGGAAGATAACAAGGTGCTGGAAATCGGGTACAATTATACACAGGATGCAACGGGAACTTTGAAAATTACCATTGCCGGACGCGATCCTGTCAGCCAGTATGCTCACCTTCGGGTAACCCATGACAGTTATGGACAGGTGTCTCTAAATGGAATACTCGACGTTGATTTAGTCGGCGGCTTTGTGCCGGATTATGAAGACAGATTTGAAATCATCGCGGCACAAAATATTGCCGGGACATTCAGCAATGCCGCCTCGCGATATGTTTTTGAGGGCGGCAGTTTCGACGTCATTTACAACACTGATTCCTATGACTCAGTGATTTTGACGCACTACAGCGCCGAGCCGGCGTGTCCAAAATATCCGATGGCCGATCTAACCAAAGACTGTCAAGTGGACTTGGCCGATTTTGCAATGTTTGCGACCGAGTGGCTCGAATGCAATCTTGTCCCGGCATCCAATTGCCCGGGATATACCGTCGAGTAGGATAGAACCGACTTATAATACAAAAACTTTGCTTTAGAATTTCTTGGGAGAAAAAAATGTCTTTTCGTAAATTTGCAAGGGTGGCGTTGTGGTTTATCGGTTTAAGTTTTGTTCCGGCTTACGGCCAATGGCTTGACGGGCAATGTCCTGTCGGCGTCAGCCCATATATCGTAGATACAATGACAGCCTGGGACCCGGATGGAGCCGGGCCTTCGTCTGACGTCCTGGTCGTCGGCGGATGGTTTAACTCGGCGGGCGGCAAACCCTGCAACTATATCGCTACGTGGGATGGAATTTATTGGCAGCCGCTTGGCTACGGATTGAGCGGCGGATACGGCGTAAGTGTGCTTGTAGTCTATAATGGACAGCTTATTGCGGGTGGAAATTTTAACACCTCCGGCGAAATTTCAATGCCAGGCGTTGCCCGATGGGATGGAAGCCAGTGGCTGGCGATGGGATCGGAGACAAGTTATATCAGGGGACTGGTTGTTTTTAACAATCAGTTATTTGCCGCAGGGACTTATACCGTCGGGGGCGATACCGAGCGCATCATGCGATGGGACGGAGCCCATTGGATTCCCGTCAGCGGGAATATTGTTGACGGCGTTTCCAGTCTTATCGTTTACAACAATATGCTTATTGTCGAAAGCTATACCAGCGTTATGGCCTGGGACGGCTCTACGGGCTGGACGGCTTTTGGAGGATTCAATGGCCCAGTTTATATTTTGGGCGAATGGAATAATAAATTGATTGCCGGCGGTTCCTTTAACTTCGCCGGAGGGGATTATATCGTCCAGTGGGACGGCTCAACATGGCAGCCTGTCGGCGGCGGAACAAATGGATGGGTTACGGGAATTACGACTTTGGGCAGCGACCTGTACATTGCCGGCGATTTCACACAGGCCGGCGGCGTGGATTGCAGTCATATCGCCCGTTGGGATGGAACTCAATGGACTCCGCTGGGCAGCGGACTGGATGATCGCGGCGAGAGCCTCTATCATGTGATGGCGTTGTATTCCTGGAATGGCGGGATTTACGAGGGCGGAGCCAATTATAAAGCGGGAGGATTGGAAACCAGCTTTATTTCCTGCTGGAAAAACGGTAAATGGTATGCCTTGGGCAACGGAGTTTACAGCAATGTAAATGCTTTTCTGGCCGATGGCGGCGATCTTTACGCCGGGGGTATGGAACGAGCCGGTGGAATTGTTTGCAATTATGCCGCCCGCTGGGATGGACAGGAATGGAGCGCGATGGGCAACGGCGTCGATACCGGCGTTCTTTCTTTGGTTAAGTTTAACGGCGAGATTTTGGCTGGTTCAAGCGGATATGACTCTATTGATATTGTCAAGTGGAATGGAAATGAAAATCAATGGCAGTCTTTTGGCGGCGGTTTCGAATTTGATGACTTTATGATGCCGGAAGCACAAATCAATGCGATGTTCGTATTCAACAGCCAGCTTGTCACGGCCGGACGTTTCAATAAAGTCAACGGCAATGACTGCGGCCAGATTGCCATGTGGGATGGTTCCGCATGGAATACGATGGACGGCGGCATGGGGAATTATGACAGAGTTTACGCATTAAATGAATATGACGGTCAATTGGTCGCGGCCGGCCAGTTCAATACCGCCAGTGGAGCGGATTGCAACAATATTGCCGCATGGGATGGCGACAAGTGGATTCCGCTGGGTTCGGGACTTGACAGTTCTGTTTTGGATATAACAGTCTATAATGGCGAATTAATTGCGGCGGGCTATTTCACTTACGCCGGCAGCGTAGAGTGCAAAGGCGTCGCCCGCTGGAACGGCAGTCAGTGGACGGCGATGGGCAGCCTGCCTGCGGAATACCCGACAGGAACGGCGCTAAAGGTGTATAAAAACAAGCTCTATCTGGGCGGCTCTTTTGGTTTTGAGGACAACGGCTCATATAATAATCTCGCCGTCTGGAATGG
>CAYTHV010000164.1:4657-6240 GCA_964437685.1 uncultured Pirellulales bacterium
CTTGAAGTGTTTGGAGATCAGTTGATCATCGGCGGAAGTTTTTCCGTTGTTGACGGCGAACCTTCGGTCGGCTGGGCTCGGTGGATAGACGATTCGCCCGTATGCGGCGATTGGGGATATTATTCCGCGGACGCAGATTTAAATTGCCGGGTCAATCTGGCAGATCTTACCGTCCTCGGGCAGCAGTGGCTCAATACGAATTGCGTTGATCCTTCATGGTGTACAGGCGGCGATGTCGACAAAAACGGCAATGTGGGAATGTCTGATCTGCTGACTATGGCGGAACAGTGGCTTAAATGCACCGACCCGCAGGACTCGGCCTGCTCTGCACCGGGACGCATTTAATATAAAACTGCGGTTGTTTAAATTTTTGCGCCGCGCTGGAGTTTGTTCGCCAGTTCATGCAGCTTCGGCATCGCGTGGGCGAAGAATTTTTTGTAGCCGGTACAAAAATAACTCGGCGCATTCACCTTACCGGTCATTGTACGCCGGTCTTTGGGGCAGCCGCCGCGGCAGATGTCGAGATAACGGCACATCAGGCAGGCGGTATCCAGCTTCGCCTTGGCATAGGCAAATTCCCGTTTGATGGAACCGGCGGCAAGCTGTTCAATCGGCGTATCCATAATATTGCCCATACATGCGGACTGCTCAACATAAAAATCACAGCAGAATGCGTCACCATGATGCTCAATGACAATGTAATCGCTGCAATAGTGGCCGAAGGTGCATTCCGTCGGGCCGCGGCCAAGGATGTATGACAGCAGGCTGTCAAAAATTCGGATGCTGATTTTTGTCGGGCCAAAGTCCAGCCACCGGTCAAAAATCCGGCATAGAAAATCGCCGTATTCTTCGGCTGTGATGCTGTACTCGGCAGGCTTACCGGTATGCGGGTCTTTTTCGACACACTGGATAAACTGCAAAAATTGAATATTCTGCGAGGTAAAGAAATCAAACAGCAAATCAGGATGTTTGACATTTTTATCATTGAGCAGGACAAGGATATTAAACTCTACACCGTATTTGCGGCAGTTGGAAATACCCGCCATGACCCGATCCCACGTACCATTGTCGGCATGGTCAAGGCGATAATAATCATGCAGTTCTTTGGGACCGTCAAGACTGATACCGACAAGAAATTGGTATTCGGCGAGAAATTTACACCAATGTTCATCCAGCAAAATACCATTGGTTTGCAGAGAGTTGGATACAACCTGGCCGGGTAATCCGTAACGCGTTTGAAATTCGACAAGCTGCCGATAGAAATCAAGCCCCATCAGGGTCGGCTCACCGCCCTGCCATGCAAAACCGCTGACCGGAAACCGCAGGCCCATATAGCTTTTGACCAGATGCTCCAGAATCGCACTGGACATCCGGTGCGATCCTGTACCGAAAAGACAGGTCTTGCCTGCATAGAAACAATACCGACAGGCAAGATTACAATCCGGCCCGGCTGGCTTAATCAGTAATGAGAAAGGTCGCGCCATTTGAAATTTTTTGTCTTTAATTTTGAGTTTTTAGCTTAGAACTTATATCGAATTCAGTTAGTTGAAGCCGATTCCGCGTTCTTGTCATTCCCGCGCAGG
>CAYTHV010000165.1:0-6188 GCA_964437685.1 uncultured Pirellulales bacterium
GATGGCTTCACTGCGGTCGTATCCATATCCGCCTCAGCCGATTCCTGCGGAGCAGACTCAATTGATTCTTCTGAATCGTTCTCAGCTTCATGAGATTCTGCGGCTTGATCAAAATCAAAACCCGGCTGATTCTCCGGTTTGTTTTTTTTGCTTTTCTTTATTACATCCATGATTGATTTCTATACAACCTTAAAAATGTACCCCGCCCAAACCAGGGGAAGTTTATAATACGCTCAGGCCGGACCGACAGGTTCGTAAAACAAATCCGGCCGGTCCGGCCTGCTTTTACATCTTTTCCAAATGCCTCAGACAGCATCTTTTTTTATTGCAGCTTGCAGACGTAGACTTCGTTGACAAAATCTAACGCCTTCAATTCATCGCTTGCCTTGACATCCAGAGTCTTATCGAGACTGACGGCTAAAACCGCATTGCCTTGTTCGGCTTTGTGCCCGACACCCATCGTATTAATGTTGACACCATGTTTGCCCAGGAGGGTCCCAACCGCGCCGATAACGCCCGGCTTATCTGAATTGAAGATAATCATCATCGTGCCTTCCGGCGTCACTTCAATGGAGAATCCGTCAATTTCGATGATACGCAGCAGCTTGCCGCCGAAAACAGTCCCGCGAATCGTACGGACAACTTTATCCGTTTCGACCGTTGCGGTAAAGCTTGACTCAAGGTCCTTGATTTCCGTATTCTTGGTGATATCGACGCTGATACCACGTTCCTTGGCCAGCAGGCCAACATTGACAATATTGACGACCGTATCGAAATGCGGCTGCAGCAGACCGATGGTAAACGACATCGCAATGGACTCGACCTGCTTGTCCGCGATAGCTCCGCGGAATTCCACTTTAGCGATCTTGATCTTCCCCGGTGCAATAGAACTCATCAGAGTTCCAATCCGCTGTGCCAAGTCTGCATAGTAACAAACTATCGGCGCTGCCGAACCGAGCGACGGAGCGTTAACTGCGTTACGAATCGCCCCGCCCTTGAGCGCCTCAACCAGTATCTGAACCGCTTCGACGGCGACCTCAATTTGCGCTTCTTCCGTGCTGGCGCCAAGATGCGGCGTCACCAGGCATGACGGGACTTCCTTAAACCGCATATTTTCCGGCGGCTCCTTGGAGAAAACGTCCAGTGCGGCCCCGGCAATTGTTTTTGATAATAGAGCATTATACAGTTCATCTTCATTGATAATTCCCCCACGGGCACAGTTGACAATCCGGCACGTCGGCTTCATCATCTTCAGTTCTTTCGCCGAAATCATATTCAGCGTATTTTCATTTTTCGGCACGTGAATGGTGATAAAATCGGATTCGCGATAAATACGTTCCAGGTTATCAACCACCTCAACGCCCATCGCGTCGGCTTCTTTCGGAACCGCAAATGGATCATATCCAAGCACCCGCATATTGAATCCCTTGGCCATCTTGACAACTGCCATACCAATTCGCCCCAGACCGACCACACCGAGAATCTTGGAGTTCAATTGGTTGCCTTCAAAACTCTTGCGATCCCATTGCCCGGATTTCAGGCTATTACAGGCAGGAACAACATGACGGCACATCGCAAGCATCAGTGCCATCGTATGCTCCGCGGCGCTGAGCGTATTACCGCCGGGGGTATTCATGACAATAATACCCTTTTGAGTTGCCGCCGGAATATCGACATTGTCAACACCGACGCCGGCACGGGCTATCCCTTTGAGCTTGCCGGGGTTGGCAAGCACCTTTGCGGTTACTTTCGCACCGCTGCGGATAATTAACCCGTCATATTCGCCGACAACTTTCGCCAGCTCATCTTCACTAAGACTCAGCCGAACCACCGGCTCTACGTCATCCATGGCCTTTAACAGGTCCAGCCCTTCCTGAGCTAATTTATCACAAATTAAAATTTTTAACATTTTCTGCTCTCCTAATAAATTTCCTGCTGTATCATTTCATTCAGCTTTGAACGTTCTTCATTTATTTTATACTCCGTCTTCCGACACGCGTATAAATCGCGAACCAGACAGTGGGCTGACGCTTTGCAGAGTTGCCCAATAACGTCGCTTCGCCCCTTGGATGTCATCTCAATTGCTACGTCGGCGACAACTCCACTGCCTTGCTGAGGCCAGAGTACCTGATTATTTTTCGCATCAAGCAAAACACCGCGGCTGGTCATATTTCCAGTATAGACCGTCTCAGAATGCAGATTGATTGCCTGAAATGACTCGATGTGGACATAAAACGCCAGCTCCGCCCCGGCCTTCACTGCCAGATTTTCCGGACGAACCGACATATCACGAGAAAGGGTATCGGTATTCGATTGAATAATGATATTTTTCTTTTTTACGCCAACCTTACTGATTAACTGCGAAACCACGGAAGCGGTCAGTGCCTCTGCTTCCGTATTTCCCGCCCCGCTGCCCGGAGAGTAATCAACCCAGACCAAAATCTTACGTTTGGATTCCGGTTTTAAATCATATCCGGGTTTAAGTTTATCCTCAAAAGCACCGGGATTAACCAGCAGGCCGAAAATGTTGCACCCGCCGCACAGGCTCAGACAAACACCCACGGTAACACACAAAATCAATTGCCTTGCTTTCCAGTTCACTTTAACTACAAACCTCCGCGGGCGGCCAACGCTCTTGCAAGTGTAACAACCCAGCCCAACAGAATAATAATACCTGAACCTATTAAACAGTACTTCCAAAAACGAACATTTGTTACTGTCCGCAGGAGCTTGGAGTGTATCCCAAAAATCAGAGTATGTAAAGCCAAAAACGCTATAATAACTAACAGTCCGCAAAAAAAAGACGCTGCCGGCTGAAGGGTAAATGAACGCACAACATCCCCTGCTGCAAAAGCTTGCGCTGAATGCGTCCAGCCGCACCCCGGACACGGAAGACCATACCGCTGCTTAAAACCGCACACCCCCAAAAGGTATCCCGGCCGAATAAGCCCTTGCTCAGCCAGTATCATAACACCAAAAAAAAAGAAAATGCACGCCAAAATCACCCCGGCAATCAGTCGGTCGGCGTAAGAACGTGATTTCTTAACATTTGTTTGTTGGCATTCGATCATTTCCTCGCTATAATAGATGCCCATTATCCACTTGTCAAGATGAAAGGATTCGTATGGGGCTATCCCCAACTGATTATAGCAGTTTATTGAACACCGCCGTCGAAGCTGCCCAGTGTGCCGGGCAAACAGCGATGGAACAATTGAGCCATGTTTCCTGTTCGCTCAAAAAGCAGGTCGAAATTGTCACCCAGGCAGATCCGCTTTGTCAGGCACTTATCATTGATCATATCCGCCGCCGTTACCCCAAGCATGGTATTGTAGCCGAAGAAGGCCCTTCCGAAGAAATGCTGCTCCAGCCGCCAACCGACAATTCGGATATCTGGTGGATTATCGACCCCATCGACGGGACGAATAATTACGCCCATGGAATGATGTGTTTTTGTGTCAGCATCGGGGTCTTTCAAAACGGAAACCCTGTTGTTGCAGTTATTTATGATCCTTGTACTCAGTTGATTTGGACCGCATCCAAAGAACTTCCAACGAAATTGAATGGAAAACCTGTTACTGTCAGCACAGATTCCATCAGCAGATTATCCAGTTTCGGTATTGACAGCCACTTCGACCCAGCTACTGAACCGGCAATGCACCAGATGCTGCGGCTAACTCGCGCAAGGCTCCTTGGCACCACCGCACTGCATCAAGCGTACGTTGCCAGCGGTGCACTGATTGGAGCCTTTACCGTTTCCGCACGGCTATGGGATATCGCCGCCGGAGTACTTTTGGTACAGCAAGCCGGAGGATACGTCACAACACTTGACAAAAATCCGATATTCCCTATCAATATAATCAATTATAAAGCAGAGCGATTCCGCCTGCTTTCAACAAATTTGAAATCTTATGAAGAAACTACAAAAATTTTTGAAACTACACCTGATAAATAACGTCTTATAGAATAAAAAGACAAAAAACTAACTGAATCGAGGGAGTAATCTATGACTAACTGTATCCGAAATCTCAAATGTATTGCACTTGTTTTATTGTTGTCTATATCGACAGTGCCGGTTTTTGCCGCAGAGGTTGCCCCAACACCAGTACCATCGGCAAAGGATGCTATTCTCGACATAGTCCCTGCCGATTGTCTTGTCTGTGTCAGAATCAACAATGTCCAAAATTCGCTAAACCAGATTGACCAGTATCTGACCGGTGCAAGTCCGGTTCCGGTTTCTGTAGCGATGCTTGCGACCATGCAGCTTGCCGGCATATTCGGCGACACAACGATGGCCGGCCTGAATATGCAGGGCGACATTGCAATGGTTGGTTTGCAAGCCACCCCGCAAAGCAAGGAACTGCTGTTGTTTTTCCTTGTGCCGACGAACTCAACCGAAACTTTTCTAAAAAGCAACACCAATCTCTCTGCTGCAGACACCAATGATGTCTACACCCTGAACGCACCAAATTCATCTTTGGGTGCAATGGCGTTACTGCCTCTGAAAGATCAAAATTATCTGCTGATTACACGGGAACAAAACAAAGCCAATCTGCGTGTTGCAGCAACAGCCCTGAAAACAAAGAAAGCCGCGTTATCGAGCCGTTTTGACGCCTCCGTCGCCAAAGCTGCCGCGACAAACTCCACTTGGGCCTATGCAAATATTGATGCGTTGTATCAGCTTTTCAAAGACGATATTGACAGTGGTATCGCAGAAATGCAAAAGACCATGACTGAGCAGGCCGTCGGGCCTGAAGCCGCAGCGTTTCAACCGAAGCTCAAAGCTATCCTTGAAATGTACCTCTACTTTATCAAGCAATCTGACTGGGCAACCCTGTCGCTAACTCCCAGCCCGCAAATGGCTCAGTTGGAAATGCTCTTTTCCGCTAAAACCGACAGCGAGCTGGCCGGAATGCTTAAACCTACGCCGACGGCGGTTGCTCCGTGGCAATTCGCCGGCTATACAAACAATACCGATCCGATTAAATTTGTAGGACGAATGAATCGCACCCTGATGGAACAGCTCAGCAGCCGCGTAATTGATCTTCTGGTTCAAAATGCCGCAGAAGCAGAAAAGCCGCAGTTAGCAAAAATGAAATCCATGATGACAAAGTGGTCGGCGGCAATGGGCGATGAAATTGCCGGCAGTTTCGCCTACAAAGCCGCAACCCCACCGTTTGAATTCAAAGAAATCGTCCAGATCAAGGATGCCAATTCTGTCCGTTCGCTGCAAAATGAGATGATCGATTCACTCAATGCCCTCTATGCATCGATGGGGATGAATATGGACTTTACCTATGCCTCCTCAGTAGAAAAACATAAAGGCACGGATATTGGGCTCTACCTGTTTAAATTTGTCCCCAAAGACGCGAACGATCCATCAGCCAATGCCCTGCAGGCAATGTATGGCAAACAGGGATTGCAGTATCCTGTCGCAATTACACCCGACCGATTCATCATCACAATGGGGCCTGATGCAATCAATCAAATCAAAGCCCTGATTGACAATAACACCCCCGGCGCAGCAGCAGGTGACCTCAAAATCGCCATGAATACCATTCCAAACAGCATAAAGGCGGACATGGTGATGTCAATCAATATCCCCTGCCTGATGAAAGGCTTAACCGGAATGGCAGCACACATGGCGGCCCAGAGCGGCAATGAAATGCCCGATTTCTGGGAAGGCATCCAGGTTAATACCACCAGTGCAATGGCGGTTTCGGCCGTGATTGAAAACGGCCGTGTTCGCGGAACGCTGATGCTGCCCAAACAGCACCTTGCGGAAACCGTTCAGGTCTTCTCGCAAATTCAGCAAAAGCAAATGGCTTATTACATGCAGCAGTCGCAGAAGCAAAACAACTCCCCGACTGACGGAATGGATATGCCAATGGAAATGCCGGAAGACCCCTTCCTCAAGCAAATCGGCCAGCCGCTGTCGGATTTGAAAATGAAAGATCTGGCCGGAAACGAAGTCGTTTTATCCAAGCTCAAAGGCAAGCCCATCATTCTTGACTTCTGGGCAACCTGGTGTCCGCCCTGCAAAGAGATGATTCCCCAGATAATCGACCTTCGCAAACAGTACAAGGACAGTGAGCTCGCCATCATTGGCATATCCAATGAGCCTGCCCAAAAACTGACTCCGTTTATCGAAAAAAGTGGAATTAACTACCAGGTCATCTCTTACACGGATG
>CAYTHV010000166.1:0-6187 GCA_964437685.1 uncultured Pirellulales bacterium
TTTTCTGTGGCACTGTCCCGCGGGTCGCCCCGGGCGGTCATTAGCCGCCGCCGCGCCCTATCCTGCTCGGACTTTCCTCTGGATGTCTTACTACCCAGCGGCCGCCCGACCCACTCAAAAAGTCATTATAACATAATAAGGTTATTTAGCAAACATCCACTATAACACTTTTCTACTTCCATTTCAATGTGTTCAACTTGTCAGGTGAAATAAATTCAACATGCTTATCATTAAAAAGTACATAACAACCTGGTTCTGCATGATGAGTCATATTTGCTATTTCTAAGCCGCCATATTGATTCCATCCGGAATTTGTTTCATAAACCAAAACCATATCCGCAGGAGAACCCGGCTCAGCAAACGAATTTAATGCATAGTGACAACCACCTTCTCCTGCAAATGGACAAATTAAAATTTTATAGCCAACATAACTTCCTTTAATTAGCGTATCGCACCACTTTTCAGGAGGGGGATACTTATTGTACGTAATTTTATAAATATCCAGCATCATCCCAAGATATTCTAAATTTCCCTGGCAAGATGGCTTCTGTACCGGTTGAGGCTCATAACGAGGGCTATTCGCATAGATTGCTCCCACCGATATTGCTCCCAAAAGAACAAAAATAATTGATTCAATAAAAAGAAATTTGTGTGAGACTGTTGGTATATTTCGGAAACAAAAAAAAGGCAATATATAAGATACAATAAGAACTGTAAAAAACAAACCACCTGTTAAAAAAGCAATATAGCGAACAGGTGGATAAACATTTAGGATGAATCGTGTAAAAAAGACAACCAATAAAAAGACTGCAATATGGGAGAGGGCGATTCGATAAATATCTTTTTTAATAAGCCCTGCTGTAACTAATAACAACATCGGAGGATAAACTAGCAGAAAGGATTGTAAATCGCTGTCAAACAGATTTAATAAACCGAAAAGATAAGGCAGCAACATTGCCAAACCACCGTGAGGACCCGGAATTGAAACTATCCCCAATCCTATGAATGCACTTGCCGCCAAAATGCAATGAAGAGCTAAACGTTTAAACCAGATATTCATTTGTCATACTCCTTTAGTAAAATATCCTGCTCGGACTTTCCTCTGGATGTCTTTCAATCCAGCGGCCGCCCGACCCACTCGGGGAAACATTATATCAAAAATGCAGACAAAGACCGCTTGTTTTTTTCCGTTAAACGGTTTTCTTGTATTTTTATGTACAATATGTATAATAGGGGATTATGGATAAACGGATAACAATACTCGACATTTTGGCGGCCAAACGCGAAAAACGTAAATTCGCGGCGGTCAGTTGCTACGATTATACCACTTCCCGGCTTGTCGCGGCGGCGGGGGTGGAGATGATCCTCGTTGGTGACTCAGCGGCACAGGCACTGCTCGGACACGATTCGACGCTGCCGGTGACGATGGATTTCATGGTAACCCTTACTGCTGCGGTACGCCGGGCCGCTCCTCTGGTTTGCCTTGTGGCGGATATGCCGTTTTTGTCGTACCACGCCTGTATTGCCGATGCGGTGCGCAATGCGGGGCGGTTTATTCAGGAAGCCGGCTCGCAAATTGTTAAGTTTGAGATCAAGCGTTCTCAGCTTGATATTGTTCGGGCCGTCAGCGATGCGGATATCCCTGTGATGGCGCATCTGGGCATTCGTCCGCAGAGCCTGATCATGCAGGGGCGTCTGAAGGCTGAGGGTACGACAGCGGAGCAGGCTTACGAATTGATTACACTGGCTCAGGATGCGGTTGAGGCTGGAGCGTCGATGGTTTTGCTGGAAGGAACATCGCGCGAGACGGCGGCATTGGTCACTGAACGATTGAGCGTGCCGGTTATCAGTTGTGGCTCCGGCCCCGATTGCGATGGCCAGATTTTGATTATCAATGACATTCTTGGTTTTAGCGAACAGCCGCCGAAATTTGCAAAGACGTTTGCGGAGTTGTCGCCAATAATTACCAAAGCGGTTGAAAAATATGCAACCCAGGTTCGAGCGGGGCGGTTCCCCGATGATGCTCACAGCTATCATATCAAAACCGGACAAATCGAGGCGTTGAAAAAGATGCTTGCAAACAATTCCCCCACTATATAATTTGCTATGAGTGAAAACGGCAATGAATTAAATCAGGAACGGAATGCGATTCGACCGGTGATTCTGTCGGATGAATGGGTTATCGCTTTCTATGGCAGTTTTATTCGACGGGTTCTGGTCGGCCTGACGGGTTCGGCCTATGGGGCGGCGCTGGTTGGTCCCGAAGGGCAGGACACGCATAACATATTACATCCCTCGGTGGATTTTATTTTGCATCCGGAAATTCGGTTTTGGCCGCTGGCGTATAAAAATTGGCCTATCCTCTTGGATAAAATAGAGCATTTCAAGCCGACGCTGCTGCATAGTTTCTGGCCGGGAGATCGAAAACTGATGCAATTTCTTGCAAAGGAACTGCGATTGCCTGTTGTAACAACCGTATTCGAGGCGGTTTCCTCCAAAACAGCTCGGCGGTTTTCAGAAACGACAGTTTTTGTCGCATCCTCGGAGCCGATTTATCAAAGTCTTATCGCCGCCGGGGTTGAATCGGAGCGTGTTGTGCGTATCCCGCTTGGGACATTTGTTGTAGAAACGGTGGTGTGTTTTGATCAGCCCAGTCAATTGCCCAGTATTGTCATCTGTGAAACGCTGCTGAATGTGAATGATTACGAACCTCTGTTTCTCGCCTGCAGGCATTTGCTTGCGGATGGATATGATTTTACGATTGCGGTCATGGGAGAGGGCATTGCCGAACGGGCTGTCCGCAAATTGATCAAACGGCTGGGACTGACGTCGGCGATTACCGTGGTTCCGCCGCTGCGTCCGGTGCGGCCGGTATTGCAGGGGATGGACATCTTTCTGCATTTAAAAGACCGCAAGCGATGCAATCTGGCGCTGTTGGAAGCGATGAGCGTCGGGCTTGCTGTTGCCGGATGCCCCGATGGTACGATGGGTCTGCTGCGCGATGGTGAAACCGCGGTTCTGTTTGATCCTGGCGATGAGATGAGCATCTATCAGGGTCTAAGGCGATTATTGTCTGAGCCGAAATTGTCAATACGGCTGGCCGAAAATGCCCGCCTGTATTTGCAAGAACATCACAGCGTCAGCGGAATGATTGACGGCTATCTCGATGTCTATAAACAGGCGTTGAATAGTTAGATTGATTTTGCGGTGCGATATCAATAAATAAGCAAATAAAAAAAGGCGGGGCCATACGCAGACTCCGCCTTTTTTAAGGTCTCGCTGTGCGAGACATAGAGGGTTATTTCCCTTTTATAGTCTTTATCAGCGTTTTAACCTTTGCATTCAGTTCTGCTTTGGCAGGTCCCTCAAGGCAATCCTTGGGCCGTCCCCGACCATTTGTTGTTTTATCCACTTCATACAGTGCCAGCAAGGCCAGTTTCTGATATTTGCCCTGTATCAGATGTTTTGAACAGACCAGCATTGTGCGGACGGCATTCTGATGCGCCTTGGCGGATTTGCCGGGGCCAATGCCGTAGAGAGTTTTTGTTTTGATGGCGTTGTCATAGAAAGCGATGATTGCGTTAATCTGTTCCAGAGAAGTCTGGATGGGGTTAACGGCCTTGCCGCTGACGGCGATTTCTGTCACAGGTGCAGCAAGGTCATCGCTTGTGATCTGCAAAACCGCGTTTACAGTTCCCGCGATGGATGCGGTATAGGTAATTTCTATTTCCGCAAGACCATTGGGTTCGATCACCAAAGGTACATCGGCCATTGCGGTCACTGCAAAGTCTGCACTGCTGCCGGCGGCGAACATCGCGGATTCGACGATCAATTCAGCATTGCCCTGGTTGGCAACGGTTAGTTTCTGTACGGCGGACTGGCCGATATTCAACTGTCCGAAATCCAGTGAGGCGGGTTCTACCGCAATAACAGGTCTCGTGCCAACACCGGTTAGCGATACATCCACAGAGGGATTGTCGTTGTCATCGCCAGCGATGCGCAATACACCCAGCAGGGTTGCCGCTTCGGCGGGAGCAAAGACAACTTCGATATCGATGGCCGCATTAGGTTCGATGGTTACAGGCAACTGAACCAAAGGCGCAATTGAAAACGCAGCGCTGCTGCCCTCGACAAATTCAACCGACTGCAGAGCCATATTGGCTTTGCCGGTATTGCTTACGGTGACGATCTGCGTTTGGGAATTGCCGATCTTTACCTGTCCAAAGTCCATTGTTGCAGGCGCAACTGCCATTTCGGGTTTTGCGATAATCCACCCAAGCTTTATAGTCAGGTAGAAATCGGCTTCGGCATAGCAGTCCACTTTAAACGAGAAAGGCGTGCCGTCCTGATAAACTCCTGACAACATTTTAGCAGGAATGAAAGCTTCAGGTGTTCCGACGGGGATCGCGACTCCATCGATAGCGAATTGCGATCCATAAACAGTTACATTCGACTCAGGAAATGAGTTATAGGACGTCGTGATGTACAAGGCGTCATCGATCTTGCCGCCATAGATATTCAGAACACTGCCGGAAGAGCAATATAAACTGCCTTGCCATCCGGAGGCGACCGATTTGATATGGGCATTTTGGAGTAAGTTTACCGTTGCGTCGTCAACCCATAGGTAGCCGCTCACAACACGGTCGATATCGACGATCACGCCGCCGGAGTAATACTCATCCGCGATCACGGCGGAGCTTCCTAAGAAGAAGCAACCGACAAAAACCGTCACAAGAGCTAATTTTATTTCTTTGTTTCTCATATACCCTCCATTATTAGGATAATACACTCTGCTTATTTTTACACGTATTCACTATACAGAAAATATACATCATATTTGAGAAAAAGCAAATTAACGGATATCGACAGTAATATTGATATTATTACCAGACGGTCTTGTAAAGAAATTGTTAACAGGCCCAATTATCAGGTTGCAGGATGCAAAATGTGTTATTTTTTCATTATTAACGAAAATAAATTATATTTTATATTGGTAAGGCCGATTCATAACTACTAAGGTCTGATAATGAATAAGCGAAACGCGTTTACATTAGTTGAGCTGATGATTGTCGTGTCGATTCTCGGCATTCTGGGGGCCATTGTGCTGCCTGAGTTTCAGAATCATTCGCAGGCGGCCAAAGAGTCTGTTGCCAAAGACGATCTGCGTACAGTGCGCAATCAAATCCAGCTTTATAAATTACAGCACAATGAGCTGATGCCCGGCTATTATGTCACCCCTCTTGGCGCTGTCGCGCAGGCGTCTGCGACAGTAATGAATAATCAATTCATTCAGACAACTTCCAGCAATGGGCGGGCTTCCGGTTCGCAGGCCCAATCCGCAACCTATCCCTATGGGCCTTATTTGATGAAAAAGCCCGCCAATCCTTTTAATGGATTTTCCGATATTAAATATGTTGCACAGGGATCGACGTTTGCCGCCACCGCAGCGGCGACGACTGCCGCTGAGAAAGTCGGCTGGCTCTATAAAAAAGAAACCGGCGAATTCAAGCTAAATTGGACCGGGACTGACTCCCAGGGAGTCAGTTATACTGATTACTAATCCATCACTTAGGCGGATTTCAGTTGTTCATTAAATAGATCGGTCTGGCCTTCGATGACCGCAGGCGTAACAACATAATGCCCCGGCTTGGGTTCTTCCGGCAGGCGGTACATCAATTCAACCATCAGGTCTTCCATGATGCCTCGCAGAGCGCGTGCGCCGGTATCCCGTGCCATCGCTTTGTGCGCCAGCAGTTTGAGGGCATCCGAAGTAAACTCCAGCTTTGCCTCTTCCATCTCAAACAGTTTCTGGTATTGTCGGACGAGAGCATTTTTAGGTTCGGTCAAAATCTGCACCAGCGCGTGCTCGTCCAGCGATGACAGCGAGGTAATAATCGGTAATCTGCCGACAAATTCCGGAATCATGCCGAATTCAATCACGTCTTCAGGTGTAACCTGTTTCATCACCTCGCTGTAATTGATTTTTTTATCATCCAGTTTGCGGCCCTGTTCGCTGCCGAAGCCGATCATTTGTTTACCGAGGCGTTTTTTGACGATGTTGTCCAGGCCGACAAATGTGCCTCCGCAGATGAACATAATCTGGGTGGTGTCTATCTGGATACAGGATTGTTCGGGGTGTTTGCGTCCGCCCTGCGGGGGGACATTGCAGGTCGTGCCTTCGAGAATT
>CAYTHV010000167.1:0-6066 GCA_964437685.1 uncultured Pirellulales bacterium
CGGAACAGGAACCCATCCTGCTGCAAAGCCGCGGCGGGCTGCTGGGCGTGTTTGAAGAAATGGACTTTGAACAGATAGATATCCCGCTGTGTTCCGGCGATAAAATTCTGCTCTATTCAGATGGCATCGAGCCGCTGATCGGCCAGATAGAAGACAATGGCCAGTTCATCTTTACCGACACTTTCCGCAATCTCTGCAGACTGCCGGTGATATCCATGATCGCCGCCATCGAAGAAGCCATCGCCGGCTGGAAACGTACATCCGCCGAAGTCGACGACATCACCGTCCTCGGCATGGAAGTCGTCTAAACTTTATTTGCAGCTCGACATTCCAAATTTTTCTCTATTTTTGCACTTCCTTAGACTAAAATAGCCTCCCTACTCGTGTATTCTATGAATCGTGTGTTTGCAGCAATGAAAGGCGGTATGGAAGACGCGATCCTGATATGGCGGCTAAAATGCGGCAATACCGATGCCCTATGCCGCATCTATGAGAAATATGAAAGTGATATGCTGGCCGTAGCGACCAACCTCCTCGGCGACCGGTATACCGCCCAGGACATTGTTCATGATGTGTTTGTGGCATTCGCTGGATCGATTCACAAGCTAAGCATTTACGGAAACTTACGAAGCTATCTAACAACCTGCGCGGTCAACCGCTGCCGTGACTGGCGCCGGTCGCCAAGACAAACATCGACGTCAATACCGCCGGATTACCCAGCCGCAAACACAGATTCCGATCCGGCAAATCGGATCATCGCCGACGAAACCGCTTTTCGGCTGGCCGCGGCGATGGCCGAACTGCCTTATGATCAGCGTGAGGTCATCCTGCTGCACATCCGCGGCGAGATGCGATTTAAGGCTATTGCCGATCACCTTAAGGTGTCAATCAATACCGTCCAAAGCCGGTACCGCTACGGACTCCAGAAACTGAGGTCTTTATTAGATGGCGAGGTAGAACGATGAGACCGTCAGACAAAATAGAACGTCTAATTCAAAAAACCAACTACGCTGCCGACCCCGCGAAACGCAAACAGATTCTCAATGATGCTTCGCAGGCGTTGCAGCAATCCCGGCAGGAGACGCCTTCGGCCAACCCTGCCTTCTGGAGTAATCGCATGAATAAAACAATTTTGAAAACAGCCGTCGCAGCAATCATTCTGATTGCCGCCGGTATCATCATGTATCACAAAACAGGCTCTTTTGATGGCGCAACGGTTGCCTGGGCGGATGTTCTCAAACAGATTCAAGATTTTCGTCCCTATCAATGCAAATACACTGTTTACCACACAGGGAAATCGCCTTTTGGCATGATTACTACATATCTGTCACTTTCACAGCGACGTGAAGAACGGGAAAATGGTCAGACATTTATTGTCGATATGCGACAGTGTCCGGTTCGGACATTGCTTTTAGATGGCAAGCGAAAAATCGCAGGATTGACAATAGATTATAATATGGGGCCATGCAAAGACCCAGACTGGTTGCGAGTACTCGCAGGAATGAAAGACGGCAATATGGAAGAGCTTGGTGTCCAGGAAATCAAAGGCATCAAGACAAAAGGTTTTCGGAAAGTTGATCAGTACAATAATATTACAATCTGGGCGGATACCAAAACGGAATTGCCGGTAAAATTGGAAATCACCCATTCGCAAGAGGACCGAAAAATCATCATTGAGGATTTTGTGTTTGATGTAACATTTGATGAAAAACTCTTTTCGACTCAGGCACTGGAAGGATATCAGGTATATGAGACAACAAAGGATAAAACTGCGGATAAAGATAAAACATACGAAATCCAGAGTGCTGATGGGCCAAAGGAGTTTATTCCTTGTTCTTTTGTTGAGACAATATATCGTGAAGGGAAACAGATATCACGTTCAAGGCTTTATGAACTGAATTTGACACAACTGCGAGTTGAAGATGAGTCAGGCAATATTATAATTCAAGACAGGTCTGTATGTCCAATGAAGACGCTAAGATTATATCCTGAATCCAAAAAAGCTGAACTATCAATCGATTATAGATTCGGATCATCAAAAAGCCAAGACTTTTTGGAAATGCTGACAGCAATGAAAAAGTATGATTCAGAGAAACTGGGGGTACAAGATATCGATGGCATTCAGGCTGAAGGTTTCCGCCGCCGCGATCCATTCAACGACATTGCTATCTGGGCTGATTTAAAAACGGGACTGCCTGTGAAAATAGAAATTGTACATACAAAGCCAGACCAGAAGATTGTAGATTCCAATTTTGATTTTAATATTAAATTAGACCCCTCACTATTTTCGACACAGGCACCAGCAGGGTATGAAATAAATGAGACAACTGTTGGGCAGGAAAAAATGAAAGCCCCTAATCAGAAATTGAATTAAACACACACACTTTTAGAACCAGAAACCAAGGCCGGGCACCCCCCGGCCTTTTCTATGTAATGCTTTCCCAGATGAATTCTTGACAAAATTCGATTTATATGCCTTAATTATTGTGTTCTAAAGATTAAAAATAGCCTGAATTCAAGGATTTTGCCGTGAAAGCGATACTGCCGATACTATTATTGACAATCTCAAACGTATTTATGACCTTTGCGTGGTATGGGCATTTGAAGTTTAAAGATAAAGCCCTCTGGCTGGTGATTCTTGTCAGTTGGCTGATTGCGTTCGCCGAGTACTGCTTCCAGGTTCCGGCCAATCGCATCGGCCACGGCACCTTTACCGCCGCCCAGCTTAAAACCATTCAGGAAGTCATCACACTGGTCGTCTTCGCGGTCTTTTCGGTATTCTATCTCAAAGAGGAATTCAAGTGGAATTATCTGGTCGGTTTTTCCCTGATTGTGCTGGCGGTCTTTTTCATCTTCAAGAAATGGTAACCCCATGACAAAAACAATCATCGATTTTCATACGCACGCCTTTCCCGACAGCATTGCCGACCGGGCGATGGCGCAGATGCACTCCGAGGCCGAATGGGTCGCGGTGTTGGATGGCAAACTCGGCTCACTGCTGGCGTCGATGGACAAGGCCGGAATTCAGACCAGTGTTCTGTGCAACATCGTAACTAAGCCAAAACAGTTCGAGCCGATTTTCGAATGGTCCAAACAAATCCGCTCCGAGCGGATTATCCCATTTCCCTCAGTTCACCCGCTCGATCCCGAAGCCCTGGCCAATATCCAGCAGGTCGCCGAGGCTGGTTTTGTCGGAATGAAATTTCACCCGTATTATCAGGATTTCGATCTCGATTCGCCGCAGATGGATCCGATTTATGACGCGTTATGCCGCCATAATTTGATTACGGTATTTCATACAGGATTTGATATTGCTTATGAATGGATAGACCGTTGCGGCCCTAAGCGGGTTCTCAATGTGCTGGAGCATTTCCCGCGCATGAAACTCATCACCACGCACGTCGGGGCATGGCAGCAATGGGATGAAGTCGAACGTCACTTGCTTGGCAAGCCGATATGGATGGATATTTCCGTCAGCCAGACCTTTCTCGGCACAGACCGTTTCCGCAAAATACTGCTGGCGCATCCTTCGGAGTATTTGCTCTTCGGAACCGATAGTCCCTGGGCGGACCAAGCTCAGGCCAGCCATAAACTTGAACAGCTTGATTTACCGCAGACCGTCCTCGACAACATCCTCAGCCAAAACGCACTTAGGCTTTTGAACAAGTCCTCGTCGTCTACCTGACCCCGTCCCCCTGCCGATAAGGTCAAATAAAAAAAGGCTCCGTCGGGTGACGAAGCCTTTCGAATCTCTTAGTTAATTGACTTAGAGAGGGGTTACATTGGTTGCACATGGGCCTTTTTTGCCCTGTCCAACTTCGAATTTAACCTTCTGGTTCTCATCAAGAGAGGCGTAGCCGCCGGTCTTAATTTCTGAATGGTGGACGAACAGATCATCGCCGCCGCCATCCGGTGAAATAAACCCAAAACCTTTACTTGCGTTGAACCACTTTACTGTACCTGTACTCACTAATACTACTCCTTGGCCTGTATGTCGGCCACTGAACTGATGTCTCTCGCTTTAATTTACTTGAAGCATACTCTTGAGAGACCAAAAAGCATACCTCACAAGTCCGCATTATATCATATAAACTGCGGATGCCTACTAAAAAATTCATAAAGACCGATATAATAATCGTTTTTGAACGACAGAGGGAGGCCTGTTTCTCGTTTCAGAAGCAAAAAAGTTGATTTATTTGCAAAAAACGCATATTTTTACCAAAAAGGAGCACTGCAAAAAATATGCTCAATCTCAAAATATTTCTAAAAATCCAAAAAAATTTTGCCCGCCCGACTTGCTATTTACCTTTTCCCCCTCTTTTTCTCTCGTTTTTCCTGTATGGTCAACGGTAATATGACAAGAAAGCGGCCCCACCCGAGGGCTGCTGATTTAGAAATTTTAATTCGCCGGTATCTCTGTTAATAATTTTATATGCATTGACACAACCGACAGCCCCAGCTTCATTGACACAATAGAGAAACGAACCATTTGGATGGATCGCAAGAAACGACGAGGCTATTGGCCGGCTGTGATCGATCAAAACGCACTGCAAAATCCAACGCTTTATGCAGTCTCGATTTCTCCCGTGTTGACGGCACAGCTTTTTGTAAAACAAACCCAATTTCCAGACTCTATCAATCTACAATCAAAAAAACTAATTTATGAAATCAGGATTGACGAACTCGGCATTATGAGGGTACAATTCAGCACTGAATTCAGGATATTCATGAAACAGGGATTTAAGGATAATGACTCACCATAAGGTTATCCAATATTCAGGCGTTGCCGTGCTGTTGCTGGCCATGGTGTTTTTGCTCGCTGGCTGCCAAAAGCACTGCAAGCTTCACGAACGCATAGGGTATTTTTTCGGCTCGCCTTATGGAATTGAATTTCCCGAACCCATCCATTTGGGAACACATCGCTACAACGGCGGTTACGGCGAAAACAACGGCATGGTTTACACCTGCAAAGGCGGATTTATCGATATCGCCCACCTGCGTGAATCCGCCGACCGAACGGCCAATCTTGCCGAACTGACGTTCCACAACCTGATGATGGAACGGACGGAATTTTCTTTTCAGATCATCGAACCGGCACACTATTTTGTCAATATTCAATACCCGCCTGATTGGGACGGGCTGGGAGTCGATGAGAAAGCGGCACGAGCGGAGTATATCGCGGTCAGGCTGGGCCAGTACCTTGCGCAGAAAACCACGGTCTGGCATGAAATTATTACCTGGTTCGGATTTGCCAGTTTCGGCGTATTTTCCGAACATGTATCTGCGTTTTCCTGGGAAGACCCGTACTCCGATTTGATGGGAACGCAACTGGCAATCCGGGCTATGGAGAGTTCGCAGCACCCCTATGAAGAGGCAATGACGTTACTGCTGAATAAACAGCTTGCGATACTTGGCGCTCAGCCGGCAAAAGTCAGCGAAAATGCCGCCAGGATGCTTGAAAACCAGTGGTACGCAACCAAGGTCCATTTTTTGATCCGAATGCTGAAACGGAATTTCGATATCGGGACGGACGATGGAGCCATCACGCCGTGGCTGGTGCCGGGAATTTGTCCGGATGCACAGCCGCTGCCGCTGCCAGTGCCAAACCTGGAATTTCTCAAACCGCTTGGATTTTGTGTGGAATTGGAGATCGAACCTAAAGAACTCGAAAAAAACAAGATTCTTGAAGCCTTAAACCTCGACGGCCATACGCGAATCCGCCCGGAAATTCACTTCCCAATCATTATGGAATATATCAAAAAAGAGGCTTATGCGACATACGGCCAGGAGGTGGAACTGCCCCAAATTGAAGCGGTTTTAGACCAGCAGAGTCACTGTTTGGGGAACAAAACCTATCTCAGTCTGCCCAAAAATCTGAAAAATGACAAAAATTAACGTGATAGTCCCGTTTTTTTGCCAACTGTCTCTTGCAAGTTTATAAAAAATGAATATAATCTTTTTTCTTGTTCGCTTACGCGATACAGGGTAGGTAGCTCAGTTGGTAGAGCAACGGACTGAAAATCCGTGTGTCGGGAGTTCAACTCTCCCCCTGCCCAATTCATAAGT
>CAYTHV010000168.1:0-6025 GCA_964437685.1 uncultured Pirellulales bacterium
TTCATTACTGGTCAGCAATCTTTCTGTCAGAATGCTGATGGTAGAGCTTGCGGCGGCGACAATTTCAGCCAAAATCATCTATCTCATGCACTGCCAGATGAGAGTCAATCATTTCAAAGTATGGGTTCTTTCTTCAATTGAATGGCGGCTAAATGAACTGCTGAAAATCGTAAAAGAAAAAAAATCTCTTTGATTTCCATTCTTTTGATGTTATATGTTTCTATTTATAGAAACTCGCCATTTACCGGTTATTGAAAACAGGTAGGGCCAAGCTATAACTACAAAAATAGGAGTGATTATGGAACAACATCAGGCGACAAAATGGAAAAAGGACTATGCCGCGGCGTTCAAATCGAGAATTGGTCTTATGATGTTTATAATGTACGCGCTTGTCTATATCGGCTTTGTGCTGATAAATATCTTCTCGCCCGAAGTGATGGGAAGTTTCATCGGCAGATATACCCTTGCAGTCATCTACGGCTTTGTGCTTATCGTTTTCGCTCTGATGCTGGCAGCTGTTTATAATTCCATCTGCGGCATAGCAGAAGAAGAACTGAATCCGGAAGAAAATGAAAACCTGCAGGAAAAAGGAAACTAAACATGTACGAAACATCATTCTGGGCAGTAGCCATATTTACCACATTCGTTGTATTAGTCCTCTGGATTTCCTATTATTTTGCACGACGCACCAAAACCGCCGAAGGCTATTTTGCCGCGGGCGGACAGATTCACTGGTCGGTCAATGGTATTGCATTTGCCGGTGATTACCTGTCAGCGGCGTCATTTCTGGGCATCTGCGGGATGATCGCAACCGCCGGCTACGACGGATTTCTCTATTCGATAGGTTATCTGGCAGGGTGGATCGTCGCATTATTTGTCGTCGCCGAACCCATCAAACGGCTGGGCAAATACACATTTACAGATGCAATCGACAGCCAGTTTGATTCCAAGAGCATCCGTTTGGTCGCGGCGATCAGCACACTGGTCGTCAGCGTCTTCTACCTGATTCCGCAAATGGTCGGCGCCGGCGCACTGGTAACACCGCTGCTGGGTCTTGACCATTGGGTCGGTGTCGTCATGGTTGGAGCCATCGTAACGGTCATTGTCGCAACCGCCGGTATGGCAAGCACAACGTATGTGCAATTTCTCAAGGGCGGCCTGCTGATTATATTCTCGATCGCACTGGTGATTGTAACGCTGTACGCAGGCCTCAAAAAAGCGCCGGCGATGCCTGAAATTTCTGCCGTAGTTACCGCAGAAGGCAAAGTTCAAATCGACAGCAAAGACTATCAGCTCGTTTCACAGGAGACGATTGGTCAAGGCGCCGCTCTGATTTTCGCAGAGCTTTCGTCGGAAGGCAAACTCAATAGCTGGTGGCATATCCAAAAGAAAGACGAAAATCAGACGATCCTTCGTCCCTGTCAGTGGGTTGTCATGCTTGCAACCCCGGTAACGGATAGTTCCGGTAAACCGGCCGCCAAACTGTACAATGGAATCCCCATTACGGAATCCAAACCTCTGACTTCAGGCGGACATGGCGAAAATACGTCAACCGTCGCGACATTGGTCGTCGATGGGCAGGAAACCGACAAGCACGTCGAGGGGCTGAGCATCCCGCAATTTTTGGAAGCCGTTCGCGACAGCACGCACATACGGTACGCCAATGCCGCTTTCAGCCGCGGTGCCGACAAAATCACCATCTATTATCCAAAAATAACCGCCGGAAAAGATATCATGCGCCCTGGCCTGAAATTTAAAGTCGATACGAAGATGGGCGCCACCGCTCAAACCAAAACCGATTTTGCCTCATTGATGCTTGCACTGGTCTGCGGAACGGCCGCGCTGCCGCATATTCTGATCCGGTATTACACCGTTCCGACGGCATCGTCTGCCAGAAAAAGCACTATTGTCGCTATCGGCACAATCGGACTGTTTTACCTGCTGACACTGTTTATGGGGCTTGGCGCGATGGTGAACGGCGTGGTGGATTTAACCAATGACAATATGTCCGCCCCGCTGCTGGCAAAACGGTTTGGAATAACGCTGTTTGCTATTATCTCAGCGATCGCATTCGCAACCGTGCTTGGAACAGTCAGCGGTTTGATTGTAGCCGCATCCGGCGCGATTGCCCATGATGTGATGGACAAACTTCTGAAACTGAAAATGAGCGACAAGGGCAAAGTTTTTGCCGGCAAGATTACCGCCATCGCAGTCGGTATCATCGCGATTTTCCTGGGCGTGGTGTATGAAGGCATGAATGTGTCCTATCTGGTCGGCTGGGCATTTGCGGTCGCCGCGTCCGCAAATATGCCGGCGATCATTATGATCTTATTCTGGAAGAAGACCACCAAATACGGCATTGCCTCCTCCATTGCAGTCGGAATGATTTCTGCGGTCGGCTTGATTCTTCTTTCGCCGAATATGTATGTCCGCTATGGTTTGCCGGCTTCACAAGCCCCGTTTGGTCTCAATGAACCAGCGATTGTATCGATTCCCTTGAGCGTTATAACGCTGGTCGTCGTTTCATTGATGACCCAAAAGCACTGGAAAAATAATAAAACCGCTCTGGAAAAATAGAGATTATGCATACTATGCCGCCGTTAAACAGCGTTTAGCGGCGGCTTTTTTTATTTTTAATTTGTCTTTTTGCTCATTCCTTTTTAATCTTTGAAATTATCGCTGTAACGTATTTTCCGCACTCAATGCAATAATAGGACTATTATGGAATGCAAAAAACAGAAAAATATGAGCCATTGTACTTGCACGTATGACCCCTGCTCCAACAAAGGCGTCTGCTGCGACTGCCTGCAATACCATCTCAAGATGAAACAATTGCCCGGCTGCTGTTTCCCGCCGGCAGTGGAAAAAACCTACGACCGCAGTTTTGAAGCGTTCGCCAAGGCATGGAAGCTGTAGCAGCATACAAAGCCGCATACCAACGGGAAAATAAGGGTTTTATGCTTTCCCGGCCAAATAAGGACAGGCTGGGTTAAGGTTGCCAAAAACCGGTTTTTATGATACACTGCGCATACTAAAAAAGTGGATACATGAGGTGCAGTATGCAAAAAAGAAAACTCGGCAAAACAGAGCTGGAATTGACCGTTGTCGGCATGGGAACATGGGCTATCGGCGGACCGTGGCAATACGGCTGGGGGCCGCAGGATGACAAAGAATCCATCGAAACCATTTTGCGGGCGGCGGAGCTGGGTATCAACTGGGTCGATACCGCCCCGATTTACGGCTGCGGACACAGCGAAATTGTCGTCAGCAAAGCTCTTAAGGAGCTATCCGGTTCGCTTACCGTAGCAACCAAATGCGGACTGCGGTGGAACACCAAACGCGAGAAAGTGAATACTCTCGCCGCCGACAGCATCCTGCGGGAATGTGATGAGAGCCTCAAACGGCTGGGCGTTGGCTGCATTGACCTCTACCAATTGCATTGGCCCGTACCGGACGACCAGATTGAATGGGCGTGGGAGGCGATGGCCCGCTGCAAGGAAGAAGGTCGAGTCAGATACCTGGGCGCGTGCAATGTTACGGTTGAACAAATCAAACGGCTGCAAAGCATCGAGACAGTCGATGCGATACAGCCGCCCTACAGCATGCTCAACCGGAGCATCGAAAAAGAAATGCTTGATTTTTGCAGCAAAAATAACATCGGCATCGTTTGCTATAGCCCGATGCAAAAAGGATTGCTGACGGGAAAATTTACCGCAGACTATCTAAAAACACTTGCGCCGGATGACCATCGAGCTTTGTTCGACTTGAATTTCAAAAGCCCGCGGTTTGAAAAAAACCTCGCGATGGTGGAAGAAATGAAGAAAGTCGCGGCAGACTTTGGAAAAACTGTGGCCCAACTGGCCGTGGCATGGGTGTTGCGGAAAGAAACCGTAACCAGCGCCATTGTCGGCGCTCGCAAACCGCAGCAAATCGAACAAACCGCCCCGGCCGGCGACTGGACGCTGGATGCGGAGATTCTCGATAGAGTGGATACCATACTGAAAAAATACGCATAAGGATAGACTATGACTCAACGCACGGATATTTATACAAGCCCCTTGGTCGAACGCAACGCATCAAAAGAAATGGCCGAGCTGTTCGGCGCGGATATGAAATTCCGCACATGGCGGCGGATATGGCTGGAACTGGCGAAAGCTGAAAAAAAACTGGGGCTGAAAATTACCGACACCCAGATCAAAGAGATGGCCGCACATCTGGACGACATTGATTATAAAAAGGCCGCCGAATTTGAAAAAAAATTTCGCCACGATGTCATGGCACACGTGCATACGTTCGGTCTGGCCGCCCCCAAAGCTGCGCCGATTATTCACCTTGGAGCGACAAGCTGCACCATCGGCGACAACGCGGATTTGATTATCCTGCGGCAGGGACTGAAAATCATCGCCGGCAAAGCTGCGTGCCTGCTGGATCGGCTCGGCGCATTTGCAAAACAATACAAGGCCCTGCCGACGCTGGGCTTTACGCATTATCAGCCCGCCCAGCTTACCACCGTCGGCAAGCGGGCGACGCTGTGGGCGTATGATTTCGCGATGGACTTGCAGGAATTGGAACGCCGGATTGCGACACTGCCCTTCCGTGGCATCAAAGGCACAACCGGCACACAGGCGACATTTCTGACGCTGTTTAACGGCAATCATACTAAGGTCAAAAAACTCGATATGATGGTCGCCAGGGCCTTTGGGTTTGATGCCTCCTGCATCGTTACCGGCCAGACGTATCCGCGCAAACTTGATACGCTGATGGTCAATGCTCTGGCAAGCGTCGCCCAATCGGCACACAAAATGTGCAACGATATTCGTCTGCTGGCCAACCTCAAGGAAATGGAAGAGCCATTTGAAAAATCGCAGATCGGCTCATCCGCGATGGCGTATAAGCGCAATCCGATGCGGTGCGAACGGGTTACAGGGCTGGCGCGACTGGTGTTGAGTTTGGCGAGCAGTCCGGCGATGACGGCTTCCGAACAATGGCTGGAGCGGACGCTGGATGATTCATCGAATCGGCGGGTGTCGCTGGCTGAGACATTTTTGGCGACGGATGGGATTTTGGAAATCATGATCAATATCGCATCGGGGCTGGTGGTGTATCCCAAGGTGATTCACGCCCATGTGATGGCGGAACTGCCGTTTATGGCAACCGAGGAGATTTTGATGGACGGCGTTAAAGCCGGCGGCAACCGACAGGACTTGCATGAACGGATTCGCGTCCATTCGCATGAAGCGGCCGCACAGGTCAAAATGCACGGCAAAGAAAATGACCTGATCGCCCGTCTGCAATCCGACCCGGCATTTGCGAAAGTCAATCTCAAAGCGGCGCTGAATCCAAAACGCTACATCGGCCGCGCCCCTGAGCAGGTGGATGAATTTGTCGCCGCCGCCATCGCGCCAGTACGACGGAAATACAAAAAAGAACTCGGCAAAAAAGTGGAATTGAAAGTGTAAAATTGATTTCGTATGATGGACTAACTAACTCAACAGTAATAGTGCAATTAGTAAAAAAAGTGGAGTTTTTATGAAATTATCTTATGAAGTTACACTTGACCATTGGATTGCCGCTCAAATGTTCGATGTCGAACAGCGTTCATCCTTGAAAAAACAAGATAACAAAGAGTTCTTTCGTTTGTTTACGATATTGCTAATTTCTGATGTCGTTATTTTTTTCAATGCAGGTCCCAACGCAGTTTTTCAATTTCTCACAATTTTTCTTGTCTGTTGGGCGCCTTACTATTTGCTCTTTCGCCGTGCACTAATGAGAAAACTGATTTATCGGCGACTAAAAATTGCTTATGGTCAAGAGTTTGAAAATGAGAAAGATAAATCTGTTCATTGGGATATAACACCAGAAAGTATTGTCATCAGAAATTCGAAATTCGAATCTCGATATAGCATTGAATCCATTCAAAAGATAATCGCGTGCCCGATGTATTTTTTTATCGATTTAGGCTTCGCACTTCGCATTGGTTTTCCCAAACAGGCAATCCCCGAAGCAGATTATAATACTTTTTGTG
>CAYTHV010000169.1:0-5997 GCA_964437685.1 uncultured Pirellulales bacterium
AACTGTACAGTACTTTTGATTGACGCTAACGGGAAATGCTATTGTCGCTGAACATATCTTGATTTCTATTCTCATGATATTGGTTGGCAGGTGCGCAAAAAAAGAAGCTTCCTCTTTCCTCAGAGTAAGCCTCTCTTCCTTGAGACACTGATGATGAAGTTTATTTTCTGCGTCTGAGCAGTAATCCGCCCAAGCCCAGTAGAACCATTGTCGCCGGTTCGGGAACAACCAAATCCACCTTCGAATCGCCTGTATAATTCTGGCTAAATCCTGTAAATGCAGGGGCCAGTTTAAACGTAATTGAGACGATATCTGAAGGACCCACAGGATACCCGGCTAAATTTGACACAAATACTTGAGCCTTGCCCTCTCCTGACAATGTTTTACTGCCGGCATAGAAGTCAATCAACAAAACATTTCCTGACAAAATCACGGCTGAAGCAGAATCTGTCAACAAAAACGTCCCGCCCGTAAAACTCATCCCGGAAACAAAATTGGTATTCAGGCTGAAACTGGTGGAACTAATAGAGGTCTGGGTATTGTCATCATAATCAATGGTAGCCACCAAACCACTTTCATTCATCGAAAAAACTCCTGTGCTGGCGGTATAACTTGTACTAACAGCATCAAGACCCACTCCTGCAATCCCCGCATGAGCCGCCGCGACACATACAACGCACGCAAGAACCGTTACAATGAACTTTTTCATCTTTCAGCCTCCTGCAGACACGGAATCAATGCATCCCGAGTTGCACAAAAATAGTTGAGGGGTGGAAATGTTGCGGGAACGCCCAGCTAGTCTTTCCGTCCTCTATGTCTTCATTTACAAGCCTATCTGAAAGCTGTCTCTCATGCAATCGTGGATACTACGGGATTTTCAAAAAATGCCGATATGGGATTTTAAACAGCGATTTTCGAACAAAAATCTTATTGTTTTTCTTATTTTCAACGACAAGACTCTTTTCATTTAAAAACGAGGGTAATGGAAAAAGCCGGATTTGTTCACAAAACAAATCCGGCTTTCGTAGGATGATGAGAACAAACTATCATTTTATAGAATCGCCCATAAGTTTGGCGAGAAATTAAATTCTCACATGAGCAGATGATGAAGACATTCCTATAGAGTTTTCTTCACTCTGTCGCTCCATTTATCTTATTTTTTACGACGCAGCAACATGCCGCCCAGTGCCAGGAGAACCATCGTCGCAGGTTCGGGAACAAATGAAATATCGGTTAGAATCTGACCTCGTTCGCCATCATTGTTAAGGAATGCTATTCCAATACTTTTAATTTGGGCACCGCTATCCATTCCGATTGTAGCGAGGTTGCGCTGCCAATCTGCCACCCCTGGATCTTCATCATTGAGGCCGTTGTTGATAAACTGATATCCGAACGCAGCAGTTCCTTCTTCATAGAAAGTAATATCATCCCCATAACTGCACCAGTACTTTGAAAGGTCAATGGCGACGCCGGCAGTATCAAAACCTTTAATGCGTACCGATTCCTTGTTGGCTCCAAGCCCATCGATATCATAGATGCTGAACATGACATTGGAAACTGTCTGACTGAACGTGATGACAAGGCTCACATCATTGCTGTTGCCTGTAGCATACCACAAGCCGTGTTCTGCATTGGGATAAACAGGGAGCAAACCATCCTCATCATTCGGCAAGCCGGCATTAAGAAAAGTACCGCCCGGCTGACCGGTATCTCCATTATACCACTGGAAGTCCATCGCAATACCGCTGCCGCCGACATTGGCAAACTGCTGATGGGCGGCACCGGCGGTGTAATTGACCGCCGTCCAATCTAAGACATATGCATTTGCCATCGCCGCACTCACAACGATCGCCACTACGAATAGTACGTTCTTCATCTTCATCTCCATTTCTAAAAATACGCCTTCTGGGACAAATACTTGATTCAGGGATGGTTCTGAAATGCAATAATTTTTACACTCTTTCCATCCTCTCATTCACCACACATTACAATATCTGGACGTTGTCTATAGTGCAATCGTGGATACTACGGGATTTTCAAAAAATGCTGATATGGGATTTTAAATAGCGGTTTTCGAACAAAAATCTTATTATTTTTCTTATTTTCAACGAAAAGACTCTTTTTTGAAAAGTGAGGGTAATGAAAAAGCCGGATTCTCCTTCTCAGAAAATCCGGCTTACAAGGGCGATGTTATTTCTTTTTTCCCCAGAGTTCGACATCGTCGATATTCCAGCCCGAAAATGGCCAGACTCGAATACTTAAAACTTCATAACTCCATCGAATATATAGAGCTTGGTTGTCGTTCGTAGTTTCTCCCAGGTCATATTCGAGAATTGTCCAGCCATTATCTGTGATAAAATTTTGCCCTTGATGTTTCCAGAGAATGTCCCACTGAATTCCATCAACTGACGTTTCGATTCGGTTGTCAACATAATAGGGATCATCCGTATTCAGCCACCTGGCAAAACGGAGTGAAATCTTTTCATAACCGCGACAATCAATTGGACGGGTTGTCAGCCGATAGGGACCGGCAACCTGAAGGCCGTAATCTCCCAGAAGATTGACACCATAGACATTTAGGCCGGAAGAAGCGATGGCCGGATCGGGATTGCCGTGATAAACAGCACCCAAGCCGCAGGGCTGACCAAACTGCCACTGGCCTTCAGTACTCCAGTTCGGATCGCCGTCAAAGGAATCGCTAAAGAACCGAATCCGCTTGCCCCGGAACCAATTCTCCGCCATGAGCGTCAGGTCTTCAATCCCAACAATATCATCGCCCGAAAGGTCGCTTCCATTGCTGGCATCCGGCCCCAGTCCCCACTCTTGAGACAGAGATTGGAAGTCCAGAATATCCACGGCCTCGTCATGATTAATATCACCCATAATTCCCGGCTCTTCCTGGGAAATGCTCAGCTTCAGTGTATCGCCATCACAAAGCTGATCATAAACATACTTCGCTGAAGCTGTGAACTGAGTCATGGTTGTTCCATTCAGCGACACAAAGACGGTCTGCCCCGCCATATCCTGCACATTAATTTCAAGTTTGCCCGTAATATCTCTATCAGATGTAACAATGTGCATCGTAAATGTTTTTTCTGTTGCGGACAGCGTGTAGTCCAGATTGGCGGCGGCATTTTGCCCATTCCCCAGCCACAGAAAAAATTGCTTTGTTTTGACATACCCGGCCACATAAAATGAATCAGAATCATTCAATACCGGCTGGGCAATCTGTCCTGTCAGCAATCGGCTTAGATACCAAGCTTCAGCGGCATATTGTTGATCAGAGGTTGGAAGCCCGTGCGGCCAGTTTTGCAGTTCGCTTGATTCGTTCAAACCGTTATTATTGAAATCCACATACTGGCTATAGCCGCCGATATGTACATTAATGTTATTGAATTGCCCGGGATACGAAGCATTTGACACTGCATTGCTTTGATACAAGTTATGGTTGACAGGCGGGCACACTGTTTCATTGTAATTAACAAACAGATGAATCTCGGAATAAGGATTATTTTTTGATGCCAAATTGGAATTACGGGCTGCGTATTTGTCTAAAACCAATGGATTACCCGCTGTCGGGTTGCCGATATCCGTAACCAATTGCGCCTGATGAGATGCGGTAGCGCCATTAAAATACCATCCGCTGGCTGAATTATGGCCGTAATCACTTATTCCAAAATAAGAGGACCCTGTACGGAAGTAATCCGGGAATTTCGTCAGCGCCGACATTGCATTGCCGCCCCCGCCGGAGTAGCCTGTGATGCTGATGTTGGCCGGATTGACATAGGCGGCAAACTGCGTCTTGGCAGCCTCAACAGCATCATAAATATCAAATATTTCAACACCGCCGCTGTCTCGGACGCCGTCCGAACCATCCCGCCCCCGCATCGCAACGGATATCGCAAAAAAACCTGCATCGCGCAGACGCTGGGCGTTCAATCTGACATCATTAAAATTTACCGTCGGTGAATAACCATGCATGACAACAACAATTGGGGCATTTGAAACGCTATTATCGTAATTCAATTCCGCCTTCAAGTCCAGAGGACCGCTCGCATCAGTACTTACGGAAGATTGATAGGACATAACGCGGCTGAGTTTAAGCCCAAAACTTGTGGTTGGCAAAAACAAAAACACAGCACATAAAAAACACAAAACAACTGATGTGGGAACGGTTGTTCTCATAAACCCTGCCTCCGTGGCTTTTTTTACAATCAATTCAACGTTAGCATTATCTCAGAAAACCGGTCTCCAGTCAAATAAAAAAAAGAGACTCTCTCCTTAGAGCAAGCCTCTTTTCCTTGTAACACTTTACTACGGGTGATGATGAAGTTTATTTTTTGCGTCCGAGCAATAGTCCGCCCAGCGCCAAAAGAACCATTGTTGTTGGTTCAGGAACAAAACTGATATTCTCAATAATTTGTCCCCTTACACCATCAAGGTTGGTAAAGGCTATCCCAAGTTTCTTGATTTGGGCGCCAGAATCAATCCCAATCAGCGCTTGATTCTTTTCCCAGCCAGCCTGACCCGGATTCAGATCCACTCCAGCAAGATTCGCAAATTCAACGCCAAAGGCTGCATTACCAACCGTGACACCAATTTCATTGCCATTGTTAAACCAGCAGTAACTACCAATATCCACCGGGTTATCGTTAATATCAAACCCTTTGATACGTACCTTTTCCATATTCGCAGTTGCGCCGTCAATATCATAGATGCTAAAGCAAATATCGGATACCACCTGGCTGAAAGTAATGACAACACTGACATCACCGCCATTATTGGTTGCATACCAAAGCCCCGGCGCAGCACTTGGATATTGAGTCGTCAATGCATCATCATCAGGCAAACCTGAATACATGTTGGCTAAACCGCCTGGAGCACCATCAACCCACTGGAAATCCATATTGATACCGCTGCCGCCGATGTTGGCAAACTGCTGATAAGTAGCGCCGGCGGCGTAATCGACCGCCGTCCAATCTAAAACGTACGCATTTGCTGTCGCTGCACTCAGAACAATAATCACCGCCAATAGTATATTCTTCATCTTCCATGTCTCCATTCCCCCAAAATACATCTTTTGGGACAATAAATTGATTCAGGGATGGTTCCGGAATGCAGTGAATTCTGACACTCTTTCCATCCTCTTCTCTCTCACGTTGAACAGGTTATCAGAAAGTAGCTACAGTTCAATCGTGGAAACTACGGGATTTTCAAAAAACCTCATTATTTATATAAAAATGAGGTTTTTAATCAGAAATTTTTGTTTTTTTCTTATTTTTCCGGTGCGGGAGGCATCCAGTGGGTGATTTTTGTCAATTCGACCAGATTGTCGACTCCTAATTTTCGCATGATATGCGACCGGTGGTCTTCGATGGTTCGGACAGAACGATTTGTAAGCATGGCCACTTGTTTATTGCCATGACCCTGCATGAGGAGTGAAAGGATTTCTTTCTCGGTTTGGCTAAGAACCTTGTCGACCGTGATGTCATACATGACTCCTTCAATACAGTCTTTTTCCGGATAAATCCTGCCTGTAACCTCACACCATCCATGTGCTCCATTGCGGCGGATAAATTCAACTTCGAATTTCGCGACACTTTTTTCTTTTTTCAACCGTTCCATCAGTTCCGCTCGTCTGATTGGATTGACATAATGTACCACGGGGTTAATCTCACGCAAACACTGCTCCTTGCTGTCATATCCGAGCATGATGGCCAACGCAAGATTACACTCAAGCAATTTTCCATCGCTAACGCGCGTCCGATACAGCGGAATCTGTGCATAATCATACAGTTCCCTGTATCTTTTTTCACTTTCAGCGATTTGCCTCTGCATGTCCTTGTGATGGGTAAGGTCTTTGATTGCCCCGACTCTGACAGTATCCTCACCTATCTGAATTTCTCTGGCCTGGATTTCGACTGGAAATATGGTGCCGTCTTTTTTCAAGCCCATGACTTCATAGGGACCCGTATCCTTTAAAGCCATATTCTTTTT
>CAYTHV010000170.1:0-5969 GCA_964437685.1 uncultured Pirellulales bacterium
AAAAACCGGTAGTACTACCGCTTTTTTATACAAGGTTACGGCCGCGCTGCACATGTGCAGGTAATCGTAAGTGTCGATTTCAGCGTAACTTACAACAGTGGAGCCAACGCGAGTCGAACGCGCGACCTCTTGCATGCCATGCAAGCGCTCTCCCAACTGAGCTATGGCCCCGTAGATTTTCTCTTTTAACATAAAAAATGTTGTCTGACAAGCCCTCTGTTTGCTATTTTTAGTAAATAATTTTATTGGCAAAAAAAAACGCATACGGAGCATAAGTGTTTTATTTATCAATACTTGTGTGTGTTTTTAGCCAGTTTTCAGCCCACACTTGAGCTTCGGCGGGTGTGCTAATTTGTTCCGCAAGCTGGGCAATATACAGTTCTCTGCTCAGCGTACCGACCATGGGACCTGGAATTGCGCCTAAAGCGATCAATTCATGGCCGTTAAGCAGTGGCTGGGGCTTTAAATCCTTTTTTTTGAGTGACAAGGCACGTTTTCTTAGGCTCTTCAGGCATGCGGTACTTTGCCCAGTTGCTTTTTGAATGGCTTTTTGCAGGTCGAACAAGTCCCTGAAGTAGGGTTCCGCCGCGATCATTTTCAGTTGTGCCAGAGGCATTTGTTTATCGCAAAGCAGCCCGCGGTTTTTTAGTAAAAAGGTAATATGTTTGAGTGTTGCCCGGCTGGATTTTAATTGTTCGGCAAAGTGGACGGCTTTTGAAAGTTCGCTATCTGCAAAAAAACCTGCGAGTGCAAGCGGCCAGTCGATTTTCTTCGGCATAGCACCTAACACATTCGCCCCAATTGTTATTATATTATCTGGCAAGCCGACAAAGACGTGTTTCGCCAGTCCGCTATCACGCAGCATGATGACTCCGCGTTTGCGGTTTGGATGCGTCAATATCCCTTCCAATTCTGCGGCAACACGTTCACTGCTGATTTTAACGATCTTATTCGACCAATCACAAATTGCCCGCCAAGTTTTTTTTTCGATTTCGAAATCAAAACGAATCGCAAATCGTATTGCCCGCAGCATTCGCAGATAATCTTCGCTGAATCGTTCCTGTGATGGTCCAATGGTACGCAAACGTTTTTTTTTCAAATCGTCCTGTCCGCCGACAAAGTCGAGAATTGTCCGCTTCATCGGGTCGTAGAACATCCCATTGATGGTAAAGTCGCGTCTTAACGCATCTTCTTTGGCGGTGGCAAATTCCACCCGGTCTGGATGTCTGCCATCGGCATATCCGCTTTCAGTACGAAACGTGGCGACTTCGACTTGTTTGCCGTCCAGCAATACCATGACAACGCCAAACTGGGCGCCGATTTTCAGGGTGCGACGGAAAAGACGAATAATCTGCTGAGGAGTCGCATCGGTAACGACGTCGTAGTCATTTGCCCGTCGACTCAGCAGCATAT
The DNA here is from genome assembly GCA_964437685.1 of uncultured Pirellulales bacterium. Taxonomy (GTDB): domain Bacteria; phylum Planctomycetota; class Phycisphaerae; order Sedimentisphaerales; family Anaerohalosphaeraceae; genus Anaeroglomus. The sequence continues at coordinate 1,414 of CAYTHV010000170.1, forward strand.
CACGCACGCATCCGCCGGCAAATAGCGCCTGGTGTCCATGTTCCCGCAGATGTTTTACAATTTTTAACGCACTGTTGCGATTTGACATTATTTGTCCCGGATGAGTTGCGATGGCTGACGGTTGTCAAAGGGCATCTTGATTCCACCGGAACCGGTTTCCTGTACATTGGTCGGCCGTTTAAGCTCAACGGGGATCGTTTCCTTTAATTTAATTCGATGGCCGATGCCGCCAAGGAGGTCGTCTGTAACGGCTCCCTGCATTAATGCCGCGTATGAAAATCGGGGCAGGATTTTTGTGACTTTGACCATCGCGATCAGCATTTCCTCTTTGCCCAGAGAACTGCCTGTTTCAGGGTCGATGATATCGTCGCCAATCGTACTAATTTCCAGCATGTCGCCTTCGGCAAAACGATTGCCGCCCTGATTCAAAATCAGCATTCCATTTTGCTGAATGGTGGCAACACGTATAGGGTATAATGTTTCGCTGACCATATCGGCAATGGTATTGGCGGCGCGTTCAACCAGCTTGTTTCGCATTTCCGTATAATCAACGTCATCCGATTCCCATTTTTCCATCAGTGCCTTGACCTGGTCGTCTTCGAGTTTAATACGAAGCTGATCAGCGGCGGTGACTTGTCGGGTAGGGCCGACAATGAGGCTGTATTCTACATCCATAAATGCCTTATATCGGCGTGTCTTGGAGCCGATGATCGGACTTATCTTTTCAGTGACTAAAATTTCCGCCTGCTGAATCGTGCCGACCAGCATATAATCAGCGCCGAGAACTTCGCCAAGCCGTACTTTTTCCGCAATTGGAGCATCATCAGAGTTTAAAATTTGCTTTTCTTTCAAAATTGCCGACTGTGTATCGCGATCCAGTAGAGTAAATTTGGGATTGCGGGCCAGCATTGAGTTGAGAACCTGACTGAACTGAGCTCCAAGTTGTTTGCCGCTGACGGTTTCGTTGCCGAATTGATGTGTCAGGGCGGTTGAGTCAAATGGGAAAATAGCCACACGGATTCGCTTGGTATCTTCCGGGCTTTGGTAATCATAGACCGACACGCTCAGAGATACTTCATAAACACTGGCGCTGATTTGTTTTTCTTCGATAACTTCATATGATTTAACCAGCCCTTTGGCTTCCGTTAATGTCAAGGTTCCCATGGTGTGAGTTGAAATATCGATAGAATCGGCACTGCTGACAAGACCTTGGACTTCTTCCGAAACCGATCCCATAAAGGGTCCGTTTACAATAGTTTTTCTGCCGGTATTGGGGTCACGTTCAATATCAATATGGGCTGTGTCAATACGGATCGGAGCCATTGCAGAATCAACGCTGATCCCCTGTACCTGGCAAACGGCTTGATATAAGGCGTTTTGAATCGCCAGGTCGCGTGTTGCGCCCTGTCCTTTGACGACAGTTTCGACCGTATTCTCTGCAGCAAACCCGATTGATACGACACACAAAAACAGGATGATTATATTCTTCATTGGTTTACCCTTTCATTGTAAGGTCCGAACTTCAAATTTTCATTTTTAGTACAGACAGATTACCACGGGACAGATTTCCTGTCGCCGCGTTTTCCGAGAATGGTTTCATTTTGCCAATAGGTAAGCCCGGAAGCCATTTCCGCGACGCGAAGTTGGAAGTAGTATTCAACCTGCTGAGTGTTCTTTTCATAGTGGATATTGCGCTGTATGATTTTGCCTGAAATACTCAATTCCGGAGCGATAATCTGGCCTTTACCCGGCAGGGTTTCCTTCTTAAATTCATCGCTCTTTTCCGAATCACGCAGGTCACGCAATTGATAAACCATCTGATCCGGAGCGCCTTGTCCGCCGACGGCTACAGTCATTACCACCTGACCGCTATTCATTAAATCCTGTTCAATCTTAAATGTAAGCTGCTCGGTATCAATCCGCTGCATCGTATCATTGACCACTTTGGCGGTTGTAACCACATACCGGCTGCCGTCGGCTTTCTTCAATTTTCCTGACGACAACAGCGACTGCACCATATCCGTTGCCGCCTTGTCAAAATCACGATAATCCAGCTCCATCACCGGTTTGCCTTCGTCGTTTGCAATATCAATATTAGTGGTTTTTCGTCTGCACCCGAAAGTTAATAAAACCAAAGCCGACATTGAAAGTAAAATGATCCTCTTATTCATGCTTGTTCTCCAATTTATTGTTAATACAAGTTTATTTATCCATATGTTTCGCTACACGTGTATTGATGCGATAATCGTTGGCGTCGGCACTCGGGGCGGTAACCTTGAATAGAAAACCCGACTTGGCCGGTACTGACATCGTCATCCACTTGCTCATCACCGTATCGATCTGCAGCCCGTTGTTGTCCAGCCAATCCGGACGATATTCAAAGATTTTCTTGAACTGGGATTGATTGAATCCCGACACCTGAACTTCCAGATAGCCTTCCGGCGTACGAGCTTCCTTGACATTGTTTACAACGATGCCTTCGCCGATCAGGACACTGATTAAACCGGTAATCGGTCGAGTGATAATATTATTGCCGAGACTGTCGCTGCGGACGTGCGGCGGCAGATTAACATCCGGGTCGTATTGTTTATAGCAGCCCGCTATTACACATAATGTACTTAACACAATTACCGTTTTTTTCATCGATATTCCTTTCGATATTATTATTGCTAATACGTAATGATTTCAATTGTTGGCTCACATGAAGCCGATACCATTTTAATATATACGATACCATATCTGCAAGGATTAAGCGTTACCGGAAAATCTCGTCCCTGCGACGAGCGAATTGCCAGTTTTCCATCTGCCGGCATCGGAACCCGTGCAACCTGGAAGTTTTTGGGTAGTGCGCTCCAAATACGAACGTCCGCGGCGGTAGTTGACCAACTATACAATGCCGCGCCGATGGCCGCTGCGATCATTCCGGAGTCATCTTTCTTATCTCCCGACCTTGCCAGTGCATATTGAGATGCTGCTTTTACGCCTGCGGAAATAATCGCCCGCGTCAGAATCCACGGATATTCTTTGGCAAATTCTGTCTGAATGACCCGATCCATATCCCCGACAATTTCAGTCGGGATTACATTTTCGCCCATCCGTATAGATAGACGCTCGGCGGCGAAAGAACGTTGCACTAATTTTGGCAAAGCAATCCCGGCATAAAAAATCCGGTCTGAGAATAAAAACAGGGGCAAATCGATTCGGAATTCCTCTTTTTTCGGGCCAATACCATTCTCAAAAAAGACCCAAACTGTCGGACTTAGGGCCGCATTTCCTGACAACCAGGCATCGGCGACTTCAAAATCCTTTTGTATATAAGGATTATCCGGAACCATCCCCGCAGCTTCTTTCAGTAAATCTCTGCCCTTGCTGATGTCACCCTGAATGATAAAAAATACGCCTGCCAGATACGTTGAAAATGGATTCACAAAGTCCGGATATGCCTCAAATTCATAAAGTCCTGGATAGGCTTGGCGAATCCGGGCTTTGACATCCTCGTTTTCGGCGGTTTTGGTGTAATCTACTCTTTTTTCCGCATTCGCTTTATCCAATTTGTCTTTTTCTTTTTGGATTTGCGTATTGAAAAAGTCTTTAGCGCGTGTTTGGCGTTCCATCGCGCGGTTAAATTCGACCCGAGCCAGATCGTCTTTTCCTAAAGCCATAAAATTCAAGGCCTTATAGGTGTTGACCATGATTCCGTCGTAGGTCTGTCCTCGGTAAGGGATAATATTGTCATTGACAAATGTGGTAGCGACGACATCCGTTTGACGCGTTTGATAGTCGAATGTCTTCATCATATCTTCGCACCGGTCAAACCATACCGTGCTGTCGCCATATTTTAGGCGAGAACGCTGAACCTGCCCCATCTGTAATGCCCAGAGCAGATTATTGCCGGAAGCAGAGGAGCCTTTTATTCGGTCTTCGCAGAATTCTTCAGCTTCATGGAGACTGCCCCCTTGATAAAAATCATCAAATTCTCGCAATTGCTTCATTGGCGGGTTACATCCCGCCGGTATCAGCAATGCGATTACAGATAAACTGTATATATATAACCTTAAATACTTAAGGTGTTTATTGAACAATTTGAGACTACTCCTGTCCGTATTCCCCGCTGTTTCTATCTGCTTTTATATCCAATTATATTCACTATATAAGACTCCTGCAATCGGAATTCTGTTACACAGAAAGCGCTTTGCGTATGAGTATGAATACTGAGAGGGCATGGAAAGTTTTTGCTTTTCTTTATTCCTAACATTACGATAGTGAGTCTGGACACTGAAGATGTGATATATAAGGCATGAAAATGAATACAATTGTTGATACAAACATTCAGGAACATAAAAAAGCTCTTTCGGAATTCGAGAGCAAAACGGGTGTTTTAGTTAAAATTTCTGAACTTATCGTTAAAGCATTTAAATCGGAACACAGCCTGTATTTATGCGGCAATGGCGGCTCGGCGGCGGATTGCCAGCATATCGCCGGCGAATTTATCGGCAGGTTCCGAAAAGAACGCCAGCCGCTGCCGGCGGTAGCATTATCGACGGATACCTCCATCC
>CAYTHV010000171.1:0-5897 GCA_964437685.1 uncultured Pirellulales bacterium
TCCTTGCGGGCCCAATTCTTAAGTGTATTTATTTAAATCAGTTACAGTTTTAGTAAAAAAAGAGCCTTGAATGTCTTGAATAGGATTTGCGTCAGTTTTGCGTCAGTCACTTCTTTGCCAACTTCAATATTTGGTTAATGACCTGAGTGGCTTTGGTGATGTCTTCATCGCGTACTTTCAAATAGTATTTCCGTGTCGTTGCAATATTTGAATGCCCCGCCAGTTGTTGGACGACTTGGATCGGAAGATGTTGGGCCCAGTTAGTAATTGCAGACCGCCGCAAATCATGGATAGTACATGAAGTGACTCCCGCACGTTTGCAAATTCCCTCAAAATCGCGATTGATGTTGTTTATCGCACTTTTTACCACTTTTACTTCTGTAATAGAGGGTTTCTTCTTGATGAGGGTAAAGCGTAGAGGCGTGATAAATACGTAGGAATGGCCTTCAGGGCATTCTGAAAGCAGGCATGCTAAGTGTTGTAACGCCTGTTCAGTTGTTGGTACGATCCGATTTTCATGATCTTTCGGTTCCCATTTTAATGTTGAAGGGGAACCATTTTTGACGCAAATATTAAGTTGCTTGTTTTCAAAATCAATATTTTTCCAAGTCAGATGTAGAATTTCTTCTCTGCGAAGGCCGCTGCCGTACGCTATGGCGAGAAACGCTTTCCACCATGCATCATTCGAAACCGCTGGGTTCGTATCTCACATACAAAGAAAACCCTTGCCAATCTTTTGTTGTTAAAAATAAATGTTCAATATTTGAAGTCACGGGTAGCCGGCCAGGTGGTAACTTTTTTCAGTACATCGTTGAAGAAATGTATGATTCACATGTTGTCGAGCGGCAACCTGTTTTAGAGTTGCCCTTAAAACTGCCCTTAAATTGGGTATCAAGACAGTAAAAAACCGTGTTGGTATAGCAAAGAATAGAGAGTTCTTAAATCTTTTTCTTTACTTGAGTTAAGTGTTAAATATAGGTTTTTAATAATGTTGCAGAAAGTCGGCAAATCGAATCCCACCTTCTCCGGTTTTTTAGTGGCCACGATAACGCCCATAAGTTATTATTGCTAAATGGGTTGTGGATTTTTTTATTTCAGGCTGGCTCGCTGTCCTCAAAATCATCATCAGCAAGGTCAGAAGTTCCGGATTTTGTAGAGTGGTGGAGTCGGGAAATTGGGTTCGTTTTGAAAAAAGCTTCCAGCTTCCAACTGGCCAGCCGCCAGTAAAATTGGGTTCGTTTTGCGTTTTTGCACAGAGGACACAGAGGGGGAAATGGGTTTGTTTTTCCGATTTGGGTTCGTTTTGTATTTTTTCATTCCTGTATTCTTTCATTTTTACCCGTATCCTTCTTTTTATGTCCTGTTTTCTTTCTTTTCGGAAAGCGGGGACAGGTACGGCACGGCAATGCACCCACACGCCTGCGGTTTGAAGGCGCCGCCCGGAGATCCCGTTTTGCGGCACAGGGTTTCTCTCCTGCACCCGTCGTCATTATACGAACAGAGTACGAACATGTGCAAGGAAAATTATAAATTTTAAGCGCTGCATTTAGACAAACTTGAAAGGGGAGAATGTGAGAATATTAGCGTTATGCTCCAAATAGGGATTTTGATTTTCCCCTATTATAAAGCGATGTTCTTTTTGCAACTTTCCAACCCATTTACCGGAAGAGCCGTTTTAAGGGTATTTTTCAGCGTTAGAGCTTATCATTGTCCCCTGGCTTAAATGCTGGCGGTTTGATTGCCCTTGAAAACAACAAATAAACAAAATAAGGTATATATACTGTACATATATAGATTTATTGTTCTTTCATTTCACAAAAAAACAAAAAACTACAGATTTTCATTGAAAAATAGAATCAATAAGATATTATGCGTCTATAAATGAACCATAGTTACGACACCAACGTAAACAAGAGAAAAGAAAGTTTTTAATTCGCTTTTTTTGAGCTTCTGGTAAAATAGACTACTAAATAAGTAGGATTTTAGGAGATTAAACCATGAAACTATCGTCAAGAACTCGTTACGGCGTCAGAGCAATGTTGGAATTGGCTCGTGAATACGGCAAGAAGCCGCTCCAAATCAAGTCAATTGCGGATCGCGAGGATATTTCGAACAAATATCTCGAACAGCTTGTCGCGATGCTGAAGTCCTCCGGCCTGGTCCGCAGCATTCGTGGTCCTCGCGGCGGATACATGCTTGCCCGTAATCCGGCAGACATCAAGCTCAGTGAAATCTTCACCACGCTTGAAGGGCCGTTGGTTCCAGTCGAATGTGTCGAGCATACTAAATTCCAGCCCAATTGCAGCGACTGTGCAACACGTGTAATCTGGACGGAGTTGTATCGCTCATTGATGACTGTTTTGGATACGACAAATCTTAAGGATTTGCTGGAACGGGCAGACAAAATTCAGGGCGGTACCTATCAAATATAACAAAGGCCTGAATTATGGCTCATATTTATGACGATATCACCCAGACGATCGGGCGGACTCCTTTGGTTCGCCTGAATCGTATGGCGGGGGCCAATGCGTTGGTTTTGGCCAAAATGGAATCATTTAACCCGTGCAGTTCGGTCAAAGACCGTATCGGCTTATTTATGATCAATGACGCCGAACAGCGGGGCTTGATCAATCAGTCAACGACGCTGATTGAGCCGACCAGCGGCAATACGGGGATTGGTCTTGCCTTTGTTTGCGCCGCACGCGGGTATAAATTAATTCTGACAATGCCCGAATCGATGAGCGTCGAACGCCGAAAATTGCTCACCATGCTGGGGGCGCAGATTGTGCTAACTCCGGCATCCTCAGGAATGAAAGGCGCGGTCGAAGAGGCGCAGAAACTCAATCAGCAGACTCCCAATTCGCTGGTTTTGCAGCAATTCAGCAACCCGGCCAACCCGGAAGCGCATCGCAAGACGACTGCTGAGGAACTTTGGCAGGATACCGACGGCAAGATTGATATTTTCGTTTCCGCCGTAGGTACGGGCGGAACGCTTACCGGCTGCGGAGAAGTCCTCAAAGCCCGCAATTCGGCGATTCAGATTGTCGCCGTAGAACCTGCGGATTCTCCGGTTCTCAGCGGCGGCAAGCCCGGTCCGCACAAAATACAGGGTATCGGCGCGGGATTCATCCCGGAGGTTCTGAATCGCGGTATTATCGATCAGATTTTCCTGGTCACCAATGAACAGGCTTTTACCGCGGCTCGGCAATTGGCCAGCGAAGAGGGAATCCTTGCCGGCATCAGCGCCGGGGCGGCCTGTTATGCGGCGTGTGAATTGGCGAAAAAGCCGGAAAACCAGGGAAAGACGATTGTCTTTATTATGTGCGATACCGGCGAACGTTATCTTTCGACGGAACTGTACGCACAAGTGTAATAGAAACGAAAATTAAAAATTAAAAATCAAATATAAAAAATTAATGGGATGACAATCCATTGATTTTTTATTTGTGTTTTTGCTTTTTGATGTTGAGTTGTATTTTGGATTTTAAACGTGAAGTGAGATATCAGCCGCATTCACGGAATATGAGGTTGTTATGCCGCAAAAGAGTTTTAGCAGCGAAGAGTTAGACAGACTGACTCAGGAGATTCTTCAGTCGTACGTGAATGACATCGGTACGAATTTTATCGACGCCAGGAATCTTCCTGTTCGCGATAAGATACTGTATATTCTGAATTCACTGATGGAACTTTTGTTTCCTGGCTATACCGGTTCGCGTCCGATTACCAGCGACAATATCCGTTCCGTGGTTCAGGAAATTCTGGTCACGATGCGGCGGGAGCTGGCGGATCAAATCGAACTGGCGTTGCGGTTTAGCTGCAAGCTGAAAGAGTGCCCGGCCTGTGATTGCAGAAATATGGCACGCGATCTCAGCGAAAAGATGCTTGGCAAGATACCTTATATTCGCATGATGCTCAAAGACGATGTTCAGGCGGCGTATGACGGCGATCCGGCAGCCAAAGCTCCGGAAGAAATCGTTCTGAGTTATCCGCATTTGACAGCCATTGCCATTCATCGCATTGCACACGAACTGTATGCGATGGATATCCCGCTGATTCCGCGCATGATGGGAGAACACGCCCACTCGCTGACGGGGATTGATATTCATCCGGGCGCGATGATCGGCAGGCGGTTTTTTATCGACCACGGTACCGGCGTAGTTATCGGCGAAACGGCGATTATCGGGGACAATGTCAAAATTTATCAGGGTGTAACGCTCGGAGCCGTCAGTTTCCCGAAAGACGAACAAGGCCATATTATTCGCGGCAAAAAACGCCACCCGACGCTTGAAAGCGATGTGACGGTGTATGCCGAGGCGACCATTCTCGGAGATATTACCATCGGCAAAGGCGCCGTCATCGGCGGTAACGTCTGGATACGGGAATCCGTTCCGGCAGGCGGCGTGGTTACGATGGCCAAGCCCGAATCGCTCTATGTCACACGGGATCGAAAAAAGCCTGCGAAAAAGGATACGGAGTAACAGAGTGAGTGTATCGCTGATCGATCGAATTCAAGAACTCAAAATCAAACACAACGCAGTCATCCTTGCCCATAATTATCAAGCAGCAGATATTCAGGATATTGCCGATTATGTTGGCGACTCTCTTGGATTGAGCATTCAGGCGGCCGAGACAAAAGCGGATGTGATTGTATTTTGCGGCGTGCTGTTTATGGCTGAAACAGCGTCGATTTTGTCGCCGAATAAAACAGTACTGCTTCCGGATATTCACGCCGGCTGCCCGATGGCGGATATGATTACCGCAACTCAGCTTGCCGACCTTAAGAGCGAACATCCTGATGCGCTGGTGGTGTGCTATGTCAATTCCACCGCGGAAGTCAAGGCGCTCAGCGATTACTGCTGCACCAGTTCCAATGCCGTAAAACTGGTCGGCAATCTGCCCAAAGACAAGCCGATTATTTTTGTTCCCGATCAGCATCTGGGGCGATTTGTCGAAGAGCGAACGGGACGCAAGATGATTCTCTGGCCGGGATTTTGTCCGACGCATCAATGGATTACGGATATGGATGTGGCCGATGCCCGCCGGGCGCATCCCAGGGCGATTGTGCTGGCGCATCCGGAATGTTCTCCGGCGGTACGGGCGGTCGCGGATGAATTGCTCAGTACCGGGCAAATGATTGCCTATGCGGGCAAGTCCGCATCGACGGAATTTATCATTGTTACAGAAGAGGGTATTCTTCATTCATTGAAGAAAAAATATCCGAATAAGGCATTTTATCCGGTATCCAGCAAGGCGGTTTGTCCGAATATGAAGAAGATTACACTTGAAAAAGTGCTCTGGTCGCTGGAAGATATGAAGCCGGTTATCAGCGTTCCTGAGGCGATTCGTGTGAAAGCGCGCCGGGCGCTGGATCGCATGCTGGAAGCGTTGCCGGAAAAATCATAATCAGCTATTTTTGAAAATTTAGTTCGAGAGGATTCATTTAAAATGGATACGAATAAGAAATACAGACTTGAGACATTAGCCCTTCACGCCGGACAGGTTGTTGACCCAACCACCCAGAGCAGGGCGGTGCCGATTTATCAGACGACCAGTTATACTTTCAAAGACAGAGAGCATGCCGCGAATTTATTCGGCCTTAAAGAATTCGGCAATATCTATACCCGCCTGCTGACCCCGACCACGGAAGTGCTGGAAAAGCGCATCGCGGCAATGGAAGGCGGCGTTGCGGCTGTGGCGTTCAGTTCCGGAATGGCGGCAATCACCGCGGCGGTTTTTAATATTTGCCCCGCGGGATATCACATTGTGTCGAGTAATTCGCTGTATGGCGGAACATGTACCTTGTTTAGCCATACGCTGCCGCAGATGGGAATTAAAGTGTCGCTGGTGGATCCGAATGACCCGGAAAATTTCCGCAAGGCCATTCAGGAAAATACCCG
>CAYTHV010000172.1:0-5785 GCA_964437685.1 uncultured Pirellulales bacterium
ATTTGGAGCTAATTGCTATAAAATACTTTTTTAAATATTAGCTGCCAATTTTTTATTCAATTTTTATATTGCTATAGGGTGTGTTTTATTATGTTGGCTGCCAATTGTGGATATTCAGCGCCCAGATGCAGGCCGAGCTAAACGCTGTACGAAGATACGGGGTAGTCGTATCAGATAGAACAGTTATTGATACAATCGCATACACTGCGGCGGCTGGCATGTACAGCCTCGCTTATGCCATGCGTGAGATCGCCGTACAGTATGCAAAGACGGCATACAAGGAGATTCACTTTCGAACGATTAATGATCATGATTACCTGGTTGACGATGGCATCAGGAATTTGAATTGTGATTTTCGGGGGGAGGTGGAAATGGCAATGCTTTCACTGTATGCGGATTTGGGGATTCAGTTGATTTATGACGAAAAAGAGAAACAGGAATGCAAATGAGTAATCGTATAACCCCTAAGCAACAGCGTTTCGTTGAGGAATATTTTATAGATTTAAATGCTACCGCTGCCGCTGGAAGAGCCGGGTACTCGGACCCAAATTTCGGAAGACAGCTTATAGCGAAACCTAACGTTTCAGAACATATTCAACAACTTAGAGAAAAACTAAGTAAAAAAAACATGATCACGGCTGAAACAGTTCTGGCGGATATTACCCGGCGCGGAATGCTCGCCGAAGAAGCGGGCCAATTCGGGCCTGCGATAAAAGCAACAGAACTGCTGGCTAAATACCTCGGCATGTTTGTCGATCGGCAGGAAACATCTGGCATCCTCAAAATCATAGTGGAGCGTCATGACTGAAGCCAGACTGAGTTTCTCCCGAATGCACCCGGCACAAAAAGAAATGCGTGATAACGCCAAACGTTTTAACGTTTGTTGCCTGGGGCGCCGGACCGGAAAAACGTACTTCGGGCTGGACACATTAATCGTGGATGCCAGGGGCGCGCTCGAAGGGTTCCCGGTAGCATGGTTCGCACCATCTTACAAATACCTGGACGAAGTATTCCGGAACGCCAAGTCGATGTTATGGCCAGTTAAGCAACGGATCGACGCCCAGCAGCATCGGATTGAATTGATCAGCGGAGGATCACTTGATTTCTGGTCTATGGATGATGACGACCCAGCGCGAGGACGGAAGTACTCTATCGTCATTATTGATGAGGCGGATATGACCCGGCGATTAATTGACAAATGGCAACGGGCCATCCGCCCCACCTTGATTGATTACCGAGGCTCGGCATGGTTTTTCTCAACTCCCCGAGGTATTCAAGATTTCCATAAGCTTTTCCAGAAAGGGGTTGTCGGATCGGATTCTTACGATGATGATTGGATTTCCTGGCAGATGCCTTCAACAGTTAATCCATTCCTGGACCCGGCAGAGATAGAGGCTGCCCGGCTGGAGCTGCCTCAATTAGTATTCAACCAGGAAATCCTTGCGCAGTTTGTCGATTTTGGCGGGACCGTAGTTTACCGAGACGATTTGCGGTACGGAACGCCACCACCATTAAACACATTGACTGTATCAATGGGAGTTGACCTGGCCATCAGCACAAAAACCACAGCCGATTATACAGCTATTGTGGTTCTGGGCAGGGAAAAGCAGGGGAAAATATGGGTTCTGGATGTTGCACGGGATAGGGTACGATTCCATGACGGGCAGAAATTCATTCAGCAAATGGCCGAGAAATGGAACCCGGCGACTATCCGGATTGAAGAGGTTCAATTTCAGGCCGCGGTTGTGCAAGAGCTTCTTCGCACAACCACATTACCAGTCCAGGGCGCTCCATGCGATAAAGACAAGCTGACCCGTTTCCAGCCGGTGGCGGCCCGGTACGAACAGCATTTGATTTATCATGCTGTTGCCGGGGTATTTCGACGATGAGCTGTTGTCGTTTCCTGTCGGATTAAATGACGATATGGCGGATGCAGAGGTTCACGCCTTTAATGGACTTGGGGCATATAATAATTTCGAGATTAAATCATCAGGCAAACGAACAACAACCGGAATGGGGAATTATTAAGAATGCAATGTCCATACTGCGGGGGGAAAGATCACATTGTGGCGAAAACCGAACGATATGATAATGTTATTGTGCGGATTCGGGTTTGCAAGCACTGTGAAAAATCATTTCGAACAGACGAAGAAGCCCAGAAAAAACAACAAATAATGTGAATTGTCTATTTGCGGTTGTTGAGTCCCGCCAACTTTTTTATAAGAACGGCGTAAAACCCCTATCCCTTTAGGGTAGGGGTAGTTCACAAAAACACCTTGTACGAAATGTTCAAGGCTTTCCCAAGTTTCTTTGCCATTTCTTTGCCAATAGAACGTTTGTTGTTTTCCATTTCCGAAATATGCCGTTGCGGGATGCCAGTCATTTTCGAAAATTCACGCTGCGTAACGCCTTCTTTGTGTCTGGCTCCAGTCAGGCATATTCCGGGTAACTGCTCATCTGTATAGGGAAAACAATCTCTCCAAGGGATGGTCTCTGTGGTATCAACAAAGCCCAATGCTTTCAGCGTATCAACCGCTTCGTTTCGCTTGCCTATAGGTCCTAAAAACCGCAGCTCCACAGCAACATCCTCAGTATGGCGCTTTCTCGTGAGTACCTGCATAAAATACCTCTACCAATTTAATTTTTTTGTCAACGACTTCCCAAACTGCAACATAAGTTGGGTGCCCCTTCTTGATGTGGCAATGATACCTGTAGCGGCCCACAGAGCTGTAGTTCGGCCAGTTACCACGAACAGGGCCATTACGTTCAATGTCCCGTATCAACGCCGCAAGGTTCCGCATGACTGGCTCCGGCAATCGGGCAATCTGCTTCTCGGCTCTCTTTGTCGCCTTTACCGTCCATTCCATGACCTTATGATACTCTAAATTGGTATCATGTCAATAATAACTTTTTGCTTGACAACATCTTATAAAAATAAAGTATTTGTCTATATGCGTATATAGACAAAATGTTCTTGCTTTCCCTCGCTATAAATCTGCAATATCGCCTACAAATTATTTCACATGAAACAATCTAAACGAATCCCAGAACGCATTAAAACGTTTTCCTAATTCCTCAGTCGCACCATAGCTTTACCGATTGGAAAATATTACATGGCTAAATCCAACAGGCGCAAGCACTCAGTAAAGGGTGAATGGAAGATGGCTGAACCACAAGCCAAACCGCAAAAACTGACAGATGAAATTGCCAGTATCTCCAAAGATATTGATATTTTCACCGGATGGCTGGCACGTCTTGAAAATCCCGATCCGGTACTACGCACAGAATCCAGTGGCAGGGGACTAAAACTTTACGACGAAGTGGCGAGAGATGCTCATACCAGCGCGGTCTTGTTCACCAGGTACTTATCGTTATCAGGATGTGAATGGGAGATAGTGGCGGCTCAATCTCCATCCCGAAAAGGCAGACCGAACAAGCAAGGCAAAGAGCAACTGATTGCAGATTTTGTAACGCAAACACTTCTGGCATGTAATTTCTCCCAGGCAGTCCAGGAACTCTCACAGGCTGCATTATACGGATTTTATGTCGCTGAAATACTCTGGAAGATAGACTTAGATAAGAACATCGGGATAAACCGGATTATCACCAAACACCCGAAACGTTTTGTATTTACTGCATTCAGAGAACTCAAACTCTTAACACCATTCAACATGATCGAGGGAGAAACCCTCCCGGACAAGAAGTTTATTACCTTCACCTGGGGATCAAGCGACAACCCGTATGGTGTCGGCCTCGGCCAGAAACTTTGGTGGCCGGTATGGTTCAAAAAAAATGGGATTAAATTCTGGCTGGTACTGCTGGAAAAATTTAGTAGTCCGACTGTGTGGGGAAAATACCCCAATGGCACATCACAAGAACAGATCGACAAGTTTTCGGACATTCTGGAAACATTTCAGACCGACACAGGGGTCACAACTCCCGACACCATGCAGATTCAATTACTGGAGGCTACCCGGACGGGCAATGTCTCGTATCAGTCTCTGCTCGACTACATGGACAAGCAAATCAGCAAATGCGTGCTGGGTCAAACCCTCACGACAGAAGTTTCTGGAACAGGGTCTTATGCTGCCAGCAAAACCCATGACGAGGTACGCAATGACATTCTAAAGGCCGATGCCGATATCCTGGCAGAAACTTTAAACGATTCGCTGATACGCTGGATCGTTGATTATAATTTTGATGGTGTCATCGACTACCCTAAACTTTGGTTTCACACCGAATCAGAAGGCGACCTTTTCCAATTGGCGCAGCGGGATAAGATATTGTCCGTTGATTGTGGTCTGGCAATGTCAAAGCGGTATTTCTATGACACTTATGGCATTCCTGAACCAGAAGCCAGTGAAGAATTAATCGCACCTGCGCCGAAGGTCCCGACAACCCCCACACCACCCAGCAAGCCTCTTCCTCCGGTGGCGGCATTCGGTGAAATATCCACTCTCTTTCCGGATCAGACCGCCATTGATGCTGTTGATTCCCCTCCTGGTGATGTGATGCTGGAGACATTAAAGCCGATTATGAATTTGATTCAAAAAGGTCAAAGTTATCAGGAAGTGGAAGATAACCTGATGGCGGCATGGCCGAACATGAAAACCGCTGAGATTGAAAAGCTGATGGAGCGAGCAATTTTTGTATCAGAAATATGGGGCAGGTTGAATCCATGAAAAATGAATTGACGGTAATAAAATCAGTAGAAGACCAAGCAACTGAAATCATGGCCAGGATCAAGGTTTTCGAAAGAAACGAAGAACTTTGGACGGACAGCCTGTCAGTTGCGGCGGCGTTTGAAAAAACTCACGACAATCTTTTAAAGGTCATTAGAAAAATTAATGAAGAAAATCAAGTTGTTAGCCTCGTTAGTTTTAACGAGGCTGAATATATCGACGCTCAGGGTAAACCAAGGCCATTTTTTGAAATGACTGAAACAGGCTTCTCATCGGTCGTTGGTGGCTTCAACGACCGGAGCGGAACCGATATCGCTTTAATCAAAGCAATGTACCGGAAAGAGTTTCATCGGTTGAAACAAGAAGAACGAAATGGGATTGTTAAATATCGGATACCGGATGAATTACAATCACTCTTATCTGGGCTGATTATTTCACAGCAAAAGTTTTCTGATTCGGTTCGTGAATGGAAAGGCGACATTCAAATTGAGCAAAAAGAAACAATAAAAGTGGTTGGCTTCATCGGCGCTAAAGTTGACAAGCTTGAACTGAAGGTCGATGGGTTCGAAGGCAAACTTGATAATCTCGTAAAGCTAAATGAACGAAGGCGGGCAGTATCTGCGAAAGATAAGTCCCGACACATTTTATGTTTATATTCGTTATATAGCGGAACGGGGCTATGCACTTGACTGTACCACACACCATATATTGTGGTTGTCCATCGCAATCAACATGCTACATGTTGTGGTCGGTACAGTAAAGTGCATAGCCCCGTAGCGGAATATGCCCATGCTGTAGCAAAGTACTGATAATTAACGAGCATAAGAACCCCATTGTCGGATCATTTGAATTGGATCATTTTTTTGACAAGACAAGAAACGAGTTATCAGATGTCAACCAATTGCTATCTGTCGCCGTAAATAACGCAATTGGAAGCCCTGTGAACTGGAACACTGTATCTGCTGCAATGATTACAGTGGAAACCCATGATTGCAGAATCGCCTTTGGTTGTCCTGCTACAGCAACAATAGGCCATATTCTATCCGCAGGGCAGGCAGTACGTTTCTCGTCTGCGGATCATATCAAACAGGCGCAGGTAATCA
>CAYTHV010000173.1:0-5746 GCA_964437685.1 uncultured Pirellulales bacterium
CAATGAAACTGACCAACGACATTATCGACATGACATACCGATTCGCCTGGACGTTTCTGAAGCGCGGGGGACGGCGCAATATCGACCATAACGACCTGGCTCACGACGCATTGGTCAAGCTGGCCAAGGCCAACGAGGTCGAACCCAGATTTCTGCGGCATCGGGTCTGGCTGGATGTCAAAAGCGTATTTTTTGAGTTCTATACCAATACCAGCACGCGAAAGCATAACATTTTGCTGGGTGCGGTTCACACCCAATTCGACATGGAAACATTCGACCCGGATACGGTAACCGCCAAAGACCTGTTTATTCACGCCTTGCACAGTGTGTACCAGGCCCAACCGACGCAATGCGAAATCCTGATGCTGCTCTTGACCGGAAAGACGGTTCAGGAAATTGCTGCCATCCGGGGTACCAGCGCCCAGGCGGTCGACGAACTCAAACAGAAAGCCAGAAAACAAATCGCCGCCGTGATTGAAATGGCGGCGTAACCCTTTCGAAGCAGTTTGGCAGCCAATGTACCCAGCAAGATTATCTATAGCTTCCGGCCGCGCCAAGAGGGGCAACGCACTGAAATCAAAGCCAACGGCCGCCTTACCCATTTCCGAGAAAGTTTTCAATTTCATCTTCAATTTAGTCGAAGATTAACAACATTTATCTACGGAAATTCCGCAGATAAGCTTTGCTTTTATCTTCGCAAAATGCGCAGATGAATTCATCCCATTCATATTTCAACAATGTCGACGTGATCTTTATCAAGACTCACATCATTTCCGCTAAAACCCTATCACATTGGGCGAGATGAAGCATCGATTTCATACTTGTGTATTTCACAAGTATACCAAACTTGCTGAATTTCCATCTCAATGATAATAGTAGTCATACCCGAGCATTGTTTAATACTTCGCCACCGCCTGTTTTTACTGTCTAAGTGTTCCGATTTGTTGCTTTCCACTGAATCGGAACACTTACTTTATTTGCTCAAAAACTTCGGGGTATCGTGCGGGGGTAAATCGGCTTTCTCGCCGCCTACTATCAGCCATCTGCCGTCCCATGTGTATTTCAATCCGGTCAAAATACCGCTTGGCGACCTGTGGGGTAGCCCAGCGCCGCCGGCCATCTCGAAAATAGCGCCCCATATCAACGACTTGGCCCATAGCATTCAGCTTTCGCAACGCCCTGCGAAACGAAACATGCTCGCTATCAGTTATCTCATTTCGGTTTACCGCCTTAGCGGCCACCGTAATGCTGTCCAGCAATTTGTCCTGCTCAGTCAGTACCGACAGGCACATCTGTTGTATTTTTCCAAGTCCACGACTCATCGAAAATCCTCTGTTAAAATGTATAAGTGTTCCGTTTTGCGTCTTTTCCGACAAACGGAACACTTATACTATGTCGGCTGTTTTAAGGAACAGTTAATATTTTTTGACCCATAATTCTAAACACATGGGCATACTTGGGATACTCACGGGCCAGCCAGCTTGATGGCGCGTATAAATGCCCATGATGTCGCACAACCGGGACGTTATCGTACGCCAGTCGTAGCAGAGCGTCTCGCTCATCAGAGCATGCGCCACAGGGCAGGTAGACCGTCCCATCGTCGCCAATAAACGAGGTGCGGAGCCATTCAGGCAGTTTGTAATCATCTTTTCCTTGCATCACAATTTGGTCCATATTTGATCCTTTCAGAATAAAAGCAATATTTCGGACACACGCCTTCCGTTAAGCACTGTATTTAATTTTTATCTGCGGCAGATGTTTGGCCGCCAGCCGGATAAACTGATTGATATGCAAACCAGTAACCCAGACCTTTTCAGTCATGTGCCGTATCCATTCGAGCAGTTTGGCATGGGTGTCCGCGCGACACGCGTCAAAGACATAGGGATGCCGATCTTCGTCATAAAAAACAAATTCGCCATCGCGGTACTCGACCAGCGGTTTTTCCTGCTCCACCTCGTGGATCAGCTGCATTAAGGTTTTGGGGGCATCATACAAGTCATCCTCGCCTGCGGACTGCTGAGAACAACAGAGATGCCCTGTCCGATTTCTACTTGAACTGCCTTTTTCCATTGTTGATACTCCTACTAAATAATAGTAAAATAGGTTTTAACTGACACGGATATGTCAGAGTACTTCTTTGTACGTCTTTGTCATTCTTTGTCCTTGTTGCGTTTTTGAGCTAAAAACCGAAGAAGGACAAAGAAGGACAAAGAAAGATAAAGAATGACAAACCCTCTTTCAGGGTTCCACCACGGCGGCTCATCGCTTCACCGACCAAACCCAACAATTTTCCGCAACCGACCGTCTTTTTGAAATCCCATGATCGGTCGCAATTTTCCCCAGCCGGCTGCTGCCTATATTGAATTTCTTACAGGCTTCATCTGCAATGTCCTTTTGCGGGACAGCGTCAATCCCGATACGTTCGACCAACCATTCGCCTATCTGGTTGGCTCGGCTTGCGGTAATTCCTCCACTGACGTCTGGTTTTTCATCGATGTTCATTGTCAGCCGTTCGGTATCAAAGTTTAGACGTCCATTCTCGAAAATCGTAAACTTCATCCCTCGAGGCTTGCGGCAAAGGTTACTTTTAATGCACAACAAAAACCGGTTGTCGGTTTCAATTCGGTTGCCATCGGCATCCTCGACTTCCTCGCTCTGGAGTCCCCAAATCATCCGGGGGACAGCAGACCACGCCCGGGAGCCCAAGGTTCGGTTGATCATCCCTAAATCCACTTTTTTACTCAAGTGCGACAGGGCCAAAATGGTAACATTCCTTCGTGCTGCAAAATCCACCAAAGGTTTCAGGGCATGCCGAACCTCGGAATTTGAATTTTCATTGGCCTCGGTATAGCTTGTAATGGGGTCGAAGACCACCAATCTGAGATTTGGCAATTCATCGGCCCAGTCCTCAAGAACATCGATGTCACGGTCGAAATTAAACTCGCTTTCGAGCCCATTTTTGGAAATGACCGATTCGCCTAAATGAACACGTTGACGATCGGCACCGTTGGCAATCAAGCGAGGACAGATCATGCTATGGGCATCCTGTTCGTGGCTGAACAAGACAATGTCGCCCTTTTCAATGGGGTCGTCGGTAACCGGCCATGTGTCACCCCGCGAAATCAATGAGGCGATATAATCCACCAAGGTCGATTTCCCGCAACCTTCCTGACTGACCAGTGAAACTAAAACCCCTCGAGGTAAAAATTCCGGAATGAGATATTCAATCGTTCGAGGTTCGATGTCAGCAAAACTCCGATGTTTAATCCTCCGTTCAGGAGCATCCTCGTTTTGTGCCGGCGTTTTGTCATTCGACTTTAAAGGAGAAAATCCACTGCCGGCGGCATTTTTGGCATAGCGCTCTGCATTGGCGACAACGCTGACCAATTCGGTATCACTTAGGGATGGTGAGTTCCTCTGATTCCAATAGCCAAGAACTTCAAGCAAGTCGGCATCATTAAGGTCAAATTTTTCACGGACTCGCGCTGCAAGACTGTAGGCCGACGCATTACGGTTGCCCTCAGCCTGGCCGTCAGCTTTGGCAGCATAAAGAACCGCCCGTGCCTTACGTTGGGCATAGTCGTCCGCCGTCGGCCTTGTCGACGGTTGTGGCACATCCTGTGCCGTGTTTTCTGGCTTGTCGAACAGCATATCGAAGTCTTTTAAGTTAGCAAGTTGCATGGTGTGTACTCCAGCAAATAAAGCTTTCTTGGAAAGGTTTTCGTTTGGTATTCAGAAAGCCGGGCAAACGCATCAGTCTTTCTGCATTTTTGACATTCCGGTCAGCGTCCAGTTTTTCGTTTAATCGGGATTGCATATCGCGCCATAGGGCAAGATCGGTGAGGGGTTCAGCCAGCCGCCAGTAACAATGCAGTCCATGACCGCTGTGAACCGCCAAGGTCGGTTCCGGCAGGCCCGACAAAAGAATATCGGTATAGACCAGCTCAAATCGGCCGCACCCGTCGCCGGGTTCAATATGATCAAAATCACAAAACAGCGACCGTGCAAGCAGAACATTGGAATCCCCGGATTTGCCCGCTTCACGACGTGGGTTAACGCCGTAATAAATGTTATACACCTGTTGATTCCATGCGGTGAGTTTTTCGGTCATTGACGGTAATTCTTTGGCGCAGACCCAGCGTTTTATGACATCCTCCTTACCTCGTATACACCTTAATTCCACGATGTCGTCCGGCTCAAATAAACAGGTTATGATGGTTTGAATATCCGTCATCGCCCCTCCTGTTCTAATTGAGACTCTGTTTCTACTGAACAGGCTGCCATAGGCCGAATAATCCCCGCCCGAATTAGTATGGCATTTGCCTCATCGATAGAACGCTGGCGGGCGGCGCTATTGATCCGACGGCTTTTCCGCTTTGGGCTTATGCCTACAGGATGCTGCTCGACCTTATCCGCTTCTGCCAAGGCAACAAAGAATTGATTCAATTCTACCTCGCTGACCATGATGGTGCGACCGACACGCACATAGTGAAGGTACACTCCACGGTGCCCTTTTCTGCACCACCGCCAAAGTGTTGAAACGTGCAGCCGACGTCCATTGACTCGGGGCAGCTGCTTGGCAGCTTGGGAAAGTGTCAACAGGCTGGAAATATCATGGGAGCCATGAAAGTCAGGTGTGAAAATGTCAGCGGGCCTCATGGCTGACCTCCACTTCTGCCAATCGGTCAAGTACGGCTTTAACTGCAATCAGATTAAAACGCCTACGACCACCGACAATCAGAAAAGGAATTTTCTTTTGCTCGGCCAGTTGACGGAGATACCGCTGCGGCAAGTGCAACTCAATGGCCAACGATTCGATTGATTGATACGCTATTTTTTTCATAATGTCCGATCTACAACATTATGAAAAGCAAATCAAAAGATTGGCCCGCCTGATACCGAAATGATACGTGTTGATACTAAAATGATACCACTAGGCATCTTTATCTGCGAGGGTATATCGCTGCAATCTCTTTTGCTGAGACAAGGTGGGGACTGTTTGCCTTTGCCTTGGCAGGTCGATAAGACTTGATTTTACCATCATTTATATTTCGTTTTAGTGTCACGTGTGAAACACAAAAGTTTTTGACGACAACGGCAAGTGAAATCAAATCCTGGGGTACTTGATCACTTTTACCCGGGACAATCTTCTTGCGATGGCTCTTTGTGGCTTTGGGTTTTGTATTCTGCTTCTGGGGCAACTTTACATCTTTAGCCTGTTTTGAGTCAATTAAATTGTCACTGTAGGTCTGTAGCGTTTTGGCAGCTGGATGAGATTGTAAATGAGCATATTTGATGGATTCGGTATCTATGTTTTCTGGAGTTTGTATGGTAAGATTGGTCTTATTGTCCTCGGTCAACGTCGTCGTTTGCCCAAAAAATACTTCCGCCTCCTTGTCAAGGTCGGACAAAAGCGATACACAATTCCGATTAAAGTCCCCAATACTGCTCAGGTCGAAAGTCTGACGCAGCTTCTCAAAAGCTAAATTCAGCCAGTCATTGATTTCCCCTTTTTCAAGGGGTGTTTGAGCCAAGCTTGTCCCATCAGCAGATAGACGAGCGTGCAGCTGTTTTTTGTCTGTTGAGCATATACAATACTCAACCCGTAAAACAAATGTAAGCGCAAGTTCCAGTGCAGATTCACCGTCAAAAACGGTAAAAGTCTTTACGGAGGTCTTTGGCCATCGGCGATAACTGATGTTTTTAAACATGGGCAGTTCGAGAGCATTTTTGTGGTGTAGCAAAT
>CAYTHV010000174.1:0-5679 GCA_964437685.1 uncultured Pirellulales bacterium
ATGGTGGTATCGATTCATTACTATTCGATAACTTTCAGGCTTTAAAAAATAACGTAGAGTATTTATTGCCCATTCTTAAAGAAGGAGGGAGGTATATGTTTTCATCTGACCATTCTATTCCGTCATCTATTTCACTTGATGAATATCGCCGTATTATTGAGATAGTAAAAAAGGTAGGGAAATACTAACTTTTGATTTCCCTGAATTTTTAAGTTTATGTTTGAACACTCTTGTCCAAAATAAATTTTATACGAGACGGCAAAACGATGAAAATTGCCGTTTTTGAGTCAAAATCAATGACTTTTTGAACAATTTTCTTGGACAGCATAATAAGCAACCTGGAATCCGAAAGGCTAAAAATTGTCCAAAATACTGAGATTTTAGGCATATAAACCAGTCTAATTAATCACTGCCCATTCGTTTTGGACAGCAGTGATGTTTGAAAGTATTTTAATGAAAAATAAAGACAAAAAACATATTCAATGTGGGCAAGCCATGGCTGCCGTCGCCCCGGCAGGTCGATTAAAAAGTAAAGAAGGCCGCCACCAGCGGGCTATGTACAATTATGCCCTGAGGATCGCAGTTGCACCTGGCTATTACGAAGATGAAAAAATAGAGCGGATTATCGCTTTCTGTTCCCGTGCGCAGGTCGATGAGGTGATGCTTTTTGCCAACTGTGAGGAGTTGAATACGGGTCATTTGACGGTTTGCGAGCAGCGGCGATGGATTCAAACCCTGCGTAAAGTGCGTGATGCGTTGGTTTCCATTGGCATAACCGTGTCGATTAATCCCTGGGAGACGCTTCTTCATGCTGACCGCGGCCGAACGTTGAAGGCGGGTCAGGCATTCAACCTGATGGTGGATCAGAATGGGCAAAAAGCGGCGGCCACAGCGTGCCCGGCGTGTGCTGCGTGGATCGGTCACATCTGCGACACCTACGCCAGGTTTGCGGAATTGGCTCCGCATGTGATCTGGATTGAGGATGATTTTAGGCTCCACAATCATGCGCCGCTTGTTTGGGGAGGCTGTTTCTGCGATGCACATCTCCGCCTTATATCGGCCGAATACGGCCGTTCCGTGAGCCGGCAAGAGTTGGTGGATGCCCTTACCGCTCCGGGCACCCCGCATCCTCTGCGTCGGCTGTGGCTGGATCTAAATGGAAGGATTATGGCCAACAACGCACGGCAAATTCGTGATGCCGTCAATCGGATATCCAAAGACACCCGGATAGGTCTGATGACCTCCTATCCGTCAGTTCACTGTGCCGAAGGCCGCAACTGGGACCAAATGATAGCGAGCTTAGGCGGCGCATCTTCATGTGTGATCCGGCCGCATTTGCCTGCGTATACGGAAGTTACGCCGAGTGAGTATGTATGGAATTTTAATATCATATCCCGTCAGACCGCTGCGCTGTTGCCGGAAGGCATTGACCTGATGCCCGAGATTGACAATGGCCCGCATTCACTCTATACGAAGTCTCGGTCGATGATGCGTTTTCAGATGCTGCTGTCCAGTGTTTTATGCAGTACCGGCTTGACGTTCAATATTTTTGATATGATAGGTAACGGTCCTCTGTTGCAGGAAGGTTATCAGGATACGTTAATGGAGACCAAGCCGTTTCTGGAATATGTGCAGAAACTGGGTCTAAAGCTGGGCCAGCAAAATGGGATTGTTGTGCCGTTTTGTCTTCAGTCCTCATACACCATTGATACATCACCGGAGTTGGCCTCTGGAAGTTGCGGCTCGGTCATTGAACGGCTGTATCCCGATGAGGGCAAATGGGCATCGATGCTGTCGGCTTACGGTTTAAGTACCTGTGTGACCACAGAAAAGCACCATCAGGGTCAAATAGTGGCAATATCCGGACAGTGGCTGCGGAATATGCAGCCAGAGGAGATCATCAGGCTGTTTGAAGAAAATGTTACAGTTCTGGATGGGACGGCAGCATTGACTCTTAACGCCCTGGGGTTAGGACACCTTGCGGGCATCAAGTCATTGCGCAGGATAGTACCTGTCAGTTCAGGAGAGGTTTCTTATGAGGAAGTCGTGGATGGCACACCTCTTTCAAGCGGTAAACAGGCCCGGTTCTCTGCACAGGTTTCCTGTGGAAGCACAGCCATCTTCGATTATGACTCTGAAGCACATATTGTAACGGAGTTAAAGTCGTATGATGGACAGTCATCTGGGCCTGGGATGGTTGTATTTAACCGAAGATGCCTGATTTTTCCGTTTTTGTTTCCGAACTCTCCGCACACATGCCTTTTGCATACATTACGACGTGAGCTGTGGGTCAATTTACTAGGGGTGTTGGACAATAATCAGCAGCGGATATCCGCAGCAGAGGGCGGAGTTTATCTTGCCCCATACCGATTTGATTTGCCTGATTCCAGTGTTGTGCTGATTGCTAACGGCAGCACAGATAAAGTCAGCTCGCCGTCTCTTCGTTTGGGGGGATATGATGAGGGTTGCTATCAAGCCGAGATTTGTTTGAGTGATGGGACGATATCCAAAACGAGTCTGTGTTTTGAGCGTGGCGTCTGCAAACTTCCATTTGGCATCGGTGTTATGGATGTTGTTGTGGTCAGGATTTTTTTGAACCGATTTTAATGGAGATACTATGTCAGAGTGCAGGACAAATCCAGTAACCCCTTTGGAACGTGAGATTTTGCGGCGTTTAGCCCAAAGCGTGGCAATGATCGCAGTCATGCCGATACAGAGCCAACGGGTCAATTTGTGGAAACGGTTTAACGCTCTCAAGCCGCAGCGTCCGATGGTTCTTGCCTATCCGGAAGGCGGCTGGCGTGAACTGATCCCGGAGCAGGAACTTCAGTGTACAGACCCTCTATTGCGGCAATGGGAACTGTCATTGCGTAAAACGATTTATCAGTTTGAGCATATTCATGATGACCAGCCGGTGACACCATATTTTAATATCGGCTGGTGTGTCGATATAAATAATTTCGGCCTTAGTGAGACGGTGTTGCGGTCTTCGGAGCTTGGTTCTTTTGGCTGGCAGGCGCCGATAAAAGATCACAATGACCTTCGACAGCTTCATTTTCGCAGTATTCAGATACGGCGGCAAGAAACCCTCTCGCAGGTTGCTTTGGCTAAAGAGATATTTGGCGATATTCTGAAAGTCAGGATCCATGGTCCATTGTGGTGGTCATGCAGCCTTACTGAAAACCTGATTCGATTGCGCGGCCTGGAACAGGTCATGATGGATATGTATGACAATCCGCAGCTTCTTCATGATCTGATGGCATTGCTGCGGGATGATATGCTCAATATGCTTGAGACGTTTGAACGCGAAGGAGTTTTGACGCCCAACTGGGGTGGTGATGATATGGTCGGTTCGGCGGGTGTTGGGGCAATTGATGAGCTGCCTGCATCGGATTATCATGGGATGACAAGGCTGTGCGACATGTGGGTTCTTGGTGAAGGCCAGGCACTTGTCGGCGTTGGTCCTGAGCAGTTTTATGAATTTGCATTACACTATGAATTGCCGATTCTTAACCGGTTTGGCCTTGTCTGCTATGGATGCTGTGAGCCTTTGGACAGTAAGTTTGACCTGATAATCAAGCATATCCCAAGGCTTCGGCGGGTTTCTGTCTCGCCGTGGTGCAACCGCAGGATTGCCGCCGAAAAACTCAGTGATCAATATATCTATTCATGGAAACCGAATCCGGCGTCGCTTTGCAGCGGCAGTGTTGACTATAAGAAACTTGAAAAGGACATTCAGGAAACACTGGATATTGCAAAAGGTTGTTGTGTTGAAATTATTATGAAGGACACTCACACTTTTCAAGGCGACCGTCGTCGGGTAAGTGAATGGAGTAGAATAGCGTCGCAGATTGTCTGCCGGTAGGCAGGGTTGTGCTGTTCAGAAAGAAATGGATATGGTTGAAATCGCAGAAAATCGAAAACGTGTACGGGATGTATTGATGCATTGTCCGCCGGACAAGGTTCCCTATAATATTTTATTTACCAAAGCGGCTCATGAAAAAACGGCTGCTTTTTACGGCGACCCCGATTTTGAAACAAAGCTTGGCAATTGCTTTACGACCATTCAGGGCCGTCCCAAGCATTTATGGAAAGAGGTTCAGCCGGATATCTGGCGTGATGATTTTGGCACGATGTGGGACCGCACGCAGGATAAGGATATTGGGGTTGTTGCTAACACGTTGATAACCCCGGAAACTATAAAAAGTTTCCGGTTTCCTGACCCCAACGACCCGGCCCGGTATGAATTGTTCGAAACCGGCATTCAAAACAGCCGGGGATTTGTAATCGTCAATCTGGGCATGTCGTTTTTTGAGCGGTCCTGGGTTATGGCCGGCATGGAAAGCATCCTTATGGCAATGATCGCCGACAAGCCCTTTGCCCATGCGCTGTTCGACCGCATCCTGGAGTTTAATCTTCAGTCGATAGAGAATTTTTGCAAATATGATATAGATGCGATTTTATTCGGCGACGACTGGGGTACGCAAAACAGTCTGATTATGGGCGTCGAACTTTGGCGGGAGTTTATCAAGCCGCGAATCGCTCAAATGTACGCGCAGGTAAAATCCAAAAAGAAATTCGTTTTTATTCATTGCTGTGGAAAAGTCCAGGAGTTATTCCCCGAATTGATTGAATGCGGTCTTGATGTGTTTAATCCATTCCAGCCGGAAGTGATGGATGTCTTTGAAATCAAGCGTCACTATCACAATCGGCTCAGCTTCTATGGCGGCATCAGTACGCAGCGATTGCTGCCGTTTGGCGCCCCGGGTGAGGTAAAAGATGCCGTACGGCGGCTGATTGATCTTGGTCGCGATGGAGGTCTTTTTGTTGCTCCAGCGCATGCGATACCGGCTGATGCCAAGCCGGAAAACGTAGCGGCGATGGTTGAGGTTCTGCAGAATCAGTAGGTGCAAATATGAGTGCAAATAAGTACATTGACGTTCTTGGTCTTGGGTCGGTTACGGTTGATTTTGTCGGCACGGTGGACCAATGGCCCGCTGAAGGCTCAAAGCTGCCGTTAAATACGCTGTCGATCCATGATGGCGGCCTTGTCGGAACTGCACTGACAGCCGTTGCCCGTCTTGGGGGTCGAGCGGCCTTTGCTGGCAAACTGGGCTTATCGGATATGGCCCGACGTGCGGTTGAATCTCTTCAAAAAGAGGGCATTGATACCTCCTTTATTGTTGAAACACCTGGTGCTGAACTGATCATTGCAATTGTCTTTGCCAATCCCTCAAGCGGCCAGCGCAATATTTTCTGGACGCGGCAGGGTGTGCACTATCCAATGCCGTCCGAACTGCCTGATCCGCGGTGGTATGAGCGTACGCGGGTACTGTTTATCGACTATGAATGCGGCTGTGCAGGCATTGAAGCTGCTAAAATAGCTCGAGCGCATAAGATACCGGTTGTTTCCGATATTGAAGGCAATACACCGCACACTGCAGAGGCGATGGCGATCTCAACCCATTTGATCCTATCGGAAGATTTTGCACAACGCTATACAAACCAGGCGACTATCGACGATATGTTGCTATCTCTAAGAACAAGCCGTGAACAGGTAGTCATCATTACCCGCGGCGATCAGGGGTGTGTCGGTGTTGGCCCTGACGGTCCATTTATGCTGCCTGCCTATAACGTCAACGCCGTGGACACCACCGGCTGCGGTGATACGTTTCACGG
>CAYTHV010000175.1:0-5604 GCA_964437685.1 uncultured Pirellulales bacterium
ATCCAAAGATGATGCCGTTAAAAGTACTGGAATAAGAGAAATAGTCGAAGGGAAAGACTATTGGGGGCAGCGTTTTCGCAAGGGAATATATACTGATGACATCTCAAAAAGCACTAACTATGATTGCCAATATTTGAGATACTACGATGAGGCCGATCACTCATATTATTTTATATTAAACACAAAGGCACCCATTGAATTAATTGTAGAGGGATTGCCTGATAACAAATGTATCTTCTTAGATATCACTAATAAAAGTGAGTGCAGAAAGAATCACAAGGTATTTAAACCTGGATTTCATAAGGTTAAAATATCGAAAATCGGGAAATAGGGACGGGAATAAGAGAAAGTCACCAATTAAATGGCCGGAAGAATAAAAAAAATGGTACTGTCCCTAATATCTATAAGAATAAGGGTTACAAATGAACATGAAAAGATTAAAAAGGTATATTGTCATCCTATTATTCTGTACTGTAATTGTTGCCGGTATAAATATATGGAATTCACAGTTAGATAAAAAACATGCCGCCATGGTAGCATCAAAATTCTCATGGAAAACCGGTTTGATATTTTCTCCAGATACACAGATATTGGATGGAAAAGATTCTTCGTCCCGTGACATCATCATGGAGGTCGTAATTACCATTCCAAGGGATCAACTCTCTGAATTTAAACAGAAAACTCCCATTAATATGATTGCCTTTCAAAAGGAGGATTATCTTCAAGGACAACCATGGTTTCTGTCAACTTTTTCTTTTCATTTAGAAACGAAAAATGAACCGGATTATTGGGAGCACGGGGAAGGATTCTGTGGAATAAATAATGGGTTTAATCTGGTTATCTGCATTACAAATGCATACAAAGCGAATGTATACCATGACAGATATGTTGTATATCTCAGATATATAAGTAAATGAGAAAATAGAAAATAGGGACAGGCACTAATTAAATAGCGATGGGGACAAAATAATAGTTGACCGTCCCTAATATTCTAATATTCCAGAAGTCTGTGAGAATGTAGATATACAAGAATACAAGAATATAGGAATGCAGAGGCGGAGTGATAGAGATGACGTGGAAGCGGATTAGAATTTCATTGCTGTGACCTGCCAGACGATAACGGCCAGGAGGATGAGTGTCAAGCTCATCAGGACGGCAAGTTTTATTAATATAGGCAAGGTTCGTGTAGGGTCGCGCTGGATAACGGGCTGGCCATTGACCATTACGGTTTGGCCGCAGGTGGCCGCGATTTCGGGGGAAATGAGTTTCATGACATTATAAATGCGGCGAATTGAGACATAGAGGATTACGGACCCTGCGTACATCGTACTCCAGATGGTTCCATAACATATTCCGGCTGCGATGGCTGCGCCTGCGAGGGCCACAATTGCCAGTTGCCATGCCCCAAGCGAACCCCAAAATGACCATGTAGGCATTTCCTGAGAGGTTTCGGTACTTAGACCTTCCGCGGCGGCTCTGGCGGCATAAATCTGTTCTGGCATAATGCCAGCCTGACTGAGTTTGTCCATGGCACTGGCTTGCTGGTCTACCTCTGTTTGTCGCGCGATGGCGGAATGCCCTTGTTCCGGCAGATTCCAGATGGCTATTCCGGCGGCAAGGGCCGATAAAACAGCCCCCAGCAGCGCCACATAATGAATAATTGCTTTGTCTTGGTGTCTTATTAACATAAACACACATTATCCTTTTATAAAATATACAAAATAAACTGCCGGTATGGGGAATTTTTTGGCGGACGTATGGAAGGGTGTTTT
Organism: uncultured Pirellulales bacterium; assembly: GCA_964437685.1. GTDB lineage: Bacteria > Planctomycetota > Phycisphaerae > Sedimentisphaerales > Anaerohalosphaeraceae > Anaeroglomus. Next base: position 1,773 of record CAYTHV010000175.1, read on the forward strand.
TATAGCTCGCAGGCAGATTGCAGGATTATCGGACGAGTGACAGATGGGGCGGTATCGGCAAAGTCGGCGATGATTTCATATTTTCGATTGGGCAGCAGATCGAGAAAATTATTGCTTAGTGTCGCCGGGGCGTCGAGGACAAGCTGGAGGTCTTTGACGAAAGAACGGCTTTCCAGAATGTACGACAGCCTTTTTTCGTCGCGTTGAATGACTTCCACATCAATATTCAAAGGTCGGTATTCGAGATATTTATCCGGTTCATATAAATAGATGTTTTCACTAAGGATCGCATTGTCATAAAGCACAGCCAGCCGCAGAATGGTTTTTTCCGGACAGACGGGCGCGATGAATTCCCTGGCGGGCGTTCTGAGCGTGGTACGAGAAAAAGGACCGACCGCAATAGGATAGTCGCTGGAATCGATCATTCGGCCTTTCATGTCGAGCTGTTCGACGATGACCTGTGCGGCGAGCGGTTCACGGCTGTCGTTAATGACAATGATGGATTTGTCCGGCGTGGAACTGTTCTGACGAATCGGCGCAAAACAAATCAATACCGGGGCAAAGAATCGCCGGGCATAATAATACAGGGCTTTGGGAACGCCGCGATAATCAATCATCGAAAACCCGGCGCCGGGCCAAAAGTCATTGGCCGACCAGAGCAAAAGGCCATGATTAAGATGATTGGCTCGCAGGGCTTCGGCAGCCTTTTTCATCGCGCGTGCCTGAACAATCTGGCTTTGATAAATCTGCTGTTCGATGGTTTTAGGCGGCGGGAAATACTCCGCTGCAAAATGGGCAAGACGCTGCGGCCCATCGGTATGGTAATTTTGTTTTTCGACCGCGGCGCTGGATGCAGCCATCGATTCTCGTGGGCAGGCCATTGCAAGTGTTTCGATGTCGGGAAGCGATTGAAAGCCTGCCTCGACGATAAATGGCGGAATCGGATTTGCCAAGAGGGTATCGATGGGGATGTAGTGATTCCACAAATGCCACAGGTCGGCAAAGGCGGAGCTGCTGTTTTCAGTCGGACTTTCCGGAACGGTCGAAATGTAGTCCCGATTGGGATCGAGTTCGGCGAGCAGGTCCGGCAGCAGCCGATGAAAGATCGCTTTGCCGTGAAATTTTTTGCTTTTGCCGAGCTGGCCGGCGTAGTGCAGTCGGTCGATATGGCTGTTGCCGCACCAGACGGCAAGGCAGGGGTGATTGCGCAGCCGCCGAATGACGCTTTGAGCTTCAATGCGGATTTGTTCGGCAAACCAATCGCCATCGGGGTAATAGGCCGAGGCAAACATAAAATCCTGCCAGACCAGAATGCCGAGCCTGTCGCATTCCCGGTAAAAGGTTTCGTCTTCATAGATGCCGCCGCCCCAGACGCGGAGCATATTGATGTTGGCATTGGAAAGGGCGTGCAGACGTTTGCGTTTTTTATCGGCATTGTCGATTTCTGAAAATAGTCCCATCGGCAGCCAGTTTGCGCCTTTTAAATAGATTGGCTGGCCGTTGACCTCGATGCCGAAGTCGGAGGACTCGGCGTCTTGTCCTTTGATGATGCGGATACTTCGTATGCCGAAAACGATTTCCCGGGTATCCAGCGGTCGGTCGCCGTCAGAAATTTCAGCGGTCAGCGAATACAAATGGGCGCTGCCATATCCCCTGGGCTGCCAGAGGTTGGGACGTTCAATGCGGATGACCGTCGTGAGAGGATTTTGCCGCGAGTCAAAAGTCAGTGTGTGAGTTTGTTTATGGCTGCCGCAGCGGATGGTCAGCGTACAATTCAGAGGGTCATGAAAGTTGGCGCGAAAATCCCGAATGGAAATCGCGATTCGCATATCGGCATAGCTGGAGTCGCAGTCGATGGTGCGGATGTGGATGTTGTCGATGTCGGCTTGCGAAAAACATTCCAATCGTACCGGGCCGATAATGCCGCAATCGGGCAATTCCGGACCCATCGCCGAGCCGAATTGACATTGTGTCTTGCGGAGATAAACCCGTCGGGGGTCGCCGAGAGGATGTTCGCCGAGTGTGCCGTAACGCTTGATCAGCGAGTCAGCCTGTTCGATAGCGGAGGCGAATTTAATCATCAGCGTATTTTGCCCCGGACGAATCCATGGGCGAATGTCAAAACGATGGGCGATGAACATATTCTCGGTTCTGCCGAGTAATTTTTCATTGATCCAGATTTGTGCGACCGTATCGAGGCCGTCGAGGACAAGTTCAAGCTGTTCGGATTGGCAGCAATGTTCGGGGACTTCGAATCGTGTGCGGAAAACCCAACTCTGCCGACCAATCCAGCCGAAGGCCTCTGGATTGGCATACAAATCCGGTATGTGCAGGATGCCCGCCTGCGCCAGACTCAAAATAATAGAACCCGGCTGAGAGGTTGCCATCCAGCGGCCCTGTTCCAGGTCGTGCATCTGGCGCGCGGATTCAGGATACTCCCGAAATTCCCACGGGCCAGTTATATTTATATAGGTTTTCGTCATCAGTTATGAATCCTTCATTACGCCGACATTGTAGTCAAAACGACAGGAGTTGCAATGATTATAAGCGGCCTAATTTTTGGATGTTTTGGATATGGACACAGAAAAAGGATACAGCGCCGACCAGCTTTGGTCGGTGGTAATGGTAATCGTGCCTTCGGCGGAATGGTCAGGACGAAGCCAGCCCATGATGTATGCGGTACCGTTCTCTTTACGTGTTGTGGCCTTGTCGGAGGATTGTATGTTTTCGCTATAGGTACCTTTGGCGAAGAAATACAGCCGTGACTTGTCGCTGCCATTGTCGTCGGAATAGACTTTGTCCGGGACAATGTTGCCTTTCATCTGAGAATACAGCGTGCGAATTTTTTTGTCCTCATTATAGGTTGTTGACCAGTCGGCGTTGACGCGGCAATCTTTACCGAGGATGATTTTAACCGAGCCTCGCGGAGCGTTATTACGCTGGACATTGCCTTGCAGATTTATAGCCTCCAGCAATTGGGGCTGGCCGCGGTGGGGTGGGGGGACTGTTTGATCTTCCGCGATCAGCATCTCTTCCATCAGCCAGGGACGGTCTTCTTCCTGGGTTGGACGCTGGGCATATTGCCTTGAGGGGCCGAAAATGGCCTGAATATCCATGAAATACAGCATCATTGCGATGACCAGAACCACCAATAGCCCTAAAATGGCCGCAAATCCCTTGTTTTTATGCATAATTTTCGCTCCACATATCAAATCCGCATTCATTAACCCTACCCTAAAATCAAAAACCAAAAACCTCAATGAAAAAAATAAAAATTATTTACCGGAGCTGAGGGCGAAAATTTCTCTGTTCCAGATAGACATTATACATCTCCCGAGAATCGCCAGGAAGAAATAACAAGAAAATTTTATTGCATAACTAACTGTAAATAAATAATTTACAATTTATGCAAAATAATTATTTGAAAATCGCTTGACAAGGTATGGCCGGATGGATAAACTCCCTCTCTCTTTGAAACCCAGACGGGACTGAGAGCCAAAAAAAAGTTAAGAATTTTTTAATTTGCTTCTTGACGACAGTAAGAAAGTGGCTATTATGTATCGTCTGCGGCGGGCAGGATGAATGCCTAACAGGCTTTCGCTTGACCGCTGTTTGTTTCGGTAGAATGGGCAGTTTGCTTAATCGACGGATTTTGTCGGGTTTGCCGGAACATTTTGCTCTTTGACAAGTTAACAGTTTGATGCATCATAAAAACAAAGCAGCGGGAACGCGGGTTTTGAGGGCTTCACTATCAGCCTTCAGAATCTTAAATTTGGTAAAAACGTCGAAACGCAAGTTTCGATACTGCCAAAACGTTCTCGCATAGTGAGCG
>CAYTHV010000176.1:0-4421 GCA_964437685.1 uncultured Pirellulales bacterium
GGCGTAATGCTCAGTATTAATGACATGCTTGCTTACTTTGAAAAACAAGGGGCAATGCGTGTTTCCGATCTGCATATCAAAGTCGGTACCCAACCCTCCTACCGCATTGATGGCGATCTTGTCAAGCTCAAGGGCGGCGTAGTCACCCCTGATGTCGCCGAAAAACTCCTTTTTCCCATACTCGGCGAAAAAAATGTCGAGTTTCTCAAACAAAATTACGCTGTCGATTGTTCCCACCGGTTCGGTTCGATTCAGTTCCGTATCAATGCTTTCTATGAAAATGACGGTCTTTGCGGAGCTATCCGAGCCTTGGGTACTCAAATCCCGGCGCCGGAACAAATTGGCTTCCCCAACGACGCATGGCAGGACATTGTTCGCCGTAAACATGGGCTGGTTCTCTTTACCGGCATCACCGGAGCCGGCAAAAGCACAACGATTGCCTCGCTGATTGAACGAATTAATGACAACCGTGCATGCCGAGTCATTACCCTTGAAGACCCGATTGAATATGTTTTTTCACAGAAAAATTCGGTGATTTCCCAGCGCGAAATCGGGCGAGATGTGATGTCTTTCGCTCTCGGTCTGCGGTCGATGATGCGGCAGGATCCCGATTGTATCTTTGTCGGCGAAATGCGCGACGCTGAAACGGTGTCAATGACACTAACCGCCGCCGAAACCGGACATCTGGTGTTTTCCACGCTGCACACCCGCGACTCAGTTGGAACCATTACCCGTATTCTCGACTTTTTCCCCGAAGGCCGACAGGAAGAAGTTCGTAACCAGTTATCGCTTGGACTGCGATACATTATCTGTCAAAAACTTATCCCACGTAAAGATGGCAAAGGCCGAGTCGTCGCAATGGAAATTCTCAACAACAACTATGCCATTGCCAATCTCATCCGCAAGAATAAACTGGAGCAAATCTATTCTCAGCTTCAGGTCAAGACCAAACAGCAGGTCGATGAAAAAATGATCACGATGGAGCGGCATCTAGCCATGCTCGTTAAACGCGGCGAAATTGACCTGCGGGAAGCTCAAAAATGGGCAAATGACATGAAGAGTTTTCAGGATGCGATGAATAGCGATTCAGAACTGGAGCTTGATTAAACCGATATCGCGATACTGTTTTAATCCGAACATCATCATGTAGAGGGCTTTTATGTTGTCTTTCAACTGCCCCAAATGCAAACGCTTTTGTGCGGTCGTGGAAGACTATGCGGGACACCGTGCTCGCTGTACCCACTGCAATTGTCGTTTTATGGTTCCCGCCAAATCCGGCGATAAAGCACAGCTTTATATCGAACCCAGCCTGCCGCCAGTACCGGAGTTTTACCGGGAAGTCTTTATCCGCGGCTGGAAAGTTTTATTTGTCAAAGACAGCATCGTTGGAGTAACTTTCTGCATTGCGATGACCTGTTTTCAATTCTTCCTCGGCAACCTGGATTACTCATTTACAGTCGGCGCATTTTGTCCCCCATTAATTGTCGGCTGGATTACGCAGTTTTTCACCCTCGGCGGTCTATTCTGGTATTTCTTTCAAACGATCGGCAGTACCGTCTTATATCCGGACAGTCTCCCTGAACTGGAGATTGGATATGGATTTGAATATTTGGGCGGGTTGTTTAAATCCATCTTTTTGTTTCTAAACGGCCTTTTGCTGACCGCTATCCCCGGCGTTGCTATCGGCACCGCGATAGAATCCCTGGGCTTGGCCTATTGGGGGCTTAAAATAACAGTGCTGATATTGTCCTGCCTGTTGCTGCCGCTATGGCTGGGGATTTTTGGCTGCGATTTTCCAATATGGATTATCTTTCGCATTGATGTCTTGATTCGAACACTAATCAAGACCGTCAAGCCCTACTTGATTACCGCAATGATCACGGAAATTATATTTTTCGGGTGGTTTATCAGCCTCTTGACTTTTTCAACCATAGAAAACCTCAGTCTGATTGAAAAATCGCTCTATCTGGCGTTTCGGATTATTATGGTCATCCTTATGCTCTTTGCGATGCGAACCATCGGCCTTTACTACCGACACTATAAACCCGCCTGCCCCTGGCTCTGGGATATGAAAGATGTGAAGTGATCAGCCTGCCTATCGTCGAATTCTAAACTAAGCTAATTTTTCCTCTGTATTTTTTTCATCATCCGGTTGCAGGTTTACCGGCAATTCCAGCCAAAATGTTGAACCATGGCCGACTTCGCTTTCAAGATCAATAATTCCGCCCAGCAGCTCCGTCAATTGCCTGCAAATCGCCAATCCAAGGCCAGTGCCGTCGCCGCTGCGGGTGATTGAACCATCCAACTGTCTGAACTTATCAAAAATTTGATCTTGATGCTCTTTTGGAATACCGCAGCCGGTATCGATAACTGAGATACGCACTACCACATCCGTCGGCATGGTCGCCTGTACTTCAATTCGTCCCCCTTCCGGAGTAAATTTAATCGCATTGCTCAACAAATTATATAATATCTGCTGTACCTTGCCGCTATCGGTTTGTATCAACGGAATTTTATCATCGACGCTGATTTCAAGCGTCAGCTTTTTCTTATCCGTCAGCGGCAAAAAGAATGCCGACAACCCTTCGCAAAGCTGCTGAATGCTTGTCAGTTCGACATGCAATATCAGTTTGCCCGCTTCCGCCTTGGCCAAATCCAACAAATCATTAATCATCGTCAGCAATGACCGTCCGCTGGTAACAATATTCTCCGCATAGCGTTTGCTTTTTTCGATATCTGCGCCGGGCTTTTCCCGAAGTAATTCCGCAAAGCCCAAAATCGCATTTAGCGGCGTGCGAAATTCATGCGACATATTGGCCAGAAACTCGCTCTTGAGCCTGTTGGCCTTAAACAGCTCGATATTTTTATCCGAAAGCTGCACAATTTTCGCATCAAGCTGCTGGTTGGCCATCTTGAGTTTATCCTGCGCCTCCATCAGGTTATCCAGCATGTGGTTAAATGCTTCTGAAAGCCTTTCGTATTCATCGCCGGTCTTGATCGAACTTCGCGTATCGTAATTACCCTCGGCAACATTATTCACCATCGCCCGCAACTGGCGGATCGGACTTAAGAAAACCCGCTGGGTAATCGCATAAAACGCCACCGTCGCACCAGTTGCCGCCAGAAGCCCGGCGATAATCACCCAGAGCCGATTCAGCAGAATCGTTCGCGACCATTCTTTCGCCGAAGTCTGTACCGCAAGCACACCAATGGGTTGATTTTTGTTATATGGCGTCGCCGTACCCTGCGGATTGTGGCAGGTCATACATTTTTCATCCGCCTCAACCAGCCGCAAATAATTATACCGTGCCTGCCCATGATGAATGCCGATCCAGGCCATATCATTAACCGCCGGGTCTTTTTGTAATCGTTCCAGCCGCTTTTGCAATCCCGAATCCAGCCCTGTCGGCATAGCCTGATCCTGTGCAAATCGAAACCACTTTGCTGCGGTCTCCCCGGTCGTCTGAACAACACCATTTTCATCCAAACGCGGCAGCGCATTTTGTCCCTGTGAAGGAATGCGAAAATGCTGATTATAGACGGTCTGACATACCGCCCTGCCGGAATCCAGAGCGTTTTTTTCGATGAGTTTATTCATCCAGAAATACGGCACCAGCAGCGCAAGAGTCAGACTGAACAAAACCGCCCCGCCAAATTGCAATCGGCATTTTTCCGCCAGCGACAACGGTTTTAAACGCAGCTTGCGTAACAATTCATCCAGTCTTGCTCGCCAATCTACCGCCATACGTCCTCAATTCCACACTGGACTTGATTTACGCTTGTTCGTTTTTGTCGCCCAACTGATGAAGATGCTTCTGTACTCGTAAATTCAGTTCATCCAGTTGTGACTGATCAACATCGCTTGGGGCTTCAGTCAGCAGGCATTGCCCGCGCTGGGTCTTCGGAAACGCGATGACATCACGGATATTATCCGTTCCCGTCAGAATCATCACAAGGCGGTCAAGCCCGAATGCGATACCTCCGTGCGGCGGTGCGCCGTACTCCAGAGCCTTGAGGAAGAAACCAAACCGTTCCTGTGCCTGCTGCCGGGTAATCTTCAGCAAATCAAATATCTTCGCCTGCACCTGAGGGTCGTGAATACGAATCGAACCGCCGCCGACTTCCGAACCATTAACCACCAGATCATACGCCTGTGAGCGGATGTTCCCCGGATCTGTTTCTAATTTATGCATATCTTCCGGTACCGGTGCGGTAAACGGATGATGCAGTGAATCGAAACGATTTTCGTCCGCGTTCCACTCCATCAATGGGAAATCCACAACCCACACAAACGCCAGCTTATTCGCTTCGTACAATCCCATGTCTTTGCCGAGTTTGACACGCAGCGGAGCCAGAGCCTTATTGACAATTGCAGCCTGATCGGCCACCATCAAAATCAAATCATCGTTTTTCGCTCCGAA
>CAYTHV010000176.1:4431-5437 GCA_964437685.1 uncultured Pirellulales bacterium
ACCGGCTATTCGGGGCGGAAGCTGAGGATGGATCGCTCGATCAATTGCTGCTGTTGTTCGGGAGTGAAGAATTTGGCGATATTGCTCTTCAGGCTGATTTTGCCCGTCGCCTCATCGGGACCGACCTTAAACCATGCCAACCCTTTCGCGCCAAGTTCGGTGACGCACTGTGTCAAGCCGACTTCGATATCGCTGCGGGAAAACTTCGCCCCGCCCGGCACACACAAGCCTTTAACAATACCGCCCTTTTTCACGGTATTCACAAAAACCTGAAATGTACTGGCTGCCGCGATATCCGTAATCGTTTTGAGTTTCATCTCAAACCGCATATCGGGACGGTCAATCCCATACTCTTCGATCGCCTGAGCATAGGTCATTTGAACAATCGGCGTCGGGACATCCACGCCGAGAATTTCTTTGAACACCCGCACAATCAACGCTTCGTTCATCCGCATCACTTCCTCGGACTGCACGAAACTCATCTCGACGTCGATCTGCGTAAATTCCGCCTGACGGTCGGCACGCGGGTCTTCATCGCGGAAACACCGTACAATCTGGAAATACCGATCCACATTGGCCACCATCAAAATCTGCTTAAAAAGCTGCGGCGACTGCGGCAGCGCATAAAACGCCCCTCGCGAAAGCCGGCTGGGAACCAGAAAATCGCGTGCCCCTTCCGGCGTGCTTTTGCCCAGCATCGGGGTTTCAATCTCCCAAAAGCCGTTGGTATCGTAATAGTCGCGCGCAATTTTTGCCACCCGATGCCGCACCGCAAGCCGGCTGAGCATCCCCGGACGACGCAGGTCGATATAGCGATATTGCAGACGAATTTCCTCGCCTACATTGATATTTGAATCCACTTCAAACGGCGGCGTCTTGGCCACATTCAGCACTTCCAGCTCCTCGACCGCCACCTCGATTTGCCCAGTCGCCAGACGCGGATTTTCCATCCCCGCCCCGCGCGGACGAACCTGACCTTTGGCGCCAACCACCCATTCACACCGCA
>CAYTHV010000177.1:0-3433 GCA_964437685.1 uncultured Pirellulales bacterium
ATCATCCAGCAGAATATCCTGCTGAGAGCGATTAAAGCGATGAATTTCATCAATAAATAGAACGGTTTTTCGCCCGGAATTGAGAAGCCTATCTCTCGCGGTATCAAGGATTTGCCGCAGGTCTTTCACCCCTGCCGACGGCGCGCTGACCACCTCAAAAACCGCATTCGTATGGTTGGCGATAATCCGGGCAAGGGTCGTTTTGCCGCAGCCGGGCGGCCCATAGAAAATCAGACTGCTGATCGCCCCGCCTTCAAGCATCCGTCGCAGCAGTTTGCCTTCGGAAGCAAAATGTTCCTGACCGACAAAGTCCGCAATGGTCTTGGGGCGCATTCGCACCGCCAGAGGCGCAAAGCCTTGCAGCTTTTTGTCCTCGGAAGGTTGAAACAGATTTTTTTCCTGTCGCGCCGTCATTGCCCGGCGATTATACCCCCAACCTCCCCCCTTTTCTAACAAAAACCCCTCCGACCCAGCGTTCCTTCTGGTTCTCATCTTCATTCCTCCTTCTTTATACAATTTTACTGCCCCCTCTTTTATTTTCCTTCTTCGGGCTGGGGTTCATAAGCCCAAGGGATAAATACGTCCCTCTATATATAAGGGGTGAAAATGGGACTTATGAAAAATTTTTCTGCGGTTTTTATTTGTTCGTGTTTTGTAAGCATTGTCGGGGAAAGGAGAAAAAAATATTGCATGTTTTACCATTTTTTTGTAAGTCAAAAAAGATTGCAGGAGGTACTACCTCTTAAATTGGTAACAACAGATTTCGCCGATGATACCAATTGTTTTTTTAGACAGGATTAACAAGATTTACAGGATGGATTTTGCCCAATTAGAAATTGAACCTGCTCGCGCAGGGGACGGCATTATCGCAAGCACTGCTACACCCTCTCTTATGCCGCCCTGTCGGGCTAATCCACAAATCCAAGCTACCTCACATACCCAGCCCAGAATTGGGTTGAACAATTATCCCAGCCGCCCTTTGCGTTTTGCCAATATCACCCCGCCTACTCCCAACAGCAAAAGCGTTGCCGGCTCGGGAATACTCATCAGGGTTACTTCGCCCGTGGTATAAAGCTGACTCAAATCCCATTGATATCCAGCCCGCGACGCCACCTGACCAAAGCCGTCCCCGCCAGCCAGCATCTCGTTCCAGTTAAATAAATCGAACGTCGTCCCCACCAGCGCCGCCGCATCCGCCCCGGCTGCAAAATCCAGATTCAGAATACCCCCCAAATCCGGCGTAACACCCGAAGCCAGCGTGATCGTCGAACCCCACACCGCATCCGCCAAAATAATATCCAGCACCGCGTCTTCGGCCATTTGCATATTGTTTAGAATGGTAATCCCGATTCCCCCGTCATAATCCCGTACCCTCAAAATATCTCCTGCCGTTAAATCCAGCCCCAAAATCTCCCCATTCTCCCGAATCGTATTTCGGACAATCGCACCTGACCAACTTATCCCATATGCCCCCCGGGTATCCGCACCGCTGAAATCGGCCCCGGTCAGAATTGAAGACAACATAAACGCCATCGTCAGATTCTGCCCAGAAAAGTCCCATTCTGAAAGATTGTTGCTATAAAGCTTTATCCCACTGAGGTCTTTGTTCTTGTAGCTAGCGGTAGAGTAAAGTTGTGATGCTACAAAACCAAAATAAGTACCTTGACTAAAACTTGCCCCATTTATTATGCTGCCGGTAAAATCTGCTCCGACAAAAGTTGTATTGCTAAAGGTTGCATTCCTCAGATTAGAATTGCTCAAATTTGAATTTGTTAGGTTAGTGGAAGAAAAAACAGCATTTGTTAGATTCGTTCCAATCAAATTGGTATTAGTGAGATTTGCTGAGGTAAACGAGGCTTTGGCTAAACAGGCGAAAGTCATCTCTGCCCCACTAAGATCAGACCCATCTAAGCAAGCATCTGTCATATCTTGATATGAAAAGTTCCAATTCCATAAACTATTAGATTTAAAATTGATTCCACTTATATCTTTATTTTTGTAACTTAATGTTGAATAGAGTTGTTCTTTTGTAAACCCCTTAGATGTTACAGAAACTAATTTGACCCCCTTTATCAAGGCATCAGTCAAATCAACCCCCGTAAACGTTGAGTTTGAAAAAGAAGAATTTGTCAAATTGGAGCCTGACATATTTGCCCCTGTAAGGTTAGCGGTTATGCCACTCTCAGTCAGATTAGCTCCTGCCATATTGGTACCAATTAACGTGGCAGATTGAAAACCGGAGTTTGAAAGATTTTGCTGTGAAAAATCCCAACCAGATAAATCATTGTTATTAAAAAGAATTCTACTTAAATCTTTATCCATATAACTGAGAGTCGAATAAAGTTGTGTCTTGGTAAATCCTTTGGATGTTGTGTTTCCTAAATCAGCCCCATTTATAATTGTATTAGTCATATTTGTATTAATCAAGGTTGCACCACCAAGACTTGAGTTACTTAAATTCGATCCGTAGAAATCAGCAGAAGAGAGATTTGCATAAGAAAGTTGTGAATTTATTAAGTTGACGCCAAATAGACTAACACCAGTAAGATCTGCATTTATAAATGTTGCACTGGTCAAATTTTGCTGTGTAAAGTCCCATCCTGCCAGATTGCAGCCACTAAGCGTTATCCTACTGAGGTCCTTGTTCTTATAGCTAGCGGTAGAGTAAAGTTGCGATTTGGTAAATCCTTTTGAAGTAGCAGATCCAAGATTGCTTCCTGTCAACACAGAGTCTGTAAAATCTGTATTTGTGAGCATTGCATTAGATAAATTAGCATAAGATAGATTGGCACCATGCAAACTTGCACTAGTTAATCCACTATAACTCAAGTCAGCTCTATCTAAATTGGTATTTGAAAAAACTGCACCTGTGAGAGTAGCTTTATAAAAACTCACCCAACGCATACTTTGTTCTGAAAAATTCCACCCAGACAGATCGTTATAGTTAAATTTCGTATATCCTAAATCATGGCTCTTATAGCTGGCGGTTGAATAAAGCTGATTGGCAGTAAAGCCTCGTGAGGTGGTACTGCTGAAATTAGCTCTACTGATTGCTGCGTCAGTCATATCCGCACCGGTCAGGGTCACAGAAGACAGATTGACACCTGTGAGATTTGCTCCCATAAATCGACCATAATCGAGCCATGAATAACTGAGATTACTGCTTGACAAATCCAACCCTCCCGAAAAATCTGCGTACCTAAGATTTTTGGATGCGGTGTTCCAATAACTTAAATTGACTCCCGGTCCCGGTGTGATATTTTCCGTCCCCGGAATGGTCTCGCCCGTTTGCCAGTTTTTGATATCCGCCCTTACATCCGACACCAGCACCGCCGCCCAGACTGCACACAGCCCGGCCAATACCGCCTTCTTCATTGTCTCTTTCCTCTCCGAATTTATTGCCTCCAATCACGCCGCAGCCATGATCACAGGC
>CAYTHV010000177.1:3443-5370 GCA_964437685.1 uncultured Pirellulales bacterium
TCCTTTGTTTTGCTCATTGCTGAAAACCCTCAGTCAATAGCATTCAATCAATCCTTAATTTGTCCATCGATCATCGACAATTTCCACCCAGATGCCGCCGGATGATTCAATGGAAAATGGATAATTGGAAATTCCTCTCACTTAGCCGATATTATAAATTTTCTCTCCGCCATAATCAAGCACAAATTACCAATACACCCCTTTTTTTCGGTCTTTTTCCCCGCTCTTAACCAGCAGATAAGGGTATATTGCCCTGGTTCAAACCAGTAACATAGGTAACAAAATGAGCCCGATTTCAATATGCTCCATAATCATTGACACACCACCCCTGATGCCGGATAATATGGCCATGGAAAGGAATCCCAATGAAAGTCGCTACGTTTAATGTCAATTCCATACGCAGCCGGGCGGAGGTGCTTGTCCCGTGGCTGGCCGAGCATCGTCCGCAGGTGCTCTGTGTGCAGGAAACCCCGCCGCATCACGGCGGAAAACGAACCCAATTTCCCGACTCTTACTGTCTATAATTTCCACACACGAAGGGCTGCCAACTATGAACTCGTCAAGCTATCAGGCCGTAAATATCGGCGCCAATTTGGCGGTGGTATTCTTTAGTACCTCGATTTCCGATTCCGTCAGCGGCTTGCATTGCGGCAGCAATTTCATCGCAAGATTAAACAGTCTTTCATCGCCGGGCGGCAGCATCACCGACACACCCTGCTGTTTTGTCCAGCTTAAAGCAAGCAGCGCCGTCGGCTCATCGTCAATCGGCTCGTACCAGCATTTGGGATACCGGGCCTTATCTTCTGGCGATTGCCACTGCTGCTTTGCGAGGGCTTTTAAGGCGATAATTCCCATATTCCGTTTTTTGGCTTCTTTCAACGCCGCATCTTCAAAACCACTGCCGAAATGCGTGCAGAAATTAATCGGATACATCATGGTATCAAAATCATATTCGTTCATCGCCGCTAAAGCCGCCTTTGGCGAGTGCGCTGAAAAGCCGACATACTTGATTATGCCCGCCTTTTTCGCATCCAGAATAACCTCCATCGCACCGCCTTTGGCAAATACCGCCTTGACGTCCTTTTCGACATCGGTGATCGCATGAAGCTGATAAACATCGAAATGGTCGGTCTGGAGATTTTTCAGAGAATTGTCGAGATTGGCTTTCGCTCCCTCGGCTGTTCTTTCCTGGGTTTTGCAGGCAAGAAATACCTCTTTCCGAAAGGGCTTCAATGCAGGCCCCAGTTTCACTTCCGCATCGCCATACGAGGGAGCGACATCAAAATAATTGACCCCATCTTCGACGGCTTTTGCGACAATCCGCTGGGCATCTTCCGGCTGGGTATTCATCACAACAATTCCGCCAAAGCCTATCGGATACACATTCAATCCCGTCTTGCCGAGTTTGTGCATCACAGAACCACCCAGTAAGTCTGAAAATTTCTTTAGATTTCCCATTGAAACCGCCTTTTTCGTTGAAAAAAAGGAAACCCCTGCCGCTGCCCCTAATACCGACTTTATAAAATCGCGTCTTAAAAGTTTCATAGCTAAAACTCCTAAAAAAATCAAATATAAGTCTACCACGATGTCGGCGAGGATTCAACTTAATTGGGCTTAAGGCTAATTTTTCGTTTTCTCCCGTTTGCGCTGGTCGAACTGTGCCCAGGCAATCAGCCCGGCCAGTACGAGGTAGCACGCCGGGACAATATAGAACGCGGTTCCCAGTCCTTTGTGATTTCCAATCCAGCCCATCAGCCAGGTAAAGATGCCGCAACCCGGAATCCCCGCACACGACAGCAAGATAAAAATCATCGTTGTATCTGATTCAGGCATACAATCCGTGCAGTAACTTTGTACGCTTGGCCAGAATGGCCCGGTCGCAATACCAGCCAGAAAAAGCAGCCCAAAGAACAGCCACAGCGACATG
>CAYTHV010000178.1:0-5298 GCA_964437685.1 uncultured Pirellulales bacterium
ATTATCCGATACGCCAGCCAAAAAACAAGAGGGGTTTCACCGGACGCTCACCAAATACAGCTATCTTGGGCTGCGGGAAAGTCCATGTCGTACTTTTTCAAGCTCATTTGAAGCTGAGAAAAAATATACATATTAAAGTTGATTAGCCGATAAAAATGATATAGATTTAGATATATTGGAGAGAGCTAATAATTTTAAATTGTTAACCTTTAGGATAGAGAATTGATATGGATAAAAAAGCGGTATCGTTTTTCGCAGTTGGGGCGGGGGTTGGCATTATTCTTTCTGTGGCGTTATTTAGCGTATTTGTCCGCCAGATAAAAAACCGCGACGGCGGCGACACGATTGTTTTGAAATTATCACATGGTCTTGAGCCGACGCATCCGGTACATAAGGGGATGGTACGGATGTCGGAACGGCTGCGGGAATTATCCGGCGGTACGGTCAAAATTGAAATTTACCCTTCTGGTCAGTTGGGGTCGGAGGCGGAAAATCTTAACCAGATTCAAAATGGCGGTTTGGATATGGCGAAGGTCTCGGCGGCTCCGCTGGAGGGGTTTATTCCTGGGATGACTGTTTTTAGTATTCCTTATGCATTCCGGGATCATGACCATTATTGGAAGGTGCTGGAAGGTCCTATCGGACAAAAAATGCTGCTGATGGGGGTGTCCAAGGGGCTTCATGGGGTATGTTATTATGACTCCGGAAGTCGTAGTTTCTATACGGTGTCCAAGCCCATTCTGACGCTGGATGATTTGAAGGGACAGAAAATCCGTGTGCAAAATAGTAAAACCGCCATCGAAATGATTAAAGTATTGGGTGGTTCGCCAACCCCATTGGCCTGGGGTGAGCTTTATACATCGCTTCAGCAAAAGGCTGTCGATGGCGCCGAAAATAATCTGCCGAGTTTCTATACGAATCGACACTATGAAGTCTGTAAGTATTTTTCGATGACCGAGCATACTCGCATTCCGGACATACTGGTGATTAGTGAAGCGACATGGAAGAAACTTCCGTCTCAGGTTCAGGACTGGCTAAAACAGGCTGCGGAGGAGTCAACGGTTTTTCAGCGTCAGCTCTGGAAAGAAGATTCGGAAAAAGCCCTTAAGGAATGCGAGAAAATGGGCGTTGAGATTTTTCATCCCGATTTAAAGCCGTTCCAGGAAAGAGCCGGAACCATGTATAAACAGTATGATGGAACGGTGGTGGGCGATTTAATTCAGGAAATCGAGGCGGTGCAATGAATACACTAACGCTTCTATTTGGCCTCCGTCGCGTCATGGTGAGATTTTTGGAATGGGCGGCGATTATTATAATGGCGGCTCTGGTTTGTGTGGTTTTGTGGGGGGTGTTCACTCGGTATTGTCTTGGCAATCAGGTCGAGTGGTCCGATGAACTTGCGACCACTCTGATAATGTGGGCTTCGATGCTGGGAGCCAGCGTTGCCTATGCCGAAAAAGGTCACCTGGGCGTGGATTATTTTGTTGGCAAGCTGGACCCGGCTGCCCAGCGGATCAACGAAATTATAGTCCATCTGATTGTTGCCTTGTTTGCCGTTGCAGTAATGATTTATGGGGGGTACCTGCTGACCAGCAGGACTTTTGCCGCCGAACAGATGCTGCAGGCTTTAAAAATCAAAGCCGGCTACAAATACATTGTGATTCCATTTAGCGGATGCTTTATGGTGCTCTTTGCGATGGAACATATCTTAGAATTATTGACCGGCAGAAAAAATAAGGAGACGGTACAGTGATCGAAGAAATCCTGATATTGGTACTCAGTTTTGTGATTCTATTGCTGATGAATGTGCCGATTGCAATTTGTATTGGGATATCGTCGTTTTTGACCGTATTGGCAATCGGCAATGTGGAGAGCTGCTATATTATTGCGCAGCGTATGGCCGGCGGGGTGGAAAGTTTTCCGCTGCTGGCGATCCCGTTTTTTATTATTGCCGGCTACCTGATGGGGGAAGGCGGCATGGCCCGCAGGCTGATTGATTTTGCTTCCGCTCTTGTTGGCTGGTGCAAAGGCGGGCTGGGGTATGTCAATGTCCTGACCTGCATGATGTTCGGAGCCATATCGGGTTCCGCCGCCGCCGCGGTGTCGTCGATCGGGGGATTTATGATCCCCGAAATGAACCGTCAGGGGTATGATAAAACCTTCAATGTGGCAGTTACTTCGACGGCGGCGACAACGGGGCTTCTGATTCCGCCCAGCAATGTAATGATTGTCTATGCGGTCGTGGCCGGGAGTGTCTCAGTGGCCGATTTATTCATAGCGGGGGTCTTGCCCGGGATTCTTGTGGGTATCTGTCTGATGGTTGCCAGCGGTCTGATTTGCTGGAAGCGAGGCTATGGTGGGGCGCAGTCAACATCCCTGGCGCGTATCGGGAAAACCTTTGTTCAGGCGATGCCAAGCCTGCTTCTGATCATTATCGTATTGGGCTTCATTCTTGGCGGTGTTTGCTCCGCAACGGAAGCGTCCGCAATTTCGGTTGCGTATTCGCTGATTCTGGCGATGGTTCTATATCGCGAAGTCAAATGGAAAGATTTACCGAAAATCATGCTGGCTTCGGCCAAGACAACGGCGGTGGTGATGCTGCTGGTGGGCTGTTCGACGGCAATGAGCTGGGTGATGGCACGCGAAAATATCCCGCAGAATGTCAGTGCGGCGCTGCTGTCGCTGTCGGATAACAAGATTGTCATCCTGCTGATTATCAACGTTGTTCTGCTGATTGTGGGTATGTTTATGGATATGACGCCGGCGATACTGATATTTACGCCGATATTTTTGCCGGTGGTTACGGCGATGGGTGTCGATCCAATTCATTTTGGGATTATTCTGATTGCCAATTTGTGCATCGGGCTGTGTACGCCGCCGGTGGGGACCTGTATGTTTATCGGTTGCGGCATTGGCAAGGTCAGTATTGCCCAGGCCCTGCCTTCCATGATTCCATTCTTTATTGCCATGTTTGTTAGTCTGATGGTTATTACCTATATCCCATGGTTATCGCTGTGGCTGCCAAATTTTGTGAGAGCGGCAGGACAGTAAAATAGGTATTGCAAATCAAGTTTTTGCATCATTCCAATTTGCAGTGTCACGCAAGGTGAGACTGTAGGGGATCAGATTTAAACTGAGCGGCTGAATATTCTTTCTTACTTATTTCTAACCTCAAATTTACATTTCGGTAATACTTCGGAAATATTTGGTTCATACAATTACTGTGTAAAGTTTCTATTTTGAAAGGGATATTATGAATAGTTATTGTGTGAGACAACGTAATACCAAACAGGGACGCTCAGGGTGTGCCATCTTATTAAATTTGTAATAGAATTAATGCGCTACGCTAATATAACTTTAATTATTTGCTAACATTTCCTGAATAAATCGCTCGTAATCTGTCTCCATCAGATCCGGACAGAGACGTTTTGTCTGGAAGTAAAGAATATTTTATGGAGGCAAAAATGATTACAGGTAAAGTGTTAAGAACAGTAGTGTGTGCAGGATTTGCCCTGGTGATTGGTTCAGCCAGAGCGGATGAAGCGGCGGAATTGCGTCAGCAGCTTCAGGAACAGTACAAAGCGATTACGGAAATGCAGGCCAAGCTCAATAAGCTTGAAGAAAATCAGGCCGCTCAGGAGCAGAAAATAGCGACAATGAAACCGGCTGAGATGAAGATTCCTGAAACCCTGAAATGGGTTGAGAAGATTAAATTATATGGCGATTTCCGCTATCGCTATGAAAATGTCTCTCGTGAATCCAATGGAAGTGAACAGGATGCTGTAAATCGTAATCGCCTGCGGGTTCGTCTTGGATTAATAGCACAGATCAATGATGAAATGACATTGGACACACGAATTGCTACCGGTAAAAATGATGATCCGACCTCAACCAATCAAAATCTTGGAGACAGTTGGACTTACAAAGGCGTCTGGCTGGATCGGGCATATCTGACATGGAAACCCGCCTCGGTCGAAGGCCTTGCGGTATTGATGGGCAAATTGGGCAACCCATTCGTTACCGTCGGCAAAAACCAGTTGATCTGGGACGGCGACCTGAGCATGGAAGGTATCGCTGCTCAATACAACCTCAAAATGTCGGACGAAACCAGTTTGTTTACCAATGCGGGCGGTTTTTATGTTCGCCTGGACGAAGATGATACCGATTCGCTTTCAATGTTTGGTGCGCAGGGCGGCGTGATACATAATTTCGACGAAAACAATAAATTGACCGCAGGCGCTGGATATTTTGATTACGGCAATCTGGTGGGTGAAACGTATCTAACCGGCAGCAGCGCAAAAGGCAACAGTTACTCGAACGGCTATCTCTATGATTATGATCTGGCGGAAGCTTTCACAGAATATGGGACCAAGATAGGCGAGTTGCCAGTGGCCGTTTATGGCGACTATGCGATGAATACCGCTTCCAGCGTTAGCGAAGATACCGGCTGGCTGCTTGGAACAACGATCAATAAATGTAAAGACCCCGGAAGCTGGGAATTCAGCTATGATTATCGTGACCTCGAGAAAGATGCAGTGGTCGGCGCCTTTAATGATTCCGATTTTATCGGCGGCGGCACCAATGGCAGGGGACATCGGTTTGGAGTAACGTATCAGCTTGCTAAAAATGCTCAGGCGGGTCTTAGTTATTTCTTGAATGAAAAAGCCAACACGCAAGGCAAGATTGAAGATAATTACAATCGTTTTCAGGCAGATATTATGGTGAAATTCTAACCCTAATCAATCTTGAATGATTTGCTAACACAATTCTAACAAAACAATAGTAAAAACAAGTAACGAAAGGAAAAAAGTAATGAAAGGGAAAAGTATGAAATCAATGAAGTATAGAGTATGGATTTTAGCGGGCGTTCTTGCAGTCGCGGGTTTGGTATCGGTTTCCAGGGCGGCAGAAGAGGCAAAATCGCTTCAGCTTGACGGCTCAACGACGGTTGGACCGATTGGCGATGCATTTGCAGAGGTCTTTATTAAAGACAAAGGCTGTTCAATTACAGTAAAAAAGACCGGTTCGGGCGACGGCGTTGCCGCACTGATCGATGGACGTTGTGATATTGCGATGTCCAGCCGTTTTATGAAGCCTGAAGAATTTGAAAAGGCGGTTGTCGGCAAGGTTTATCCGGTTGCTCACACCATTGCGATGGATGGTGTTTGTGTCATTGTCCACCCGTCAAATCCTGTTAAGGAACTGACCAGTGCTCAGGTTGCCGATATTTATATGGGCAAGATCAAAAACTGGAAAGAGCTTGGCGGCTCGGACATGCCTATCGTTGCCATCAGTCGG
>CAYTHV010000179.1:0-5179 GCA_964437685.1 uncultured Pirellulales bacterium
CTCGAATTAAACTGAGAAAACTCTACCCGTCAACTTAGGGCGGACAGAGTACTAGAACCTTTTAAATTATCCAACATCTCGAAGAATCGGCTCATGTGTATAAGCAAATCCCGACACACAGAACAGTCTTGACTGCCTGTATAGGAATAGTTCTTGATTGGTCGTCGTTAATTTATCCAGCAATTCCTTCAGGCGTTCAGCCTGGCTGACGGGGCACACCAAAGTTGCGTCCTTGCTGTGAACTACGATCATATTCTCTACGCCTATCAGTGCAAGCAGATGGCCGTCATCTTCAGTGATTACAATATTGTCGTTGCTGTCAAGCAGTTCTTTGTGTTTTGAAACGATGGTATTGCCGAATACATCCGGTTTGATAATATCTCTCAATGCCGCAAATGAGCCTAAATCCAGCCACCTGCAATTCAGTTCGATTCCGTACACATTATCAGCCTTTTCCATCGCGGCATAGTCAATACTGATCTTTTCCAGCCTGGGAAAAAATTCCATCAACGCCGCATCCCATCGCGGCGTTCGCCAGGCAGAACTGAGTTTTTCAAGGATTGTTATATTTTGCGGCAGAAATTTATTGAGATACGTTAAAATTGTCTCGCATTTCCACACGAACAGCCCTGAATTCCAGAAATAGTTCCCATCGTCCAGATAGTGTTTGGCCGTCGCGATGTCCGGTTTTTCTCTGAAACTATCAATTTTATAAACCGGATTTCCGGCACTGTTTTGTTTAGGGCCAAATTTAATGTATCCAAGTTGTGTACTTGGAAACGTTAATTTAATACCAAATGTTATCAGGGAATCAGGATTTTCTTTTACAAAACTCAAAGCTGACCTGGCTGCCTCCTTAAACGCCTCAACCGGCTCTAATATCTGGTCTGCTGTAACGACAGCCATGGTAGCATCTTTGTCCTGCTTATATAATACGGAGGCCGCAAGACTGATTGCGCTGGCCGTATCCCGCATCACAGGTTCCGCAATAATATTGTTTGAATGAAGCTCGTAAAGATTCTCCCGAACCACATCAACATAATCCGCATTGGTTAGAACAAAAATATTCTGAATATCAAATATGTTTTTAGTCCGATCAAAACACTTGCGGAGCAGCGTCTGACCGTCTATCAGTTTTAACACCTGCTTAGGTTTTTTCTGTCGGCTCAGAGGCCATAACCGCTTACCCGACCCGCCTGCCATAATCACCGCATAATTCATAGATACGCCTTTGACTATTAAAATCCACGCAGATTGGTACTGGTCCTTCGGGTTAAGCCCGGCCTGGGTTCTCGCCTGAGAACACGGTATTCAAGTTTGTTCATCTCACAAAACCGACGTTTATCTTCCTTGTCGCCATCTTCATTGACAATATAGACATCTGGTTTAATCCGTTTGATTTCCGGTTCCGCATCCAGCCAACCGTGGCCGGTTGAAATCAATGCCTTCTTGACAAACCGAATCGAACCGACAATAAATCGTCTTTCGTTCTCATTGAACAATGGATGGCCGGGTCCCTTCAGTAATTCAATATTTTTATCGTGTCCAACCACCGCATAAAGATCGCCGTACTCCGATGCTTCTTCCAAAAACCGAACATGACCGGAATGAAACCAGTCAAAGCTGCCTGTTACAATGACTTTCCTGGCCGAAGAGGGCGTCTCTGTCAAGTCATCTGCGGGAAAACCTGTCAGGTGGTTATCTGAAATAACGCAATAAGGGACGTTGTCGGTTTCGGTATAACGCTTAAAATCCATTTTCACTTCAGAATCTAGCGCATACCAGCCGTCGGGTTTTCTGCCGATAACCGCAGTGATGTCCTTAAGCTGTGACAGGTCGGAAATACAATATACTCTTTCGACATATTTAACGGACTCAAGATAATACTGCCGTTCCGACAACGGGAATTTGGGCTTAGTCTTTAGTATCTGTTCGTACAGATTATCATCAAGAAGCAGGATGCTTAATTTTCCATGTTTGGACGCTTCATACAAAAATCGAATATGCCGCGAACCTATATTGTCAAAAAAACCTGTTGTAATCACTGTTTGAGTCATTGCTCTTTCACCTTAATCTTAACCTGAAATCCACCTGGCACTGGCTGATCCGATACAACAAAGAGGTAGCCTCCGCCGCAGCCGGAATACATCGCACCAGCATAGTTCTGCTTATAATAATCCAGAAGTTCAAGAAGGTCTAAGGGTAATGTCGGATGTTCAAAAATATCCGGCATCAGCAGGTGCCAGCATTTCATGCAGTCATTCATAGATTTGCCAAGTCCAACAAGATCATGGTGAATAATCGCATCGAAACAATCTTTTCCAGATTGGCCAAGACGTCCTACCCATTCCGGCGTCAGATTCTGTCGGCCAAGCGGACTATAACCATCCGGCCTGGTATTGACCGGCAATAGATACAGATGACTTTCAAGCCAGCGTGCCGTCTGTGGGTCGTTGCAGGACTCTACATGTCGTGGAAAATATCCGCCCTCATAAGCATAGTCATAATCCAGTCGGCTGATTCCCGGATAAACAATACCCACCATATCCTGCGAACCGGAGGGATGAGGGTTGTTTTGATTTTCCGCATGATAAAGCTGACGAACCAATCCCATCGGCTCTGCGTCCGGCACTTGGCCGCCCCAAAGCTCCAGGGCGACAGAACGGGTACTGCCGCATATCCCCGCCCTGTCCATGAATCGGAATTGAGGTACAACCGCCGCTACTACCATAGACCCAAAAGCAGAGGGGTTACATTTTGATACAAAAGGCTGATCAATCCACCCGCCGGCAAGCGCCAAGCGATATTGTATCTGGCTGACAATGTCTGTGATACTCCTGTTGCTCATAGTAGTTTCTTTTCTTTCGGCTTCGGTCTTAGCTGATGGTACGTTTGCCGGCCTTGCGGTCGTTATACTGCTGCTCGATCCATTTGTATGTTTTGGCAAGCCCATTTTTAAACGGCATATTCGGCTCCCAGTTCAAGACTTCCTTGATAAATGTATTGTCACTATTTCGGCCGGCTACACCCTGAGGTGCATTTAAGTCATGGTGGCGTTTGAGTTTGACGCCGCCGATTTCTTCGGCATAGTCAACGAGCTTGTTGATAGCCACAAGCTCATTGGATCCAAGATTGATTGGCGTTGCAATCAACTCCTCACAGTGCGTAATCATATCAATACCCTGAATGCAATCGTCAATATACATAAAGCTGCGTGTCTGCTGGCCGTTGCCCCAAATGTCAATTTCCAGCTTGCCGCTGTCTTTGGCTTCGATGACTTTCCGGCAAATCGCCGCGGGAGCTTTTTCTCTGCCGCCATCCCATGTGCCATACGGACCATATACATTGTGGAATCGGGCGATTGCTGTTTTCATCCCGCGTTCCGCCCAGTATTCCTGACAGAACATCTCTGAAATCAGCTTTTCCCAGCCATACCCGCGCTCGGACATCGCCGGATAGGCATCGGATTCTTTCAGCGCACGAACGTGTGGGTCTTTTTGCAGTTCCACATTATACGCACAAGCGGAGGATGAAAAGAAATACCGCTCCGCACCAGCCCTGTAAGCCGCTTCGATCATGTGTGTATTAATCAAAACGCTTCTAAGGCATTCGACCCGAAAACGCTCAATAAACCCCATGCCCCCCATATCGGCGGCCAGATTATAGACTTCTTTTGCCCCCTTACAGGCTTCAATCGCACATTTTTTTTCGCTTAAATCCATGCACAAATCCTCAACACCGGGAACGACCTGGTACCATTCGGAAACGGGCTTTTTGTCGATTGCCCGGATTCGTGAAAATCCCTGCTCCTTGAAATACTTTGTCAGGGCGCCTGCGATAAATCCGCCGGCTCCGCCGATCACAATCAGATCATCTTTTTTTACAACATCGACAGCTTTTAAATTATTTCTGGCCATAGACTTATCCTTTCAAATGTACTCTATTTTTCTGTACCTGTATAATATTGCTTTGCAATCATAATCACAAATACATTATAATGCATCTATAGCTGTAAAAAATAGCAATTATTGACTAATATATGCCAATTATTGACCTGAATTTAAATGAATATTACCAAAGAACCCGATTTTTTCTCTAAACAAGTTGAAAACGCCCTGCGTTTTTACATCGAAGGAGCCAGAATAAGGGACATACGCCTTAAAGTCGTGTGTGGAGGGCGTGAACATACTCGCCCCGATTTTATTATCGACAGGAAAGATTTTCCTTATTATTCGATAGAATTTGTCTCCAGGGGGGCTGGGGAAGCGATATTAAATAATAGAAAGTTCAAACTAAGCGCTGGAACGGTATTTTCTTATGGTCCTAAAGTCAGCCAGAGAATCACTGCCAATCCGAATCAATCCATGGTCAAATACTTCATTGACTTTGCAGGCCCAGCGGCACGGCAAATGTTGAAAACGACCTTGGGAATTGGCACGGCAATACAAACAAAACGTCCTGATGAAATAATCCGAATCTTTGAACAGATGATTAATCACGGCATCTCTGGCAGCCCCTACAAACCGATGCTTTGTTCTGCATTGCTGGAATATCTATTTTATCGAATTACTGAAACTGCCGTCAACCAGGAAGCAAAAGTTTCACAATCCATTGAAACCTATCAACGATGCAGACAATACATCAAGGAACATTTTGTTCAGTTGCATAATTTGCAGGATATTGCCCAGTCATGCCTGATCGATCCTGCGTATTTATGTCGGCTCTTTCAGAGGCTTGACACTCAGAGTCCCTATCAGTATCTGATACACCTAAAAATGGCCTTTGCCGCGGAAGAGCTGCATAAACCAGATATGCTCATCAAGGAAATTGCTCATAAGCTTGGCTTCGACGACGCTTTTCATTTTTCACGAACTTTCAAGAACATCTTTGGCGTCTCTCCGAAAGCGTTTAAAAATCTGCGGGCTACTCATGCGGAATAGGGTATCAACTGAGAAACTGGGAGATCCCGATCGTTGTGTTCATATCGCTGACCGAGAGAGTGATATTTATGAATTGTTTTGCGCATCACAAGCGGCCAAGACGCATTTTCTGATCCGCACCAGTGTGAATCGTTTGGCGGTGACGGCAATCATACTGTTTCTGATGAAATGCATGATGAACCTATTACGGCTGATCGCGGGGCGCATTGGACAACTTGTCAACTACTCTTCTATTGCCA
>CAYTHV010000180.1:0-1218 GCA_964437685.1 uncultured Pirellulales bacterium
TATTCAATGCCTCGATATCCTTGACAGAAATCGCCCCTTTTCGGGCGACATACTCCAATACTTTGCTCTTTTTATCCATTTTCAAAAACGCCACAATACGTCACCATATCTTTATATCTGATTACATATTGTATCGTCGAATTATAGGATTTGCAAAAGTTTTTTTAGATTAATTTTGGCTTAAACTCCATTACAAAAACTTAAATGTTGTTGCAAAAAACTACAACCGTACTACAACCAAAGGATGCAATATCTATCCCAAAGTGCGAAACCTGATAACCGTTAAGTGCTTAAATATACGTTATTTGCGTAATAATAAGGTTTTATTAAAGAATTTCAAGACCGTCGCAATAAACCGCTCTGCCACTCCTCCAAGTCATCTATTTACAAATAGTTATCAAAATAAATCGCTTGGCATGAAATGTCTGCCATACCCCTTGACCTAACCATTACTCATAATCTTGACAAGAGCCATTATGATATTAAAGAACAAGACGATATTGAAAAACCTATCCCGATATCGTCTTGTTTACTCTACCTAAAATATCGCTATTTTGCAAAAAAAATCAGTGCAAAATTTACTTTTTTAGTAAATCCGGCCAATCTTAGTTCTGGATAAAAAAAAGACTGTTCTATGGCGGTCAATTGCCATCAAATAGGGATTTTTCAGATATAGAGATATTCTTCCTCGGCCTCAACGACTAAATCCGGCAATCCGTCTTTGTCATAGTCAATCCATGTCGGACAAGCATCATGGCTGGCAAGGACGTTTTCAAAAAGCTTACATTAACGCCAATATATTGGAATCTGTACCCAGAAATGCTATAAATTCAATTCCAGCCCGACAAAGAACACATAGATAAACAAGCAGTAACGAGAAAGGCTCAATAATCAGAGCAGCAGCATCGCGTCGCCGTACGAATAGAAACGATAGCGGTTCTCAATGGCGTGACGATACGCATTCATAATGTTGTCCAACCCGGCAAACGCAGCGACCAGCGCCAGCAACGTCGAGCGAGGCAAATGAAAATTCGTCACCATCGCATCTACCAATTGAAAACGATACCCGGGCGTGATAAACAGGCGGGTATGGCCCGCGGCGGGCGCCGCAACGCCGTTGCAGACAGACGCCTCAAGAGTCCGAACGGATGTCGTGCCAATTGCGATAATACGCCCCCCTGCATTGTGAATGGCATTGATTTTATCCGCAGCCTCGGC
>CAYTHV010000180.1:1228-5117 GCA_964437685.1 uncultured Pirellulales bacterium
GGCGGGCATTTCATAGTATTCTGAATGGATGGGGTGTTCTTCCAGCAATTCCGTCTGGACGGGTTTAAATGTCCCAGTCCCAACATGAAGCGTAACCCGTGCGGACTGAACACCCTGCCGACTCAGTTGATCAAGCATCGACTGATCGAAGTGGAGCCCTGCCGTAGGAGCGGCAACGGCACCGGGCTTTTCTGCAAACACTGTTTGATACCGCGACAAGTCATTTGCCGCAGGATCGGTCTGGCCGTCTCTTTTAATATAAGGCGGCAAAGGGGCAAAACCAACGCGGGATAAAATTGTTTCGGCGGATGTTTTTTCCTGCGGTTCGATAAGCCAATTGCCCTCATCCATACGGCTTAGAGCCTTACACGACACCGCGGGTTGATTTTCTCTGTCAAGTAAAACAAGCGTCTCATCGGGCTTAATTCGGCGGGCGTTTTTAACCATCACCTGCCACTGGCCGAAGGTTGGCTCATTTAAAAACAGAGCCTCCATCCGCAATCCCGTCGAACGCTGGAAATAAAACCGCGCCGGCAGAACCCTGGTATTATTGAGTACCAGACAATCGCCGGAATGGAGATATTCCGGCAAGTCGGCAAAAAAGCGATCTTCCAGCCTGCCCGTCTGACGGTGCAGAACAAGCAGCCGGGAGGCGGCACGTTTCTCAGCAGGCGTCTGGGCAATCAGTTCCGGCGGTAAATGATAATCTAAGAGTTCGGTTTTCATTGATACTA
Source organism: uncultured Pirellulales bacterium (assembly GCA_964437685.1). GTDB lineage: Bacteria > Planctomycetota > Phycisphaerae > Sedimentisphaerales > Anaerohalosphaeraceae > Anaeroglomus. The sequence continues at coordinate 1,963 of CAYTHV010000180.1, forward strand.
AAATACACTCCGCAGCAAAGCCGCCCTATCATCCAAATTATTACTGGGAAATCATCAGTTGATCTGAAAACACAAGTTTTTCCGGTGCGACAATTCCCGCCGAGATAATCATCTTAAATGCTTCCTCGATAGTCATTTCAATCCTGCGAACCTCATTTACCGGCAGTAAAATAAAAAAACCGGTTGTCGGATTGGGAGTCGTCGAAACGAATACCTTGCAGAGTTTATCCCCTTTTGCGTCCATAACAAAGCCCGTCAGAAAACCAAGCGAATAGCATCCCGAGCGAGGAAACTCCACGAGCACGACAGATTTAAAAGAAGCGCTGTCCTGCATCGTCAATGCGGTGGTTACCTGCTTAGTGGCCGAGTAAATCGTCCGAACCAGCGGAATTTTCATCAGCATTGTCTCACCCAGCGCCAGCAGCCGCCGTCCGGCAACATATTTGGCAATTACGCCAATCAGATAAATTAAAAACAGCAGCGATAAAATTGTCGCCAGAGAAACCGCAAACTCCATATACGTCTGAGGTAATTCGCGAATAAGGTGAATATTGCGTAAAAACTCAAGAACCTTCGCGACAATCGGCTGAATAATTTTAGCAAGGATATTGAATAACCACATAATAATAACGACGGTGACAGCAAAAGGCACAACTACGAAGATGCCGCTAATCAGCCTATTGCGAATATTAAGCGTTATCCTTGCAAATAGTCCATGTTTTTTATCTGTTGTCATTATTTATTTCATATCCTCATAATAGGAAAAACTATATCGTTTTTCAATATACGATGTGTTTGTCGACACTTTTGATTGAGTGCAAACTATTTTTGATGCTCGTGATGCTATGTTTTATTGTGCCGCCTCACCCGGCTGTTCCGCATTCTGCTGACTTTCCTGTTCTTTGCGAAGCTCTTCAAAAAATAGCTGTTCCTGTTTTTGTATTTTCTCAAACAGATCCGGACGCTCGACCTGCATCCGTCCAAGCATTCCAAGCCGCATTTCCTCGGGATAAAGCGGGTCATTCAGAAAATCCATAAAAGCCGTATAACGAAGCAGCTCCAGCGACGGCATTCCGACACGATACATTTCGTCGGAGTGTTCTTTTTGATAGAATGTAAAGACTTCCGTCGCCATTTTTTCACGTGCCGCAGACTCATTGTCATCGTGAATGGCGTAACGAAAATAACTTTCTTTCAGCATCCCGTTGATAAGTTCAACCGCATCGCGAATGCCAAGCCCCTGAAATTCTTCTTTCATCCCTTTTTTCAGGAACTCAATCATCGGCAATTTATAGTTCGCAATTTCATACCCCTGCTCGTCTTTAGGATACAGAGTGATTAATTCTTTATAGATTTCCAACGCCTGTTTCAAGTGGCCGCTTTGATAAAACGTCATCACGGCGTTTTCAAGAAAATTCTTGTGCCCGCCGCGAACGGCTTTGGGATTGCCCTCTTCAAGAATTTCATATTTTTCAATGACTTTCTTCCAGGTCTGGTCACAACTGGCAAACATTCGCAAATCCGGACGCAAAAACAGGTCTTTTTTGCCATCCCTGCTGGTATAGATGACAGTCTTACCCGAACGATACAGCATTTGGAGACTGTGGAAAATAATACGGTCGGTATTCTTTTCATCCACGCGATAGGTTTCCGTTTTTCCGGCAAACTCAAGCCCCCGGGCCGACCAATAGATCGCATGCGCTGCGGGGTGTTCCCAATTCAGCGGATCGCGCTGGTTCGGATCTTCAAAACGCATCGGCCCATACATTCCATTGAGCTTTTGCATGTACGCGATGTCCATCTTCCAGACATGACGTATCTGATAGGCCCGCGCGAAAGCGTCAAATTTTTCCAGAGCGGGATTTTCCCGATTCAGTTCCAGTGTTTGTAATGCCTCTTTGGAAAAACGATCCGGCGTTTGACGCAGGGACAGGAAATTTTCAATCAATTTATCAGTTTGCGCAAAAGCAGGGTCGGCTTTCTTAAGTTCATCGATGAATTTGGCGACCTCGGCATCCGCAAGCATCGCATCGAGAGTCAGGGGCGCCGCCGCCAGTTTTTCAAAATTAACATTGGTCAGATCTCCCAATAATTGCTGCATTGACAAGGCCAATTCGGTCTTGTAATAGCTATGGCAATCATCGGAAATCTCGCCTATTTTATGAAGAAATATCCAGGAAAGCTGCCGATACAGGACAATGCTTTGCGGATTGAGCGGGATCGCTTTGTCTCGCAGCAATTCATAGCCATTGCGCACCCATCGCCAGCGCTCCGCCGGCTGGGTATTGGGAATCGCCACGGAAATATTATATGCCATATTCCAGGATTGGAAATCCCACACCTGCGGAAACCGGGGCTGTAAAAGCGTAATCCAGTCGGCAAGCTGTTTCGCGTCAAAAAACTGCCCTTTTTGCTTCAGGTCGTCAGCCCGCATCCACAGGATGTCGACAATTAAGCCGCGAAAGGCCCCCATTGCCACCGTTGCAAATGCCAGTGACGGCGGCGCATCGCCCAGATCGGTCTTTAGAGACAAACCCATCTTGTCGCGATCGGCGCGGATACCATCCTGCTGCCGGGCTGCCAACGTCAGCATCACCCCGGCAATGATTATCGCTATTAAAATGATTCCATAGTGTTTCCAGCGCATGAATCGAATTCCTTATACTGAACTTTTGGCCACTTCTCTGCGCCGGAATACCAGCATACCCAACGCCAAAAGTAAAATAGACTTAATTCCAATGGTCTCGCCCGCGGCTTTAAGAAGAAACAGCCAGTGAATGATTCGTCCGGATACAATATATCCCGAGGGATTGAAATTACCATCAAACCGCGGCAGCGCCGTAAGCAGCGGCTTGACCGTAAACATATAGACCATTCCGATCCCCGCGCTTAAACTGTCAATCGAATCGACAATAAAACCATTGACCAGACCGGCAGAAAAAATAACGATACATGCCAAAACCGCTACAGGAAAGGAAAGCCACGTCGTTAATGTAATCCCCAATGCCGCAAGAAAAACCAGTCGAACCAGCATTAATAATGCAGCCCGCGCGAAATTCCCGCCAAAGGTCCCGACTTTATACAGCACTTCCAGTTCCTGAATGCTGATCGACGAGGGGTTGAGGTTGGGATTATTGACGAACCCAACACCGAGA
>CAYTHV010000181.1:0-5112 GCA_964437685.1 uncultured Pirellulales bacterium
ACCCAGCGTCTGGCCGGTGCAGAAGCCTTTGGCCCCATCGTACAGGGACTTGCCAAACCGGTCAATGATCTGTCCCGTGGATGCACTGCAGAGGACATTGTCGCAACCGTTGCGATTACTGCCATTCAGTCCGTTGGATAAACCGTGAATTTACAGGGACGGACGATGACCGGCCCACTGCGACAATTTGTCATTCAGGAACACACCACTCCCGCGGGCGTGCATTGGGATTTGATGCTGCAAATGGATGACATCCTCTGGACGTGGCGGCTGGCTGTTCCTCCAAAACAAATTTCATCGGATACAATTCCCGCCGAGCGAATCTTTAACCACCCTTTACGATTTTTATCGTATGAAGGTCCGGTACAAAAACAAACCGGTTCTGTGCGCATCGCAGATCGTGGAAAATACACTCTTGAAAATCAGACTGAACATGAATTAGAACTTATTTTTGAAGGTAAACATCTCTCCGGCGGCTATAAGCTAACTCAGCAATCCGATCATCACTGGCTGCTTAGTCCTCGGCCTTCGATCTAAACGATTGACTCAACTGCCTGTCGTGAATTCGCCGCAAGGAAATCAAAGCGACAATCGCACCCACCAGACACATCGCCATATCTTTTTGCGTATCCAAGACGTCTCCCTGAAAAGCCAGATAATCGTCTGCCGCCAAACCCGTTGCCAGAGCAACTGACCATTCAAACAATTCAAACGTACTGCTGATAAACATACAAACGCACAAAATCAGAAAGAACAGCATTCCGCCCCGTCTCAATGTCGTTTTACGTAATAGAATTTCGCGTGCCAAAATCGCCGGAATAAATCCCTGTGCAAAATGGCCCAACCGGTCATAATTGTTTCGTGTCCAGCCGAATAATTCTTTCAGCCCGTCAAATAAAGGCTCTCTGGCGTAGGTATATTTAGCTCCAACCAGCAAAATTACCCCGTGAATAAAAATCAGCAGATACACCAGCGTGGTCAATCGAAACCGCCGATATGTCCACAGCAGGATCGGCACAGCAATCGCCACCGGCAGCATTTCCAAAAACCATGTAAACCAATCAAACGGATAGATCATTGACCACAAAAAAACGCATGACAAAAGAATCAGCATGATCTTATGACTTTGTGAGATAGGAGACTGTCGCTGCATAAGGCTATCCGTTTGAGAGATATAACTTTTACTTCCGCAATTCCGGCAAATCCGGCTCAATATGAACCATCACATTAACCGGTCGCAAAATGTTCTCTATTAGCACCGTCTCAAGCGATTCGGCGATTGCGTGAGCGTCTTTGATATTGAGAGCCGCATCGACCAGAATATGCACATCAAGAAAAACTTCACGGCCAACCATGCGGGTACGCAGCCGATGCCATTGCTGTACACCCGGATGTTTAGTAATGAGCACCTGTATCTGCTGTAAGGTCTCGGAGTCCACTGTCCGCTCGGAAAGTTCGTGAAAGCAATCCCCCAAAATTTTAATCGCAACCAGGAGAATCATAATTCCTACAATAATCGCGGCCATCTGATCGCCATGGGGGTAATTCCAGTACCGCACCGAAATCGCTCCAAAGATAACCGCGATAGAGCTAAGAACATCGCTGCGATGTTCCCATGCGTTGGCATAGACCATCGTACTGTGCGTTTCCATGGCAACCCGGCGTGTAATTCGATAGAGCCATTCTTTGGCGACTACGGCAAGACATGCCGTCCAGATAACTCCTGCTCCAATTTGCACCTGATGGTCACTGCTGGCATTCATCCGGCTGATCGATATCGCCGCTTTATAAATCATCCCACACCCTAAAAAAAGCAAACCACCACCCATCAGTACGGTTACAAATGTCTCAAAGCGGCCATGCCCAAACGGATGAGTTTCGTCCGGCTTCTTTTGCCCCCAGTACACTCCAAGCAGCAGTGCGATATCCGTAGCAAAATCAGAGAACGAATGAATACCATCCGCCACTAACGCCAGCGAACCAACCAATAAGCCAACAATAATTTTGACTATGGACAGCCCAACGTTAACCCACACGCCAAGATAGGTTACTCTGCGTATTTGCTTATTGGCAAACTCATGGCGTTCAAGAGACATCAAATGACCTTTTCACAAATCCGACTCATCGCATCCAGGTAACGTTTTGCCGCCGCGGAATCTTTAGTTTCCACAATCACACGCATAATCGGCTCAGTATTGCTGGTACGAATATGCAGCCAGCCATCTGTAAAATCGAATCTGCAACCATCGCTGGCATTAATCCTGGCTTCAGGATAAAGCTGTTTGGCCTGTTCAATAATCTTACCGGCTTGTTCGGCGGTTGCAGTATATTTTGTTTTATACATCGTATAGCCGCCAAGGGAATCGGCCAGTCCAGCGACTGATTTCCCGGTTTCTGCCATAAGCTGCAGCGTCATCGCCATCGCAACAAGGCTGTCGCGGATAGGACCTACACGAAGATCAATTACTCCACCGTTCCCTTCGCCGCCGATGATGCAATTGTTTTTGACCATCGCCTCGGCAACATTGGCTTCTCCAACCGGCGTGCGAATGACCGTTCCGCCATTGCGGGCAGCAATATCATCAATCATACGGGACGTTGATAGATTCGCCGCCGCAACACCGCCGGAATGCTTACTGAACATATACTGTCCCGCCAGCGCCAGCGTAAATTCCTCACCGATATAGCGTCCTTTATTGTCGACAATCGCCAAACGGTCGGCATCCGGATCCTGAGCAAAACCAATATCGGCTTTCGCATTGCGAACCTCATCGCAGAGACTTTTTAAATTCTCCGCCGTCGGCTCTGCTCCATGTGCAAACAGTCCAGTCGGCTCGATATTAACCGGCACCACTAAACAACCCAGTTTTTCCAGCAGTGCAATGCCTATCGGTCCGCCGGCGCCATTAACACTGTCAAGGACTACCTTAAATTTTTTCGCGGCAATCTGTGAAGGCGTAATAATTGAAAGTACTTTATTCAGGTGAACATCCGTGGCCTGTTCATTGGAAATAACTTTTCCGCAACCGACAGAATCCACATAACTTAATTGTTTTTCAAAATAAACACTGCGAATTTTTTCCGCCATCGGTTTCGGCGGGGCAATTCCGTTATCCAGCAAAAATTTGATACCGTTATATGGCAGCGGATTATGACTGGCGGTAATGACAACCCCACCCTGGCACTTCAGTTGCCGCAGCATCACGCCAACACCCGGCGTCGTACAAATCCCCAAATCAACCACCTCTACACCCACCGAAGTCAGACCGGAAGCAACGGCACAAAACACCATTGCCCCGGAAGGACGTGAGTCCCGTCCAATAGCAACAGATGGTTTTATACCGGAATAGGTTGTTTTCAAAAACGTCCCGAATGCGGCTCCGTATGCCGCTGCCGTATCGGGGAACAGGTTTTCTCCGATAATGCCGCGCATCCCGCTGATGCTGATGATTAATTCCTGTGCCATATCTATACAGCCCTCGTTTTTTCAAGGGTTATCTTGAGTTTATCGACCAATTTTTCCACCTGCGGATCCTTGAGCGATAGAATATCCTTAAGAGCCTGTCCGATATGCGGCAGATAAATTTCGATGTAGCCTCGCTTAACCATTTCATCCTTGATTCGTCGCTGCTTACGGACGTGCATTCCGAGTTTTCGTCCGCACTCCTGCACTGCCAGTTTGATTTCCTTGATGATTTCCGGATAATGAGCCACAGCCTCTTTACTTTCCGATGTAAACGGCACCCAGACTGAAGCAATATGAATCATCAGCAAAATCGGTCCCGACGGCAAAGCGCCGCGGCTCTGGCTCAAGCCGTATCCTCGCCAATTCACATCCAGCACCGCTTTGTAGGTCGCACATGCCGACTGCTGATACAACAGCGGCACACGGTTGGCAAATCGCACCAGCCGCATCAACTGATCTTTCTCTTCTTTATTTGCGGCTGAATCGGGTTCATCCTCATCGCTGCCGTCCTGACCACCATTTGAACCTGCCTTGCATCCATACGCCAAAGCCGCTTCCACTAAAAACGGGTTGCCGCGATAAACCGCCGGCTTCCTTGTGCAACTGGCGTAAAACTCCGCGTCCACGACACGTTTTAATCCCTCGACCAGCTTTTCTTCGCCAATCGGCCCGATACAGTCCGTCGGCGGCGCCATCAGCTTCGTCGCGTTGATTGACACATGCAGTTTTTCTGCATCTTTGATTGTGATATCGCCCGGCTTCATCCGCACCGAAAGCTTGGCCTGCTTTAAAATACCCGCCGCAACGGCGGGACTGACCCTCGAAAACTCATTCCGCAAAAATTCGCTCATCGTCTTCGATTCACTCTGCCGGGCCATTTTGAATAACACACCGACTTCTACGCCATACGGATGCGGCTTAATCTCGATGGGAAGAAATGGCATTTCATGGCTTTGGCGGGGATATTCATAACGATTACCATCCGGCGCATTATATATAAAAGAAGCATGCGGATTGGCGATTGCCGTCTGTGCAAGGTACTCATCAATGCTTTGCTTGCCTTTTTGATATCGCCCTTCCAGCGTAATTGTAACACTGGTTCCCGTAGGTAAGTCAAATTCACACTCTTCATCCAGATTTATTTCGGGACGATTTTTGGTTGTATCAATCTGGACGTGGTAATGGTTGGCCGGCTTTTTACCATTGATTCGTGTAATAATCTGCACTGGCTCGCCGGTCGTCAAAAGTCCATACATTCCGGCGGCGCTGATGCCGATACCCTGCTGTCCGCGGCTCATTTTCAACGAATGAAATTTACTGCCGTACAGCAGCCGGGCGAACACATTCGGCACCTGCTTGGCGACGATGCCGGGACCGTTATCTTTGACCGTCATCCGAAACTTATTTTCACTGCCGTCCACCTGTGCAATGGTTACCGTAATATCCGGTAAAATATGTGCGTCTTCGCAGGCATCCAGCGAATTATCGACAGCTTCTTTAACCGCCGTCAGCAAAGCCTTGCGGGGATTATCAAAACCCAGCAAATGCCGATTCTTGGCGAAGAATTCACTGACACTGATATCCCGCTGCTTAGCCGCCATCGATTCCGCCGTTGCCGCTTCACTTTTTCGTCGACGAGATGGCTT
>CAYTHV010000182.1:0-5076 GCA_964437685.1 uncultured Pirellulales bacterium
CATATAACCGAGGCTGGCACGAGCGCTGTCTTTACGCTCAATCGCGGTGGTTACTTCTGTCAGTGCGGCTATGGCGGCGGTGCCATCGGTACCGGAAATCCCGACTGAGGCGCTGTCAAACAACGCGGTTGACTGGACGTCCACAGAAGATACGTCGATACTTGAATTTTCGCCGAAATGAATTGTATTGACACCGGTAGCGCTGTTGAGCATGTTAATGCTGTTAAACTGCGTGGTGGACGCAATACGATCAATTTCCTCGATCATCTGCTGGAATTCATTATTCATAATATTACGCTGCTGTTCGGAATAGGAACCTGTCGCAGCCTGTTCGGCCAGTTCTTTCATACGAATCAGGGCGCTGTCGATGGTAGCCATGGCACCTTCCATCGTCTGCAGCATACTGATCGCATCCTGGGCATTCCGGTTGCCCTGCTTTAACGTTGCGATATCGGCACGCATCAATTCGCGTACTGCCAATCCCGCTGCGTCGTCCTTGGCTCCATTAATCCGAAGACCTGAAGACAAACGTTCGATTGACTTGGACAACTTATCATAGCTCTGTCCCAAGTGTCGTGCGGCGTTGTCCGCCATAATGTTGTTCTTAATTGCCAGCATGTTCGTGACTCCTTTAATAATAGAAAGTTTTTAATTGCCCCTGTCAGGCATTTTTCCTAACAGACCTCAATGATCTATTAGACAAACCCATTATCGGTGAAAAAATTGAGGCCTTAACCCCTCAGGATAGCACTTTTTGTTAATTTAGGTAAAGACCGATATTGCTTTGGCGGGTGTGGGTGAAATGATTGCTTAACTAAAAAATTTTTATATTTTTTTTAAAAAATTTTTTTAAGATTCTTTTTTTGCTTTGATTGGCGACAAAAAAAACGGCCATCCCATTATTTGAGGATGGCCGCTTTCTATTATTATTAGGAGCTTTTTGTGTTATTTAAGCAAATTCAACGCCATCTGAGGCATTGTGTTGGCCTGTGCCAGCATGGATACGCCGGCCTGTGCCAAAACCTGGTTACGGGTCAATGACGCCATTTCGCTGGCGACGTCAACGTCCGATATACGTGACTCAGACGCCAACATATTTTCAGCCTGAATACCCAACACCTCGTTGGTACTTTCCAGGCGGTTCATCATATAACCGAGGCTGGCACGAGCGCTGTCTTTACGCTCAATGGCCGTACCGACCAGCGTCAGTGCGGCTATGGCATTGGCGCCATCCGTACCGGAGATACCTATTGAGGCACTATCAAACAACGAGGTCGATTGGACATCCACAGAAGATACATCAATACTTGAGCCTTCGCCGAAATGAATTGTATTGACACCGGTGGCGCTGTTGAGCATGTTAATGCTGTTAAACTGCGTGGTGGTCGCAATACGATCAATTTCCTCGATCATCTGCTGGAATTCGTTATTCATAATATTACGCTGCTGTTCGGAATAGGAACCTGTCGCAGCCTGTTCGGCCAGTTCTTTCATACGAATCAGGGCGCTGTCGATGGTAGCCATGGCACCTTCCATCGTCTGCAGCATACTGATCGCATCCTGGGCATTGCGTGTGCCCTGCTTAATCACGGCAACATCGGCGCGCATTAATTCGCGTACTGCCAATCCCGCGGCGTCGTCTTTGGCGCCGTTAATTCGAAGGCCGGAAGACAAGCGTTCAATTGATTTGGACAGCTTTTCATAGCTCTTTCCCAAATGTCGCGCGGCGTTGTCCGCCATAATGTTATTCTTGATTGCCAGCATATCTGTAACTCCTTGATTTAATAATACTCGTTCTTATGTTCCGTCCATGCGAATCACAAATGCAGAACGATTCACGCTCAATTATCGCAAAGTTTTATCGCCCCTTAAGTATTGAGCATCATGTTTTTTTTGTTTTACAACAAGGCCCGATATTGTTTGGGTCAGCAGCAATAAAACCGGCTTTTTCATTAAATATTTTTTAAGAAAAATCATTTTTTATTAGAACAAATAGGACTTAGACGGCAATGTTCCACAGAATATCAAACCGCAACTATGATCTCATGAGAAAGTATTGATAAAGAAATTTTTATCGGAGGCGCAAAAATGACTCACCAGCGCGGTTACCCCCGCTGTTTAGCGGTAATAAAATTGTAATTTCAATGCCCTGTTCGGCAAAAAAAGGGCTGTACAAAATATTTATTTGCGGTGTTACGCGGAAATTTTTTTCCAGGCACCGGCCAGATCTTCCAGAATATAAATAAGGCGCTCCAGAAGTTTTATATCATTGCGTACACAAACGTCACCCAGATGCATCCATACAAACGTATAGAGCGATCTGAGATTTTTTGAAACATCTTTTCCCGCTTCCATATTCAAAGACGCATTTAATTCAAATACAATTTCCTGCGCACGGCCTATAAAGTATGCTTTTTTAGCATAGTCACGACGCAGCAAAGCCTGCTGTGCCTGCTTGAGAAACCGAACCGCGCCTTCATACAACAAGACCACCACTTGAGTCGGTGACTGCGTGGTAATTGCATTTTGGCGATATGTTTCGAACTGATTCATAGAATATCCTTATTTGAATTCCGCTGCGTCTGATAAGGTATAAAACATTTCCAAAACGAGGACGACCGGGTCTGTCAGGAACCCGGCCGTCATCTATCATGGTAAGAAGTTCCCATTATTATCCATTGAGCAGATTCAAAGCCATCTGGGGCATCGTATTGGCCTGAGCCAGCATCGAGATACCCGCCTGAGCGAGCACCTGGTTGCGAGTCAGAGAAGCCATTTCCGTCGCCACGTCCACATCCGATATACGCGATTCGGCAGACATCAGATTTTCGGCCTGAATATTCAACACCTCGTTGGTACTTTCGAGGCGGTTCATCATATAACCAAAGCTCGCACGAGCACTGTCTTTGCGTTCAATCGCCGAGGTAATTTGAGTTAATGCCGCCTGGGCGTTTGTACCATCGGCGCCGGCAATGCTAATCGTTGCGCTATCCATCAGCGCCGAAGAACGAACGTCAACCGAGGCGATATCGATATAGGATCCGATACCAAAGTGAATAGTCTGAGAGCCGGTTGCGCTGTCGAGCATATTGATGCTGTTAAATTGCGTCGTATCCGCAATCCGATCCATTTCCAGAATCATCTGCTGGAATTCATTATTCATAATATTACGCTGCTGTTCGGAATACGATCCTGTCGAAGCTTGTTCGGCCAGCTCTTTCATACGAATCAGGACACTGTCAATTGAGGCCATTGCCCCTTCCATCGTTTGCAGCATACTAATGGCGTCCTGAGCATTGCGAGATCCCTGTTTGATCACCGCAATATCGGCACGCATCAATTCACGAACCGCCAGTCCAGCCGCATCATCTTTAGCACTATTAATGCGTAATCCAGAAGAGAGCCGTTCAACAGATTTGCCCAAGGCGTCATAGGATTTACCCAACTGTCTCGCGGCGTTTTCAGCCATAATGTTGTTTTTAATTGCTAACATCTTTGTATCTCCTTAACCATGATTAAATTCTTCTTACCATTGTTGCTGTTGTTCCGATAAAACATTCGGCTTCTTCATCATTCTTAAGACATTATCGGAAGATTCTTTGCAAACTTTAGTTTTTTTTCAGTCTAATAATGTTTCGTCTCAGTAAAATAGATATTGCCTGACACTTCTTAGACTATTATCGGAGGTAAGAACAAAAACTTTATATCGGACCTGGTTTTTTTCAGATTTTTTAAAAAATGTATTTGGAATGGTTTTCAAGGCATAAAAAAAGGCCGCGTAAGCGGCCTTAAGATGTTACAAAACAGACTGTTGAATTGCAGATAAAAAGCGTCCTGATTAACGTTTTGTATTTCAAAACGATTATTTTTTCTGAATACTTTTCTTTGCCGCTGCGACAACCGCATCGGTAGTAATGCCAAATTTTTCAAAGCAGGTCTTCGCCGGTCCGGACGCGCCAAAGCCGAGCATTCCGACAAATTCGCCTTTGTCACCAATCCAGCGATCCCAGCCCATCCGGATACCCGCTTCGACGCCAACACGAGCTTTAACCGACGACGGAATAACACTGTCTTTGTAGGCCTGATCCTGCTTTTCGAACAATTCCCAGCACGGCATTGAAACAACCTGTGCCTTGACGCCTTCGGCAGCCAGCTTTGTGCAGGCTTCCATCGCCAGAGAGACTTCTGAGCCTGTGGCCAGCAGCAGAACATCGGGCTTATCCTGGGCAACCAGCACATAGGCTCCCTTGTTGAAATTCTTCATACCCGGGTATTTGGCTGGGTCCAATATCGGCAGATTTTGTCTTGTTAATGCCGTGGCAACCGGTGCATCTTTGTGTTCCAGGATATACTTCCACATCAAGACCGTCTCGTTGGCATCCGCAGGCCGGAATGTCAACAGGTTCGGAAGGATACGCAGTGAGGCAACCGTCTCGACGGGCTGATGGGTTGGGCCGTCTTCGCCGACGCCAATACTGTCATGCGTGAAGACAAAAATTGTCGGATATTTCGACAGCGCCGCAACACGAATCGCACCACGCATGTAATCGGCAAAAACCAGGAACGTGCCGCCGTAAGGCCGTAGAATTCCACTGACGGCAATGCCATTCATAATAGCACCCATCGCGTGTTCACGAACGCCATAGCGGAGATAACGACCTTCAGGGCTCTTTTTCTGGAAATCCTGTGCACCCTTGAAATGGGTATTGTTTGAAGGCGTCAGGTCTGCCGAACCACCCAGTATCAGCGGCATCGACGGCATCAGCGCATCGAGCATTTTGCATGAAGCAGAGCGTGTCGCAATTGGGGTTGCAGGGTCAAATTTCGGCAGTTTGCTATCATCGATAACAACCTTGCCGGACAACGCATCTTTCATCTCTTTGGCCAGTTCCGGATACGCCGCGGCCCAGGCGTCAAACATCTTCTGGTAGTCGGCCTGTGCCTTTTTGCCTTTATCTTTGCACTGGCCCATATTGGCGGCAACTTCGGCGGGGATGACAAATTTCTTTTCCGGATCCCAACCGAAATTCTTTTTAATCAGTTTGATTTCGTCATCGCCGAGCGGCGCCCCGTGAG
>CAYTHV010000183.1:0-5049 GCA_964437685.1 uncultured Pirellulales bacterium
TCGGAATCAGTCCGATTGAGCTGGAAGCTGGGAGCTGGAAGCTGGCGGCTAATCTTAAGATTGTAAGTTTGCACGGCCACACGTCCACCGCAGGCCGCAACCTGAAGTGTTATGAAACAATTGCCAAAACATTATGCGACATTGCTGAAAAATATTTCCCTTCAACGGTGGAATATATCAATGTCGGCGGCGGCATCTTCGGCCAGGTGCCGGAGTGTATGGGTTTCGGTGATGTTCCGGCGTTGGATCAATATGCCAAAACCATAGGCGATGTCCTGCACCAAAGCGGTTGGGCAAAGGCGAAAAAACCGACTCTGGTCTTGGAACCCGGCATTGCGATGGTTGCCAATGTCTTAAGTTTGGTAACTAAAGTTATCGGTGTTAAGACCATCAGAGGCAAAACGCTGGTTACGGTTGATAGCAGTATTTTCCACGCCAAACCCACCATGCACACCCGCAATCAGCCGTGGGAGTGTATTGCGCAGGACGATGCCGCGCGTCCCGATGCGACTTTCAGTGTGGTAGGTTCGACCTGCATGGAAAAAGATTATTTACTGACCGATGTCTCCGGCCCATTGCCGCAGGTGGGTGATTATCTTGTCATGGGTCAGGCCGGTGCGTATTCGGTGGTGATGTCTCCGCCGTTTATCAATCCCGCCCCGGCGATTGTCGCCCCGCACGGCGAGAACTTCCGACTCATTCGCTCACGCCAATCGCTCGACGATATGTTCCGAAATTATGCATTTTGATTTCTGGTTTCTGGTTCCAGATTTTTTATAACTGGAAAATACTTTGTGAAAACTTTATATTTGTTAGACCCCGGCGGGGTCGTGATAAAATAGCCGGGGGTGGAAACCCCCGGAATTCATTAACTAAAAACTAAGAACTTTGAACTCAAAACTATTTTAAGCCCCACCGGGGCGGAATAACTTAGCCCAGGGCAGCGCCCTGGGTAAGCGTTAAATATAAACAGGAGCCCTGCAGGGGCGACATAATGGAATCATGTTTTGGCGGAAAAAATTCTTTTTAGTTTTTACATTGTATTTTTGCTTTTTGATATTTGATTTTATGATGGTAATAAGATGGACTCCGAATCTCAAACTATTCACTCTGCCAGCCTCTTTCTTCGTCCGCTCGAAAAGGGAGATTTGCCGCTTAAGGTCAAGTGGTACAACGATCCCGATATCAGCAAAACGCTGATTTTGGAAGAACCGCTTGAACTGGAGAAAACCGTAAAATGGTTTGAACGAATCCAGTATGACAAATCCCGCATCGATTGGCGGATTGAAAATAAAGAACGCAATCCAATAGGATTGCTCAGCTTCGTCGGAATCGACACGGACCAAAAATCTGCCGAAATTTTTATTGTCATCGGCGAGAAAGAGTATTGGGGCAAAGGAGTGATGCTGGAAGCGGAAGTTGCGGCGATGAAGTGGGGATTTGAGGTTCTTGGGCTTGAAAAAATATGGGCACATGCCAGAGCGGAGAATATCGCCAGCATCATTACCATGAAAAAACTGGGATTCAGAATAAACAAGGCGCTGACAAAAGAGCAAATCATAAAAGGTCAAAAAGTTGACATCTTACATTTTGACTTACAACGAGAAGATTTCAAGGGCTGCTCTGCCAATTGAAAACTAAAAACGAATCTTATCTCTTCCCGTTCTTCAAGCTCTTCATGGTGAAAAAATAAAATAGGAAAAATTCCGCAAACTACGAACTAAAAACTAAGAACTTTTTTCTCTGTGCCCTCTGTGGCGAAATAAAATCTGTGCAATCTGTGGTTTCAATCGATGGAAACAACGCTTCATCAAATTTTATCACAATGTAAAGACGTGATCACCAATCCAGATTGCAGACAGCAATATCTTCAGGATATTCGTAAGCAGGGCCGTCCTATTGCGGGCTGCTTTTCCAATTATATTCCCGAAGAGATCATTGCCGCTGCGGGTTTTCATCCAGTCAGGATTATTGGAGTCTATAGTGCCCCCAATGCACCGCATCGAACTCTGTCCAATCCAGTCTGTTCATTTGTTCAGGATATTTTTTCCGCCGCCTGTGCGGGCGCGTTTTCATCGATGGATATAGTTGTTTTTCCCAATTCCTGTGATTCATTACGAGTATTACGGGATATCTGGGATTGCCAGATCAAAACCCCGCCTGCATGCACTTTGCTGCATCCGGTCCGCAATGACCGTGATTCAATTCTCTATTTTGCTGACCAGCTTCGCATATTTGCTGCAAAGTTAAGCCGGCTCATCGGATCAGAGCGGTCGGAGGTTTCGCTTAAAAAGAGTATTGAACAGTATAATCAAACCCGCCAAATGCTCAGAAAACTGTATGGCCTCCGAAAAACCGGCGGTATTTCTCTCAAAGGTTCTGAAGCTGTTATTCTGATGACCGCTGGCCTGATTCTGGATCGCGATCAATACAACACAATGCTTCAACAGGTCATCGATTTAGGTTCCTGCAAACCATCTGACGGCAAGCGACAAAAAAGATTTATGATCATTGGCCCGCTTGTCGATCACTACCCGCTTCTGCAAAAGATTGAAGAATTGGGCGGCTGTCTGGTTGATGAGGACATCACCAATGGCGTCCGATATTGCGACCGGGATGTGGAACTTCAGGGCGACCTATATGAAAATATCGCGGAAAGATATCTGCTTGCATCCCCCAGCCCGACCATGAATGACACGGCACAGAATCAGGAAGATTCTTTTCGAAATAAACTCCGGGACTTGAATCTTGATGGGGTGATTTTCATCAACCAGAAATTCTGAGAACCCCATGTTCATAATTATCTGGCAAAACTGGAGATGCTCAAACGAATGCAGATTAATTGCCTGATGCTCGAAGTTGACCACGGCAGGCTGGATGTCCACGAACGCGATGCGTTAAGAATCGAATCCTTTGTTGAAATGGCGGGGAAGAACTGACGTGGAGTCCAGCAAATCCATCCTTGCCAAAATCTTTACTGATTACTATCTTTCCGGCGCTCAGGCCAAAAAGGAAGGCCGTCCGGTTGCGTATGTCTCTGCGTTTACGCCGGTGGAAATCCTCAGAGCAATGGGCGTTGTCTGCATGTATCCGGAAAGCTATGCCGTGGTCTGTGCAGCTTCGAATAAAAGCCGGGATATGATACACACCTCCTCGATGGGGTCTTTTGCACAGGACTTATGCTCGTATTCAATGATCTCCTTTGGGGCGGAGAATTATCCGCGGCTTCCCTATGGCGGACTGCCCGAGCCGGATATGCTGATCTCCACCAATAACCAGTGCGGAACGACCAACTTGTGGTTTAGCCTGCTTGCACAGAAAAAGAATCTCCCTTTATTCACAATTGATTATCCCGCTCCCGTTGGAGATTCTGAATCTATCCGCCGTTATATTGCACGGCAATACGAATCGCTGATTGCGTTTGTCAAAAAGTACACCTCACACGACATTGATTACAGCCAGTTAAGCAGTCAGGTCGCTTTCAGTCGTCAGGCGTGTCAATGGTGGCAAGACATCCACAATCTCAATAAAAAAACCCCCGCCATAATCAGTGCGGATAAAATTATTAATGCTCTTTTTCCAATTGTCGTCGCCCGCGGTACACAGGCGGCGTGTGATTATTATCAAGCTCTGAGCAATGAGCACTCCCAATCCGACTCTTATAGTTCAACAGAGGCCGTTCGATTGTTGTGGCACGGCTATCCGATGTGGTTTCTTCCAACCAAATTCCCTCGTGATTTTGACCACGAATTTCAAATCGTGCTCAACGATTATACCCTGTGGTGGAATCTGGACTATGGCCGCGGCGGGAATGACATCGACTCCCTGATAACCGCTTATAGCGGAACCTATTTGAATTGGTCTTTGGAAAGTAAGCTGCATTGGGTGGAAGCGTTGATTCAGGACTATGCGATTTCCGGCGTTGTCATTCACGCCAACCGGAGCTGTCGCCGGGCACTGGCGGATATTGTCCCGCTTCGTGAAAGGCTGTCAAAAAAGGCGATCCCGTCGGTAGTGATAGAGTCCGATATGGCCAATCCCGATTTCTACGCCGAAGAGCAAATCAAACTGCGAATAGAATCGTTTAAGGAACTCTGCGAAAAATCAGCAAAGTAGCCGAAGCTTCCAGCTTCGGATAAATATCTATGCCGTCTGCGGCATTCCTTTTTTAATTTACAATACAAAACCAATGCAATATAATCTTGGCATAGATGCGGGTTCTTCATATATCAAACTCGTCCTGATTGACAGGGATGAAAATGTAATCGGAAGACTGCTTCTGCCCCGCGGCGCCGATATCAATGCCTCTTGTCGCGAAGGCTACAGTAGACTCCTCGAAAAGTGCTGCATTGCCGAATCTGCGGTTTGCGGCGTTGTCGCCACAGGCTACGGAAGAAAACAGGTCGGCTTTTGCGATAAAGCAATCACGGAAATTACCGCTCTGGCGATGGGCGGATTCCGCATTAATCCCGAGGCTGCCGTGATTATTGATGTCGGCGGCCAGGATAGCAAAGTCGTGGTGATGGACGAAACCGGCAAAGTGGTGGATTTCGCGATGAACCAGAAATGTTCCGCCGGCACCGGCAAGTTTCTTGAAGTCACTTCCGCATCCCTCGGCATAACCGTTGGCGAGCTTGACGAACTTTCGCAAAAAGCCGACAAGGCCTTAAGTTTATCGGCGACCTGTACCGTATTTGCCGAAACGGAAATTATTTCGCATATTGCCAAAGGCGAAAAAAAAGAAAATATTATCAAGGCTTTGATTGTCGCCGTAGCCAGTCAAATCCAGGGACTTTTTGCGCAGGTCAGCCCCGGCAAAAACTGCAAAATTCTCTACACCGGCGGCGTCAGCCAAAATCAGGCTCTAAGAAAAGAATTATCCGCACGATTAAATTGCGACATCATTGTGCCGGAATATCCCCAGCACGTCGGCGCCTATGGCGCAGCGTTGTATTGGAAGCGAAATAGCGAAAACCAAACAAAGCCATTTTAAGTGCAAGTGATGTGTGGCATGGTCTAACAGAGTTAGGCCGTGGCGTTTGTATAAAA
>CAYTHV010000184.1:0-4886 GCA_964437685.1 uncultured Pirellulales bacterium
TTTGTCAACGATTCCCATGTTTACCCAGTCGCGCCAGGAACGTATCACGGTCTGCAAATCTGATTTCCAGTCGGGGCCGACATACACACTCAGTTCCACAGGATTATCTAACTGAGACAGTTCATAGCGAAGCTCTTCGATAAATAACGTAATAAACCGGGCTCGGAAATTGAGCCAGTCCAAATCATCCGGTGCGAGGATGTCGGCATCTTTTCCGGTGTCGTGCTTGAAAGCTTCTTTCATGGTGGGTTCATAGCCGCAAATCGTATCGGGGTAACGAATATAATCTAACAGTACTCCGTCAACCCCGCTTTCTTTGACCTGCTCGGCAATATGTTTTGCCCGCCATTGCCGCACCTCCGGGGAAAAATAGGATAGAGCAGAGGTGTCAGGCACAGATTCCCCTTTTTTCCACATGAAGCACTCTGGATGCTCCTGCCAGCGCGATAGGCCTGAACCAAGGGGGTAAATCGCAATGGATGGCGCTACTTTAATTCCTTTGACATGTGCATAGTCTACCTGAGATTTGATATTCCAATTATCGGACTGGTTGTCAAAAGATACATATATCCAGTCCACACCGGCTTGTGCGGCTTTGTCCACGCTCTCTTTATTTATACCGCTATACGTGGCGATGGTAATCGGCCCACGGCATGGATTGTGCGGATAAATTTTCGGGGGTAGATAATCAGCTACCGTATTGGGATTGCCCCATTGTCTTAGAAAATGGCCGTTTGCATCGAGTTTAATAACACGGGCATTTTTCCAATCAGTTACATATAAATTGTCATTCGCATCGACACCGATGTCAGCCGGGTGACTGAAATGGTGAATATCGCTGCCTTCTTCGCCTCCGAAGACACTTAGCGGATTCCCCTTCAGCGAAAGATGTTGTATTCGGTTATTATAGGTATCGGCTACCCAGATGGTATCGTTATGGATTGTGAGCCCATAGGCATCATTGAACTGGGCCGGACTGGAACCGCGATTGCCGATTGTTTTGATGAAATTTAACTGTGTATCATATACATGAATAGAACTGCCGCTATTGTCCATTATATACAGATTGCCGGACGAATCGCAGGAAATGCCCACAGTATAACTGCGGAGACCGGTTCGTGCGGGTTCACACCTGATTATCTTGAGGAGTTTACCGGTCAGATCAAATAGCTGTACCCTGTTATTCAGGGTATCGGAAACATAGATATGTCCGAGTGTTTCGTCAGCGTATACAAAATGCGGTTGCTGAAATTCGCCGGGTTCGGCGGAAGCTTTGCCCTTACCCAGTTTTAGTACCAGTTTTTCGGCTGGATCTAATACCAGTATGCAATGTCCCAATGTATCAGCTATATACAAATTTCCACTTGGTGCGGCAAATACATCAAATGGGCCGCGCAGATCGCCATAGCCGGAAATAGAAGTTATGTTGCCACAGAAATTACCTTGAGCATCGAATTTTGAAATTCGCTTACCCTCTATCTGGGCTACATAAAAAATGCCGTTCCCTTTGACCGCAATTCCGAAAGGGCCTGAAAAGGTGAGACTATTTTCTTTCACATTAGCAGGGGATTCGTGTTGCCAAAATTGACAGCCGGACAACAATAGGATAGTTATATAGATTGTTACCTGCAGCATGCATTTAATTAACACGATTTTCTATCCTTTCCAAACAATACTATTTCAATAATGCTCAAAAAATGTGTTATGCCGTTCGAAAGTATTACGAGACATCATCGTGAAGATAAACTTTGACATTGTCTTTACCTGGGGCTGGTGGGGTGTCATAGAAATATTCCACGTACACTTTCTTCCCTACCGGGAGCTTATGAAACAGGTTCACTGTTCCATTATCGCTGTCATAGCCCGCACCGTAATCGTAGGCGCAGATATAAAGAATGCGGTCATTATAGATGTCCCAGTGTTTAGATCGTGGTTTGTTTCCAATTGAGAGCCAATTTGCCCCGAAATACCCATAATCCCCGATATTGAGACGATAAACTTCTCCGGCATGTTTCGTGAGGATTGCCTTGTCTTTGTCATCTATGATGCCGTCGCTATTTAAATCCAGTCCGTTGACATACCCGTTGATATTGTTCTGATGTATTCCGGCGTTTCCACAGCGGCTGTGTTCAAATCGTACACCAAGCACGGCGTCTATAATGTTCGCCGGTGGAACCGGGGTCAGTTCTGTCTGGAGTTTGGGCAAAATACGAGAGGCAAATTTATCATGAGGTCCTTTCGGTGTATACTGTTCCAGCGACCATGCCAGCACTTTTGGCTCGTGCAGTGGGATTAGAAGGTTTTTCACGACGGCTTCAACATCAATGCAATTTCCCATATTGTCGAAAAATCTTTCCGGATGCTCCTGTTCGTCAACGGGCCAGATTCCAAGCTGGTTAACGACGGGGGTATGGAGCGGGGCGAAATAATATATCCGTTTGTAGCTTGTCAGAATGTTGGCACGGTGTGTGTAGTAGTTAATGCCCTGTCTGGCAGGGTTGTCCCAAATACCGCGTACGGCAGAGGTACATTGTTTTGTAAATATATTTCCACGAACTTCGACTCCGGTCGAAATGGGTTTTCTTGAAACTGTAATACTCATGCCGTCTGGATTGACAATTGACTCCTCAAGCGGAACATATTCATGAAAATGCGTGTGTATTACGTTTTCGGCAAGGTCCCAAGTGTATTCTTTGTCGTATAATCCCCCGTCGGCGATTTGGAAGTTTAAATAGGTATGGGAATCGGCGAATCGCCGTCTGCCTATGGGATACTCAATCTTTGGATTTGAAAGAAAGATGCCAAAATCGCAGAACGTATCCAGAAAATCATGAACATGATCGACTATGCAGGCCTTGGGCTTAAAAGTGGTAGTATAGCCATCGCCGCTGAAGTGTTCAATGACGCCACGAAACGGCAACGAACGCCAGGTCGCAAGGATTTTTTCAACCTGCTCAGGAGAATAAAGCTGGTCTGCTCCGCCCTGACCTATAACATCATGAATACTTCGGACATTTTTAAGGATGGGAGGAAATTCGTCGCCATAGTCAGGAAAAATAGGACGGGGTCGTGGCGCAACCCTTAAATTGGCAATGTCGTGGGCTAAATATGTTTTGGTCTTGTCTGCGCGATAATGTTCTATAATATCAGCCGCCTCGGTTCCACCTATTTGGGCCAACGCTTCAAGACAAAGCGATTCGATATATTTACCGGCGGCGAAAAGAGGGCTGGCAAGAGTGACATCAGTGATGCCAAGCTGTTTAAGTTTGTCTTTGATGATATCAATACCGCGGTTGTCTCTTAAATGTCCCAATCGCTCTATAAAAGCCTGTGAAAACAGGGAATTGTTCTCCATGACATATTTTTTTGTCAGACTGAAGGTACTGTCATCTTTAGTATTTTCGAGTATCCCTCGTACAAATGCTGCGCAAGGTTCCCAGTCATTGAGTCCAAAACACTTGTCCTTATATAAATCAAACGTTTTACTCATATCAGCTCTTTCATACTTCGATAATTATACGATGTGTTTTAATTTTATACATGCAGTTTTCAACACACCAGTGTGTTGCCAGAAATTCATTGTTGCTCAGTCGCAGCAAAGAAGGCTGGCCGAATTTTAATGCCGCAAACTGGTCGATAATACTTTTTGAAGTATCCTGCCCCGGCGCTTTACCCCATATTACAGCCTCTTCTCGAACATTCCACTGGTCATTGCTGAAATCCACATATCGGACATATAAGCCAACATCGCCTGCCCGGTGTGCGTGAATTGTCAACAGCTTGTCCTCGCCAAGCCACAACAGGTTGGAAGCCTGCCCCATGTGGCCTGTATCAATGGCCTTTGACCATGTTTTGCCGCCGTCATGTGAAACGGTAACATGATTTGTAAGGTGTTTTTGCTGTAAGGTGTCAAATGCCCAGAAGATAGCAACGACTCTTTCAGGCTGCATTTCACAAATTCGCGTTTCCCATGGTGCTATATTGCCTTGCGGCGTTGTGAAATAATTGGCGAGATGTTTCCATGTCTTACCATGATCGCTGCTTTCGATGACCCAGCCTTCCTGACCGGTTGTATTGATTGTAAATGGGGGACCTGCTGAGATTATTTTTCCGGAGCTTAATTGAATGCAGGGACCGGAAAGCTCAAGGCTATCACTGCTGCCTATATCAATTTTTTGAGGGATTGACCAGGTGTGTCCTTCATCATTTGAAAAGGTGACTACGTTTTGGCCGGGTGGAAATGTTCCAGTTTCCGAATCACCAATGCCTTTGTCCGGATCATGTCGCTCAAAGCCGTAGCCAATGGCAATTAATTTACCATCTTTTAATAAGGTAGGCTTATAACAATCGCTAAACTGATAGTGTAAGTTAAGCTTTTGCTGGTCGTAGAGTTGTCCTTGCAATCGCCATCTTTTTCCCCTATCCAGCGAACGGCTGACATAAGTTCGCATATTTGCCGCCTCAAACGCTTCGCCAATCGTAAAGAGGGCGATAATTTGATTCGAAGGAAGGAGTACGAGTCCTGGAAAGATTGCATGGAGACTGCGTACGGCGGGTTTTGGATTTTCAAAGATATTGACTTCATCTATTTTTTGGATCATGTGCCCATCCTGTTCAAAAATCTAAATGCCTTGCCTTGGTAAATCATGATACTTACTATAAATTATTGCCATTGAGCAATAATATAGCACAAAATATTTGAAAGTCAAAAATAATAAGATGATTTTTATTTATAATAGTCATAAGTTATTTTTAGTGAATAAGTTATATATTAATAAAAGAATCAAAAAAATTAACACTATATTCATTTTATAAATTTATTTTTGACATAAATTTTAATACATATCAAAATTATTGTTGACTCTGTTTTGTGGTATGGATAAAAT
>CAYTHV010000185.1:0-4884 GCA_964437685.1 uncultured Pirellulales bacterium
CCGTCGTGCAAAAGGACAAAGTCCTCAAATCCGCCGTCGCGGGCTTCCTCGACCGGCTTTTCGGCGGCGACGCCCTCCCGCTCGTCCAGTATCTGGCCGAAAACAAACAAATTACCGCCAGCGACATCGACCGCCTCAAGGAAATCCTCAATAAGCCAAAAACATAAAGGGTATTTCCTGTAACATTTTCCCAATTTCGGGTTCTATAATTATAGCCGCATCATTGAACGTTAAAAAACCGCCTTTTGGAGGTAAACATAAACATGGAACTGACAACACAAATCACCGATTTTCTCAAGGCTCAGTCCGTCCAGATCGCCGCCGTCTTCGCCATCGTCCTGATACTGCACTGGCTGCTGCGAAACCGCACCGCCCACATCCGCTACCTGCTCTGGCTGCTGGTCGCCGTCAAATGTATGACTCCCCCACTGGTGATTTTCTCCGTACCAGTATTGCCGACACAGACGATTGAATATCAACCAGCCGCACCGGCCAATCCTCAATCCCAAATTAACAATATCCACTATACAATACCCAATACCCAATTGCCCCAGACTCAGCCAAACCTTGACAATACCCAATATCCAATATCCAATACTCAATTTTCTACATCACCTGTTACCAAGACCCATATCATCCTGTTTCTCTACACGGCGGGCGTAACCCTCTATTTCCTATGGGCAATAGCCAAATCGGTGCATTTACACCGGCGGCTATCCGCCCTCCGCCGCCCCCTGCCGGAACCCATGGCCGCACAGATCGCCAACCTCGCCAACCTCTGGTTCTCCCGTAAGGTAGGCTCTGCCCTCGCGGATTCCCCGTTTACCGTCTGGCTCGCCGAATCCATCAGCCAGCCTTTCGTCTGGGGTCTATGGCGCGGGGCGATTTACCTGCCCGCCCGGCTGCAATCCATCCAGACCGACCGCCAAAAAGCCGTCGTCATGCACGAAATGGCTCACGTCGTCCGTTTTGACGCCTTGGTCAATTGTCTGCAAATCCTCATACAAGGCATCTTCTGGTTCCACCCGCTCGTCTGGCTGGCCAACCGCTTTATCCGTGCCGAACGCGAAAAATGCTGTGACGAGATCGCCGTCGCCCGCCTCGGCGCCGCCCCCAAAGAATACGGCAGCGCCATCATCGACACCCTCCTGCAGGAATACCAGGCCGGATTAGCCATCCCGACGCTGGCCGTCGCAGGCCCCGTCAAAAACATCGAAGACCGCATCAAAACCCTCATGCAGCCCAACAAACGCTTCTACACCCGCCCAACCGCGATAGCCACGCTCGCCATCCTCACCCTCGCCGCTCTCATCGTACCGACGACGGTAGCACTGACGCAAAAGCAAGAAGTTGTCAAGGAAAGCAACATCACTATGCTCAGTCTGAAAGTTAAAGTTGTAGATGAAAATGGAAATCCCATTGCAGACGCGGAAATACAACCCGATGGTTTACGAACCACAGAAACAGACAGTGGGCATTATTTTTGGAATCCCGAAAAACACGGTGAGCCCAAAATAGTATTAACTGATAATGCCGGACTTGCTGATATCCCATACCCTAAATATACAGTGGAAAAACTAAAAACAGGCGAAGTCAGTTTTAGTGTTAGGCATCCTGAATATTGCCCCAATCGCATATTCGAACGTTCCTTAAAAAGCCAACCGAATCCGGTTGTTCTTAAAAAAGGCGCCATCGTCAGAGTTAGCGGGCATATAGGCAGCAATAATAATGTTGTCGTGGATAAGATTTACCCGCAAGCCAGTAGTGGTAAATTTCGTATATTGCCCAATCGCTGGAAAGAAATCAAGCCGGGTGTATATGAATGCAGGGAGATAGAATCTGGAACAAATTATCTTCGGTTGGCCCATTTCACCAATGATGGCAAAATCTATTTCAGTGAAACGTTGCAATATCAGGCACAGCAAAATCAGGTATCTGAATACAACTTGGAACTTAAACCGGGCGTGCGGGTCGAAGGCCAACTGGATAAATCCGTCCCCCGGCCGATTACAGGCGGCAAGGTAGTTGCAAGAGTTACCCCGGCAACGCCCGAAAAAGGGGCGAGTCGAATTGTCTGGCATACATGGAGTACAATTGACAATGATGGGACGTTTGTTTTTGAATCTCTCCCGCCAGACCAGCTTCAGTTAACAGGTCTTTGTGATGGTTTTGTCGCAGCAAATCCGGATGGTGAAGCTCGGATGGTAAAGCCGCAATTATTTACTCTTGATAAAGAAACTGTAAATATAGAGTTGCTAATGAAACCCGCTGCCATTTGTGAGGTCAAAGTGGTTGACAATGCAAATCAACCCATTAAAGGGGCAAAAGTGATGTCTGGCCAAAATATTAAATGGCAAGGAGGTGGATCACAGCTTTTTCCCGGCTTTTCCTCGAAGTCAGAAGATACGATTGCCATGGATGAAAAAGAGTTAGGGAATTTGTCCATTCAGCGATGGAAATCCCATTTTCAGGCCATCACAAATAAGGATGGAATCGCGGTGGTTCGCAATCTTCCGGGACTCAAAGACCGTATCTGGGTTATACATGATGACTATAAGATGATACCAGACAAAAAGTCCAGAAATCCGGAAGAACAAGAGGTACGGGTTGACCTCATTAGCGGCCAGACGTCAACCGTAACCATAGAAATGCAGAAAAAGTGGAAGTGGTTCTTTGGGGAAAAATCTAAAGAGGTTGAAACACAGAAGCCAGAAGACGGAAGTCAGGAGTCAGAAGAAGCTCCCGTCACCGGTCATTCCGAACGCAGTGAGGAATCTAATAAACTCACCCCGCCGCAGGCATCCGCTGACCCTAATTCTCAATTATCAATTCTAAATTCTCAATTGCCCTTCACCGCCTCTCTCCCCAACGGCGTAACCGTCGAACTCGTCGGCCTCTGCGAACACCCCAGCGAGGGCAAGCCGTGGTGGAAACCGGATGGCAGCGAACTGAAAGATAAGCCCTGGGATAAAATGCCTAACTCTGTATCCGGCGGATTGGGGCGCAAGGCCTACGAAATCGCATTAAAACTGAATTGGCCAATATATGCTCCTGGTTTTTATGCTCATCTTGACAATGTGGGTTCTCACTGCACCGGCTCACGCAATCTAACCCCCACAAGCGATCTGCGATATGAAATTGTCGATTTACCCAACAATCTCGAAACCACCGACATTCATTTTGCCATCGCTTCCGGCCCGTGGCAGACACGTAACACACAAAAATCTCCCTGGCAGGGTGTCTATGTCTCTGGCGTCGTCTGGCAGGCCCCGATTGGCCAACTCGATAAAACCATTCTTTCTGTCGCCCACAGTTTCACCCAAGACCAAAATCGCCTCATCGCCGTCGACAAACAAGGAAGAGAATATATTGGAAATGGCACCAGCGGCAGCATCGATGGAAAAACATCGAATATGCAGATGACCTTCAATGTGAAACTGGAAAACATAAAAGAATTCCAGCTTCAAACCCGCCCGTATGAAAAGTACACCTTCAAAAACGTCTCCCTCCGCCCCGGCACAAAAACCGATGTAAAAATTGAAACACAGAAGCCAGAAGCCGGGAGCCAGGAAGCAGACACGTGGAAAACACTGTGCGAATCCTATGAAGTTAATCCAACTATTCCAACACAGGGTTCATCTATTGCCACCGACCAGGGAACAGTAATATTTGGTACCTGTTATGAAAAGCAAGGGCAAGCTGGCATCACAACAACGGACTCGATCAACAGAGAATTGTATGATATTCGGTTGGTTGCAATTGACAAAGACGGCAGAATCATTTTGCCTTCGGGCGGAGGTTTCGGCAGAGTTGAAAGTATGAATCAGACAACTGTGCTTTTTGAAAAACCTCTCAAGGATATCAAGTTCTTTCACTTGCAAATCCGCCCTCATACCCCTGCTTCAAGAAATAGTGTATCCAATACGGCTGGCCAAACGCAATCAGTGACAATGGCGTTTTTTGATAGTCCGAGATTCAAGAAACGCTTTTTTATCACCATTGTCGCCGACAGGAATAACGAGATTTCCGGCGACGGAAAAAAACTGAATTTTGAATTTCTCGATGTGCTGATGACGCAAGTTCCCGAACCTGCATCCACGGTTCTGGAGGTGGCGTTTGAGCCGGGAGCATTTCCAGATATTAATACCCAGTACACGCAGAATCCCGTTTTCCAAAAGGCCGGAGAGCTGGTGAAAAAATACCATCTGGAATGCTTGAGTTATGTCGGCGAAGATCATCCCGAAAACCGCCGCGGCCCCTTATCGATTCGGATGGAAGATGCCTTTGTAATGGATAATGATTTTGCCATCGCGATGCCTGCTATCACTCTGACGAGGGACAGTCCATTGCTGACGGTTGATACAATTCGATTTTCCAATAAAGATTCGCAATTGTCGGCGTATATGACTATGATCGTCAATTCACATCCGAAACGACAGTGGGAAATCAAAGTCCGTCTGCTGGATAAAGACGGAAAACAGATAGACTCAGCAGTAAAGTCTTATGAGAATTCAGGGCGGAATACAGGCCGAGCGGAAATCTCCAAGGACATGCTGGACTTCAATTTCGGCCAAGTGAATGCTGCCGCCATTGCCAATTTTGAAATCGAAGTTAGAGAAATGTGGCGACCCCAGGAACCCCGATCCGAACTCGAAAGGCAAGGACTAATTGCCGGCGAAGAACAATTGCGCAAAGTCGTCGAACTGCTTGAAAAAGACTCTCAACGCAAATCCTTCGAAACCCTCGACCCAAACTCCGCCTCCGGTCATTCCGAACGCAGTGAGGAATCTGATAAACTCACCCCGCCGCAGGCGTCGACCGACAGCCAACGTAAATTACTCACAGAACGCAGAGCTCTTTTGGCAAAAACGCTGCAAAATGTAG
>CAYTHV010000186.1:0-4740 GCA_964437685.1 uncultured Pirellulales bacterium
TTGTTCCAGAACTTTTGATTCCATTTACAATTGCTGTGCCAATCGGCGGTTTTCTCGATGTATTCGTTTCGATCCAATTCGCGATAGAACGTGATGGACAAGCGTCCTGTTGTTGCTGCATCCAATGCAATCACCGCCGTTTTGGTATGTTGCTCCAACGCCTTCCCGTATCCAAAACCAACGAGCGATTTTTTTAGTGCCTCGGCGTAATCAAAACCCGTTTCGGCGCGGAGGGCAATTTGTGTATCACTATCGGTTCTCGTCTGCGATTCCTGCAAGATATCCCAAATGCTCTTGGTATCATCTAGCGGCGGGGGAAGCGAATTCTCCATTGAGCCAATCGCAAAGGACAAAATCACCTGTTCGCCACAGTAATATC
This sequence comes from uncultured Pirellulales bacterium, assembly GCA_964437685.1. Lineage (GTDB taxonomy): Bacteria > Planctomycetota > Phycisphaerae > Sedimentisphaerales > Anaerohalosphaeraceae > Anaeroglomus. Next base: position 380 of record CAYTHV010000186.1, read on the forward strand.
CTCGATCGTTGACGAGATATCTCAAAAACTGATGGGCTTTCTGCGTGGTTTCATATCCGATTGATACAGCTTCAGATGATTCGCTGAACTTCCCTCGAAAAGTGTAGTTCGTCTTGTCATTATCAGAAACAAGCTTTGAGTTTGCCGAAGCATTGGAAATCTTTTTGGGGTGGGATATGGCTGTCGGCTGAAGCGTGCCTGTAATATAGTCAAGTGATATTGCGTCCTTCAGATTCGCCTGTTCTTGCAACTTCTTCTTTTCATCTGATGAGAGTTTCTTTTTGCTAGCCAATTCGCCTTCCGCCAATTTCTTTTTTTCCGATAAAATTCTCTTTTCTGCCATATAGTATTGATGCCAGGCATTGAAAAACGTTTCGTCTTCCCAAACCTTAGTTTGCGGGTTTCCCTGTATTTCAACTTGAAAAACGATATTTGTTTTGTCTTTCAGATTCAATCCTGACAAATCAGAGGCAACGGTTTTCTTAGCTACATATTGGTAAATTGCCTTAACCTGCTTAACTTGTTCGGCAGCAAATGGAAATTCGGCAAAATCTTTCAATTGCGCAATGTAGGCATCATATTTCTTGCCAGAATCTTCCAATTTTTTGATTCTCGAACCGTAGTCCTTCCATTTCTTTAAGCGGCTTTCAGATTTCTTGCTATCTTTTTTTAATCCTCTAGTGTATTCCCCAACATGACCACAGTGGTCATAAAACTTTTTAATCCACTCATCAGACTTATCAGCGATGCCTTTCAAATACTCATATTGATCAAACACTGGATACGGGGAAACATTACTTGAACGTCCCAAGCTTTCTTCCGTCGCCGGAATAGTGATGTTTACGAGCGGAATTCCAGTGCTTTTCTTGGTTTCGTTAGACTTTTTATCGATTTTATCGGAATTAATAAAATTACCGCTACCATCAATAACAATTATGGCAATAATATCGCTGTTATTGGAAATGGATGTTGTTGAAAGCGGATACGTCTTTTTCAAAGCGTCCGCGTTTTTATCATAACTGTCCGCCAAATTCTGCCAAAGTCCCATTTTATTCCTCCTTTACCAAGTTTGCCACGGTGAAGTCATTGTCAATAGACGAAAAGTTCCGGTTGGTTTCGAATTCTTTTGCCGTCATTCCGCGGATAAAACGTCGCATGGACGGATCGCAGTCCTTCGGCATCGGGAATTCAATGAGGCCGTCTTTCATTCTTGCCCTCCACAAACGAACGGCCAATTCATTTTTTCCTGTTTCGTCGGGATAGTCGTATCCATGAAACTGTACACCGAAATCCAGTTCGCCATAGTGGTCGTAAAAACTTTCGTCTTCAGCGAAAACACAGGATTCGACATACCCCTGACATTCCCGTGTTCCGAGGAAAACATCTCGTCGTCCTCCTTTTTCGATACAGCGTTTGGCTATGTTATGATGTTTGTTTTCGTTACGGTCATCGGTAAGATCCTTGCGGTGTTCATTCCATTCAAAATGAGCCAGAACCTGATATTCCACGTCCCGTAGATAAGTGTAAAATGATAGATCGTTTCCGCCGCTCATCTTTATAGGCTTGATCCCTTTGGACTCGGTTTGAATCTTTTTCATTACCCGCACGGCGTCGATATACCAAACAAAAGTCGGTTTCCAATAGACGCTTTCAAGAATTCCTTTGATCGCCTGATAGGTCGGAATCTGGTAGGAGAATTTCTCGCCGCCCACCCGTGTGATAGGATCGGCAAACAGGGCATATCGCCCCGTGATTTTGAATTCCACCGAATTTCGTTTCTTGTCCATCTGACACCTCTATCTTTAACTTATACATTTAGAAATGAAAACTTTGATTCGAGCAATAGCCCATATTCTTCCGTATCGTAGTAATCCGGATTCAACAGGTAAAACGTCTTATCTACGATTCTAACCGCTTCTCCAATCTTTTCCAAAGTGTGCGAATATACGGAAACCGTGTATTTCTGCAATTGCTTCAAAATACGTATTTTTTCTTTCGGGTCAAAACTGCGCTGAAAATCCGCCACAAGTTGCATCGCCTCACCATATGGAATGACAATGCCGGTCTGTCCGCCGTCAATCACAGAGAACGCATTCGCCGCCGTTTGGAATGCACAGGGCAAACCGGTGTACTTCTCGTTGTTTCGGTTCCGGTAAGCAACCGCGCCTAATAGATTATCGTTGAGCAAACTATAGATTGTTGTCTCTCCACCCTTGGTGCTGTAATCCATTTTGTTTTTCTGTGCGTAGAAATAATATTCGTAAAACTGGCCAATCACTTCATCACTCAACAGATTATTGCCCTGCTTTTCGCGGACCACTCTCGCCGTAACACTCTTGCCGTCCTTAATCTCCGGCAGCCGTGAGAGCTTTTCATCTTGGACATCGACAACGAAGACGGACTGCGACACTGGATTTTCTTTATTGCGGTTGCAGCGCCCAGCCGCCTGAATAATGTTGTCAATACCCGCTTCCGCCCGGATTACACACCCAAACGACACGTCCACGCCCGCCTCAATGAGTTGCGTGCTGATGCATAACATCAACCGCTTGGAGCCGGGTTTCAATCCCTCTCTCAATCTATTGAGGATATTCAGGCGATGAGCAGGGCAAAGGTCGGTCGTCAAGAACGCTTTCTCGCATTCAATCGAATTGCATCGTTCATACACTTTGCGGGCATCGCTCTTGGTGTTCATAATGACAAGAGTGCTTTTGCCTTTATCAATTTGCGTTTTAACCAACGCCGCAATTTGTTCGTGATCCATTGCCGGTTGGGTTTTATCTTGAATGTGAACCCTCTCAAAGATTTTCAATTCTTCCGGCGCAATGCTGACAATATTCGGTTTATCAGACAGTAGTACCGGGCGTTCCGTCTTATGAAGATGCGGCTGTGTGGCCGTGCAAAGCAGAATGGTTGATTTGCCGAAAGTCTGAAGGAAATTGACCGCCCCGTTGAACAAATGGACACATTTTATCGGCAGAGCTTGGATTTCGTCAAAAATCAGAACCGCCTCCGACATATTGTGAAACTTGCGGAGTTTTGACGCCTTATTGCTGTAAATCGTCTCTAACAACTGAACCATCGTGGTCAAAATAATTGGGCTGTCCCAACGGGAAGTCAGCAGGCGATATTGATCATCTTCTTCGTCATCTGCAGGCGGCTCGATGTTGGAGTGATGTTCTAAAATCAATTCGTCGCTGTCATCCAAGAAGACCTCGCGCATTTTGGAGGCGGTTTGATCCAGAATCGACAAATAAGGGATAATGTAAATGATGCGTTTAAGGTTATGCTCCTTGGCGTGTTCCAAAGCGAACCGCAAACTCGACAAAGTTTTTCCACCGCCGGTAGGGACGGACAACGTATAAATCCCAGATTGCCGCCGCTTGCCCTCCTGCCAGCATTGTTTCGAAATGCGCATTCTAATGTTGTCAATGGCGCTCTTATTGGAGAATTCTGCAAGATGTTTTTCCAACTGTTGAATCAGCTTCGCCCAGTCCGGCGGCATGTCGTTGGGTTTTATTCCCGCTGCATCGCAACGGTCAGCATCCACAAGACAGGAATACAGCACTTTCGTCATGAGATGCAACATAAAGGGTGAACTTAATTTTTTCGCTTGGCTTGTTTTGTAAAAATTCAGGATTTCCATTTTCAGTTCCGCCTCGTTGACACTAGGATTAAATGCTTTTAGGGCTTCTTCATAATGGAGTTTATCTTCATTTTTTTTAATTTTTTCAGATAATGTTCTTTCACCGTCGGTAATAGTATCGAACAAACCACCATGATGAGTTGCAATGACATTTCCTATAATGTCTGCAATTAAGGTGTCTTTGATTCTTTCTGCCACAAACTTTGCTCCTTGCAATGCATGAAAGACTTCGCCGCGTTTTACGTCCTCGCCCCTTAGGCTGCGTTCCAAATATTCCTGAAACGCCAGCGTGTATTTCCCGAAATCGTGTAGCAGTCCGGCTGTATAGGCTGTATTTGAGCAACCAAAAACGCCGGCAAACATTTTAGCAAGATTCGCCGTGTTTTCGATGTGTTCAGAAAGCGTCTGGTCTTTGCGTGCGTGGTAAGTCATATAGTCCTTTAATTTGATACGAAACAAATAATTTCTGAGTTTTACCAAAAGCGTGCCAGAGACTCGTCTTGTAGTACTCGCTTTTCTCCGCCGGATAAACGAGCAAATTCCACCGCATTTCCGCGACATTTGCGAGATGTTCTTCCAGCGGCTGCCAATTCTCCGCAGGTTCCCCCGCTTTGCTGTGCGCATAGTATTTCATGTTTTCTCCAGATTACGCCCCTTCGTTTGACGGCGAAGACGGCAATTCAAATTAAATCTCATATAACAAATTGGCAATCGC
>CAYTHV010000187.1:0-4638 GCA_964437685.1 uncultured Pirellulales bacterium
GCAAAATAGCCACCCACTACACAGAAGACTTCCAACACCCCACCGGACGCTTACGCAATATCTGTCCCTTGGGGCCGATGTAGATTTTGCGTTCGTGCCCATGGTGGGCTGTCTTATGCTCTGCTGGTGCATACACCCAAATCTTCTCACTGCGGTCAATATCCCAGGGCCGCATCTTGAGGATTTCCCCTGGCCGGGCTGCGGTTAATAATTGCAGTTGAATCATTGCCCAGACTTGTCGGCTGACATAGGGTTGTACAGCATCCACATACTCCTGCGGTACCGGTTTGACCGGTTCGGACTCCCGCGCATCACAACGGTCTTTTTCAGTCCCCCTAGTGGGCGATGCCAACACCGCTCTGGATGTCCATCAGGATGTATTTCTTGAAATTTGGCGGCGATGCCATCGGTCTTAGCCGTTTTAATTCACAGGTGCGGGTAAAGTTTCATGCTGTATCTGCCACATAGAACAACCCTCGGCAGCCTAAAATCGGTCTGCTTGAGTTATTTATTCTTTAGATTTCATCTGCGGTTATTTGGATGCCAATAAAAGACCGCCAGACCTTTTTGATTTAAATTCTCGGTAAACATGGCGAGTTCTGCCTCATTGAGTTCTCCATAAATCAGCAACGCTTTGCCATGGTCTTGAATTCGTTTTGCCGCCTCTTTGATCGCGTAAATATCGGTTCGACCCGTTTCACGGTCGAGAGAAAGCTCGATGGGTCTTAAATGGTCCAGTTTTAACAGCGCTTCAATGATATGGACACCGCAGGCGTGGACATGAATGAGTGAGTATTCAAACTCATTGATAATTTGCTCATCAAACTTTAAAAAGTGCCGCTCGTACATTTGCACCGGCAGCATATTTGAAGCATCTACTTGATAATCCAATAGCTGGCCCGGAGCGAAAAGTCCCCAGCTCGACACAAAGCCTCCCCGCCAAGGCCTCCGCAGATTAAATCCATGCCGAACAATTTTGATATAGAGGTCCGTAAACTTCTCTGATAAACTCGCCAGAGACTCGCCATTATCATATATACTCAGACATAATTGTTCTTCGCCCAAAAAGGCGGCAAGCATATCAATAATACCCCGAAGATGCAGTTGTCGAACGCCTATTCTGTCGCCGGCGACAGATACGGCAACGGCAAGTACCTCCTCCATAATTTCGGACCAGTCAGAATTGAACGCAGTATCCACCGAAAATTGCGATGCCGCCTGCTGAAGATTAATCGCACAGGGTTTTGCAGTACAACTATACGCTGACACGAAAATCGGACAGCCAATCAGCGATTCCATCCACGCCTCAGAATACACCGGCCCTATTGCATTGATCATCTGACCAGAAAATGGCTTTCGTTCGTCTTTATCGAGTCCCAATAAACATTCAATATCAATATCGGACGCCTTAATCGGGGTTGGATCAATGAGAACTTTTCCACCTCTCACAGGATACGGTTTTCTATTAAAGCCGCAAAATTCTATCTTATGTAACAACGGTTCGTTATTCTCACAGCGCCAAAATGCCGCATGTCTATCCAGCAATTGTTTCAATTCGTTCATTCACCTTGATCCATGGTCGTCGATTTGCTATCTTGTCAGTCTCGCAAAACCGCCGTAAGCTACCGGTCCCTTGAGCGACTGCTTAACCTTGCCTTGTGCCATGCAGCCGCTTATCTCGGCGAAAACGGCATCAATGGCCTGACCGTACAGCCGCATTACTTCTTCAGTGTGGCCCATGGTCGTATAGATGACACCTGCTGCAAGAAATCCCTTTTCAAGCATAAGCTGTGTGTATAACGTCATCAGTTCGGGAGCAAGTTCATGTTTGAATTTAAATGTCGCCAGCGCCGGATAACCGTTTTCTACTTCTACAGGCAGATTATGTTTTATAGCATATTTGCGCCAGTAGTCTTGAACCAGAGTTCCCATTTGGGCCAGATGACTAATAAAATTCGGCAGTAACTGCATTTTGTTCAATGTCGCTATTGCCGCAACGGGACCTACGCTTTCAGTCCAGTAGGTACTGCTGATAAACGATTGATAAGCACCTTTCATTGATTCTTTCGTTCCAAGAACGGCACCGATGGGATGACCATTGCCCATCGCTTTGGCGAAAATTGCAATATCCGGATAGACGCCAAGTTTCATGTGAATACCGCCGACATTAAGACGAAAGCCGATGGTAATCTCATCGAAAATGAGCATTGCCCCGCACTTGTGAGCGCCATCACGAACAAATTCAAGAAAGCCGGACTGGGGATCATGATGGCGGGCAGGTTCCATAATAATGGCTGCAAGCTTATCCCCGTATTTTTTAATGACTGCCTCAAATTCATCACAGCTTTGATCTCGAAAAGCCACCGCCGTACCGCGAAGCTCCCTCGGTACGCCAATCGGGTCGAGACCGGGTAAAAGATGGCCGTCCAGTGCATCGGTTTCGCCGAGATTGGCGGCCAGATACCAATCGTGCCAGCCATGATAGCCGCATATCGCCACAAGAGAACGCTGGGTTGTGGCACGCGCAATTCGGACGGCAACCGCGGCAGAATCACCGCCGCCTCGCGTAAAGCGAACCTGATTTGCCCACGGATGAAGCTGACATATTATATCGGCAAGCTCTACTTCCTCCGGCGGGTTCAGAGTTGACATCGAACCGAGATTGATCCTTCGCTGTACGGCCGCGGTAACATCCGCATCACGAAAACCAAGCAGGCAGGCGCCAATACCATTGCTGGACATATCATAATAATGCTTGCCATCAATGTCCCAGATTTGACAACCGCGCGCCTCGCTGAAATATGCCGGCCAGACATCAGGGGCATACCGTTCAGGCCGTTTACTCATCAATTGGGTCCCGCCGGGAATTCGTGTTTTGGCGTACTCATAAAGTTTGATAGCACCGTCCGTCTCGCGTGTTTTCATGCCCAGCAGCATCATTGCATTGTCACAAAATATATTCTGATAGTCCGTCTTATTCAGTCCAAAAATATCCCCCGCATCTTTGAGAGCCTGAATTGACTCAAGACCTACGGCCACAGGGACACAGGTAGTTTGTTTTTCCCACGCAATCGACGACGGATCAACCCAGACAAAACCATTACCGGCACTGACACATCTGCCGACTATTTCCGAAAGCGGAAAATCCGAACCCCACAGGAGTCTGGTTGGGCCGAATTCTTTCAAAATAGCAACTAGCGCCTGCGGCTCACAGATCGCGGAATTGTCGAAATAGACATTCTGGAGACCCGAAAGCGCGGCGATACCTTTTACCGTGTTGGCCGCATGAAATCCGCGGGCGGCATGGGCAAGAATCGCCACAGCATTGGGATATTGTTGACAGTTTGCGCGAAGCTGTCTGGAATTGTCCCTGTCGGCAAGAGCGCCCTGTCGTACCAGATGAATAAGCAGCAGTAATTTCTTTTCATGGGCGATCTGCCATGCCCAGTCGGGCAGGAAATCATCCACCGCGGAGGCAGAGCTGCCATTCTGAGCAAAGAAATAGTATGGCTTGAAACCAACAATCTGGGGATTGGCAAGAAGCGTTTTGATTTTTGATCTATCTGAGCCGGGACTAATCAGCAGCAAACCTCGCGATTGCGGATGCTTGCTGAGTTCATCGACAAGCCATTCGTTGGCAGCTTCAATATTGCAGCGCGGCGAAGGATACGGACAGAATAATCCGCCGACAGGGGTAACGCCGCCAAGCTGCATTGAAAGACGCGTTTTCCAATAGTCAATGGAAACTTCGCTAATACGCGGAAGAACTTGTGAGGGCTGTTCCAGATTTAAATCCCGGTCTCTATAAATATGTGCATGAGCGTCAAAGAGTTGCGCAGGCATTATCGTTTTCAATTCATTGATGTACTCGACATCAACTGTACTGCGAGTCATTATTTTATCCTTTTTTAAAGTCAATCCATATTCGGCGACAATCGTATCAGGGCTTTAACCATGATTCTCTTGCGAACCGCTTCAAACGCGTCATTTATTTTATCCAGACAAAAAATATTTTTAAAATCCAGCCACAGCCGCGCATCCAGCCGGCCGGAGCGTACCAGTGAAACCACCTCCTCGTGTGCCTCGGCCTCATCATATCCGCCGTTATAACATGTAAACGTCCCTCTGGAATTCATTGGATTCAGCAGGGATTGGCCATAATCCTCAATGCCGTAGATCCCGATTGTTCCTCCCGGCCTAAGAAGACGCAACACAGAATCGGCCAGCCCCTTCTTTCCCACTGCATCAATAATAAAATCAAATCCTTCCGGATATTGTTGTGAAATCTGTTCTGTGACATTATTGCTTTGATAGTCAAAATAGTCCGTCGCGCCAACAGCTTGTGCGGCTTGGCGACGACTGCTGTTTCCAACCATTACTACCTTTTCACTGCCAAGATTTTTTGCATGAACAGCAAACGCCAGACCATCCCCGCCAGAGCCTGTAATCAAAACACGGGAACCGGAAGAAATACCCATCCGTTTGAGATAGCTCAAGGTTTCACGCCAAGTGATAAACATTGTCGCGGCGGCGGGATCAATGTCGGGCGGAACAATTTGATTGACACGAAACGCCCGCCACTGCTGAAACGGAAGACCATCCTGAGACATCGCCAAATGGTCGCGTGCGATACCATAT
>CAYTHV010000188.1:0-930 GCA_964437685.1 uncultured Pirellulales bacterium
TTCCGTACGAGCCTGTTGTGGTGTGCCAAAGATCAATTGCCCCTGTGTCCCGATACCACCTCTGAATGTCAGGTATTTGCCATATTCACGTTTGACAAATCTTATATCCATCGCTTCCGGCTGAAGAGGATGAAATATTTGAAGCCCCATATCAATAAAATCACGCATAAAATCGGTATTGTCACCACATGAGTGATGCCCAACAATCTTTCCAGCCGCGTGCACCCGCTCATACATTTTTGCGTAGCGCGCTTTAAAATATTTTCGAAAAATTGCTGAACTTATCATCAGTCCTCACTGTGACCCGAAATCGTCACCGAATGTAATGCCATCTAAGGGAAGCGCAAGGTGTATGTCGAGGGCTGTCATGTGCATTTCCATAAGTATATCAAGCGCATTGTGAACAAATTCAGGTTCTGCCAGATAATCAATCAAAGTCTGTTCCATGCCGCGCAAAACCCAGAGCCACTCACCAAAAGTTGTTGTAAACTGATAATAAATAAATGCCTCTGGATTGAGTTGCCGGGTCTTATTTATTAGATTTACATCGTCATCAGTAATAAGATTAATCCGAGGAACCATGCCGACATCTGGCAGCGACAAAGGTGGCTCAATGAAAATATATCCTCCTTCTTCCCGCTGCCATCGACAGTTAAATCTATCGATGAAACAATCCGGTCGCTTAGAATCAAATAGATGCTCGACGGGCCAGATTATTCTGACCGTATCATCAGACGGACACGACCACTGTTGTCTATTTCCCCAAAGTTGAACAAGCTGATCATAAAGTGGTTTAGCAAGGTATAATGTCCATGGCAATCGTTCTGGCTGACGGTGATTTACAGCATCAAAAACAAGTTGTTTTGATTTCATGCACTTATCCCTATCTTATTTTTTTAGAATTCAGATAATAATTCCAACGACAATTAT
>CAYTHV010000188.1:940-4583 GCA_964437685.1 uncultured Pirellulales bacterium
ATCTAATAATAATAGGAGCCCAAGAAAAGATACCTTAAAATAATTAATAATAAGCAGGCATAAGGGGGGAGTGATTAGGAAAACAAGCCTATATTGGCCAATTAACATTAATAACAGTTAAATTTAAATGAAATTTAAGAAAGCTTTAAATCGCAAACTTCAATCTGAATCGCAACACATCGGTTTGATCCAGAAGACCTCTGTCGGGGTCCGATAGTTTAAACATTTTCATGGTCGATTATTCAATAGTTCCAACGCAATGTCAAGATCTGATTGCATAATCTTTCTGAAATCCATACCCTTGGGGAAAAATTGACGCAGCAGGCCGTTGGTATTCTCATTGGTGCCGCGTTACCAGCTATGGTATGGCCCGACAAAATAACTTCGCATATCCAATCCACGCTCCATTTCCTTAAAACCCGCAAACTCTTTGCCGTTATCAAACGTCATTGTCTTGACTTTCTCTGGCGGCAATTTCATCATTGCCGCAATCGTAGCCTTTGTTACCGTCTCAGCGGATTTGTCAGCCACTTTTATCGCCACCGTATATCCATCCATAAGTAATAAGTCAAATTGAGTACTTACTTTTATGCCCAGAGGTTTGATGCCACACACTCCTCCGAGATCCTTACCAACTTTGGTAGGATCCGGATCTACTGCCGCAACTATATTAAAACAGCCTCGCTCAATTGCGAAACGTACAACCTTTTGACCCAAAGGTCCCAATCCCAGATGAATCATGCTGAAAATATATTACTCCACATCTTTCATAAAAAGTATAAGGTTCGTTTTTGTTACCCGTTTGCGAGCCACCATGCAAGGATTTTGACAGCAACCAACAAAACGATTACTATGAGCGATATTATCACAAATCCGTAAATAGATTGCTTGCGAGACCGTTGATAATCGATCCCTTCTGATATTGTTTTTATGTCAGGCATCTCAGTTGAGGACGTCACCGCAGTAAGTTCAAATGTGCCTGTTCCGGGGATTTCCTTAAGGCCAGCTTTGTGAAGAATCTCTTCCTGGCCAATTGGAGTCTTGAGCAATAAATAAAATCGGTCAAGCAAGTATTTCGGTTCCGAAGGTGTTAATATACTGACCAAAACGCCCGCCGCGATACCACAACCAAGATATAGACTAACAAGCCAGGGCAGTCCTGCATCGCCGCTCAAACCAAGCCAGTATCGGCCTGCTGCAACCGCACAAACAGCAGCAAAAAACGAAGCGAAAGCACCATACCGGTTTGCTCGCGGCCAACATACCGCAAAAAAGAATGCTATTCCCATTAACGGCACTGTCTGAATGAGAAATCGCATCGCCTCTGTTATATCCTTGAAACAATATGACAATGCAATTGACACAACGGCAAAACCAATAGAGACATATCTGTTAACCGTAATAAGATTCTTTTCAGAGTGATTGTGATTTATAAATTTTTTATGAATACTGTTGGTATATATTCCTGATGAGCTGAGCATCATTACGGCACAGTTATCCATAACCGAAGCCATTACGCATGCCAGCATAAGCCCTACGAATCCGTTTGGCAGAAGATCTTTCGATATTGTTCCAAAGACGTGGTCAGGCTGTATTTTACCTGCACCATAAAGCGCTACCGCCATAATCCCCGTAAGCGCCCAAGGAATTGTCATAAGGCGTTTGAGCAGAATTCCTCCTACAAATCCGACACGACTATCCATCTCGCTCTTGCCTGCTGCCGCATTCGACATGATATGCGGCTGGGTTACCATGCCAACCAGTGAAGATATGGACATCATAATGATCCAGAAAAGCGTCATGTCTTTGGACAGAACCAGCCTGAAAATCTCTTGCGGTTCAGGTAGATGTGATTGAAATCCGTCAAGACCTCCAATTTTAACCCAGAAAAAAGGAATGATAAGTATCGACATTACTATAGTCAGGATTCCCTGAAAGAAATCGTTCCATACTGCTGCAATCAGACCGCCAGCTATGCCGTAAAAAAATGATATCGATGAAATAAGCAGTATTATCCACTGCCAAGATACCGCCTGCCCTATAAGAGACTCAACAAGACGAGCCGAGCCGTACAACATTACGCCTGTGAAACTGATTGCGACATACATTGCAAATATCGCATAAAGGAGCATAAAACCGGTTCCGAATCTTCGCTCAAAAAAATCTGCCGTGGTCAATACACGTGCCCTTCTGAAAATAGGCACCAATAACCAGTAAATAGGCAGCGTAAACAAATTCATCCATTGATACCAGATACCTGCAAAACCAACCTTATACGACTGCGCCGCTACTCCGAGAGCATTGTCGGCGTGAGTACCCGCCCCGAAGGCAAACATTACCATCATAGCCTTGCCGAACCGCCTGCCCCCCATAACAAAATCTTCCTGATTCTTGACAAAGTAGCTGGATATGACTCCAATTACTATTATCACGGCAAAATAAACTATCAAAATCAGTATATCTAAAATCGTAAGCCCAAACATTACTGCCTCCGTTCAGTGGATTTTTCAGTCAAATAAACGCTATATAGACCAATGCTTAATCACTGTTATTCCAAAATCTGAAACGCATACAATGAACAGTTATTTAGAATAAAGCGAAGAGCCGCTGGCTTGCCTCCCAACACGTCTCTAAGGCATTTTTCTTGACCGTTGTCTTCCCATGTAATGTTATACCTGAGTTTATCACTAATGCTTAAGCGGCAATTATTTTTACCATAACCTTTAATTACTTTGCCACTGTCATCGATCACTTCAACAAGTAAATTTCCTTTACCTATCTCGGCATTTATAAGAAGTTTGGTCCCGCCGGTACAGAACAACGATGTTTCCAGTATTCCTTCTTTGTTTGCGTCAGCAGGACGTACCGCAACAAATCTGTCAGCAGGCAATGTTGCCATGCCTATGCCCGTATTCCCCCCTCCTTCTCCATGGCGGGCATCTGAAGCTGAATAGTAAATATATACCAAATCATCTTTTACGAACATTGAAGTTGCCGGTCCATGAATTCTGCCCCGGTCCCATGTTCCTGGAGTCGGTTTGAGAAAGACATCGCGGTTTGCGACTCTTTGCCAGTTTCTTCCATTACGGCTGACTACAAGCTGCACATCCTCATAACCCAGCGAGTTATTGCCCTCAATCTGGTCGAGATGAATCAGCCACGAAAGCCCAATAAGCACATCGCCATAAGGCGTAACAGCAAGACCATACGGCTGAGTCCACGGATAACCATCCTTTTCATCGGTCTTAAAAACAAGCTCCTTCGGCGTCCATTTGGTAAAGTCATTGCTGGTAGTAATCCCCACGCCCCGCATAACCGCTGGCCAATTTGTATCCGCAATCTGATATCTCACAAAACCAAGATATTCGCCATTCCATTTAACAACACATGAACTTGTATCATTCTTTTTGACAGCATATTTCCAATCATAAGTCTTCCATTTTATGCCGTCGGGTGAAAAACCGTATATTCCGCCGCCGACGCCTTTATATCGCTTATTGGGGTCTGGGTCGTCAGGAGTAGGCAAAACACAGAAACCGTGTCCTCCTGGAATGACAATATTATGCTTTTCATGCATCCCGAATTTGCCATCTCCCACCATCGGCTTAACCCACTTTATGCCGTCGTTCGACTCGGCATAGCA
>CAYTHV010000189.1:0-4559 GCA_964437685.1 uncultured Pirellulales bacterium
ATTGACCAGAATATTATCATAGCGAACATAGTTCGATGACCATGGATCGTTCGTACCACAGTACAGAGCGATTGAGCTTAGTTCAACCACATCGGAACCGAACGAAGACAAACTCACTGAATTGCCATCCAGAAAAAACCGCACGGTATCACTTCCGAAGTCGGCATTGATCCCGAGTTGATACCAACTATTAAGAGTGTAGGTGAAACCTGATGCCGCAGATGCATAGATGCCATTCGGATAGCTCCAGGTTGTCACGGTGCCATCAGTACACAATTGGATTCCACCGAGCGTGACCTCCGTCGAATTGGCCTTCTTGCCTCGCAAGACAATCCCTCCATAGCTGTCTTTGCCATCGGCCCATTCATATTTCTGGAATGCGATATGCGATGAAAAACTCGCCCTTGTTTCATTTGCCAAAGGGGTCCATTGGGCGGCATAGTTGGTCCAGTTCTGATTTATAGACATTGCTATGACCTTTGCCGAACGTGTTCCGGTATAAGCAAACGCATCAGAGGGATTAGATGAGTTCGTATAAGGAACATACCATGCAGAAGAAGTGTCGTACCAGCCATGATCATACAAACGGATGTTAGTACCATCCTCTGGATAGCGGCTGGGATACCCCTCCGAAGTTTCAAAGTCAATACTAACAAGAGAAGCCTCTACGGCAGTAGAAGCAGCCAACATCAGCAAAATCACCAAATACTTTTTCATTGTACTTATCTCCTATAAAAACATTATTTTTGTTTACTATTTTTTCTTTCTCAACATCATCCCGAAAACCCCCAACAGCAACAGCGTGCAGGGTTCGGGGATTGGAGGCGATGGAAAAGAACAATCACCGACACACTCGAAACCCCATGACGCTACTCGTGTCCTGCGGGGCGTACTGGGCAGAGTACGAGACGGTACAGTAGCTGGCCTGGAGGCTCCAGGCGCCGCCGCGGTAAACGCGATAGCCAAGATAATCATTATAATTAGTTGTCCACTCAAAGACATTGCCTGCCATATCGCACATCCCATAACCATGAATCGAACCGTATGCACCAACAACAGTTGTACCAAAGGGATGGAACGAGCCATAATAATTGGCAAAACTTGTGTTGATGGTCTCTGGGCCGTGACCATAGCTATAGCTGCCGTCATAGTCAGCTACCGCCTGCCACTCCCATTCAGTAGGCAGCCGCCAGCCGTAGTAGTTACAGAACGCCATCGCCCCATACCAATTGACATACGTAACAGGATGATTCTCAAAACCCACATCAACCCTAAATGAACTACCCGTCCAGAAAATCCTTGACGCTCCGCCATTAGTGGCTCCGTTGTAAGAATAGCCAGTACCGCCGAGGTTGTAATAGTTCTCGCCGGAATAAGGACCGCTTATGCCTACAACCCAGCCATTACCGCTACTGACGGTAATATCACCAGAAGCCTTAGCGGCGTTGAGATAGTGACAATACTGGGAATTAGTCGTCTCGTATTTACTCATCTCACCAGTAAAACCTTCATAACCGCCACCGCCAATAGACACCCATGCCATACCAGCAGGGTCAGGTATCCCCTCATCCAGCCAATCAGCTGCCATAATTGCAAAATCAGCAAAATTAACCTTACAGTCACCTGTTAAATCCGCTGGTGAACAAGCTGCAAAACATGAAAGGCTAAAATAACTTACAAAAAGTATAGCAGCCAGAATTGTGATATCCCTTTTCATTTTTCTTCCCTTTCCAAAAATTGTTATCGTTATTTTCTTCTCAAAAGTATCCCACCCACCCCCAACAGCAACAGCGTGCAGGGTTCGGGGATGATGCACTCGTCAATTAAATTCATTCCAGCCAGTTGTCGGCAAAGGTAATCAGGTCATTGATTCCGATGTCTCCGGAACGGTTTAAATCGGCTCCTTCACAGTTGTTTGTAGATGCGCAATCCGTTCGCATCCAGCGAGCGGCCAGATATGCAAAATCTTCCATCGCTGCGCCATCCGGACAAATAAAATCAGCAGCCGGGATAAGTGATTGCAGTCGTGGATAATGGCCACTGCATTTAGCCCATGTTGCGGTAAAGTCCCAGCCGGCGCTGGTGTAGATGGAAAGATTTCTCATAATCTTGGTTGCTTTTCCCTGTCCCATTGCGCTGGTCTCGGTCAGGGATGTATTGATGTCCCAGAAATTACCGATGTCTTCGTAGTTGCCACCGCTGTTGACTGCGCCGCAGAAGCCACCTGTATTGTCCGACCCGGTTATCGGGCCGGTGGAATAACTGTGAATGACTTTGGCCTTGTAGTTGTATCCAATCAGGCCGCCGACATAATTACTTCCGCTAACGGAGCATCGTGAATAACAATCGCTGAGGGTACTGTGCCACATCCCAAGAAGGGAATCGTTTGCCCCGAGATACCCTGCCAGCCCTCCAGCGTAATCGCCGGAGCCGCTGAGGGTTCCGGCTGCATAGCAAGCGATGATGTCCGCATGCAGGGCCATTCCGGCGATACTGCCTGTATAGCTGCCTCCCTGAATATTGACGTTGATTAATGCCAGATTTTTTACTGTTCCACCTTTGCTGCGAGGCGAGTCTTCACCCAGAAATCCAAAAAGACCGGCATAACTTGAAGCGTTGACGGTGAGGTTTCGAATTCTGTGACCTCCGCCGTCAAAGACGCCGGAAAAAACAGTCCCCTGAAAACCTAAAAGCGGACTGGTATCCGGCGCAATCAGGGCCTTCGTAAAGGTCTCGCCTGCCAAATCCAAATCCGCCGTCAGGACGAAATGCTGATTCCAGTCCTCCGGCAGCCCCATCATATGATACAGATCGTCTATGCTGCCGATCTGATACGGATCCGTCTCTGTCCCGCTACCTTCGAAATACTTGTCCCACATCAGATGCGGATAGCCGGTAAACGGCATAAACCACATGTCAGCAAAGTCCCACCCCGCATCCGTGAATGTCGTCTGCGTCTTCATCTCGGCCGTCGTCTTGCCGGTGACTCCCGTCGAGGCACCTCTGCCTATCCCGTTTACCGTCCCGCTGGTTTCGATATCCCAGAAACAGAAAGTGGTCCCACCGGCGCTGTCACAGATCAGCCCGCCGAAAATAAGTTCTGCTGCCTGCACAGCTCCCGTCGAATAGCAGCAGGTGACCGGTCCCGTGGCAGTTCCCACCAGGCCCCCGAGAACCTTTTGTCCGTTAACGTCTCCTGTCGCATAGCAGTAGCTTAGGCTGCCATCAGATTCGCCTGCCAGCCCGCCGCCATCAGACCATGCAAGCACACCTCCAGTTGCAAAGCAGGAGGTTACGGTGCCGCTGTTTTTTCCAACCAGCCCGCCGACCCAAATAGTGCCGCTGACATTGCCGCTTGCATAGCACGAATCGAGCATACAGTCGCTGTATCCCGCCACTCCGCCTACATAGCTGTCTCCGCTGACATTTCCCGTAGTATAACAGTCAGTCACCATCGAACCGGCATTACAATATCCAATCAGGCCGCCGACATACTCATTGTAGTTGCCGTTGACCGTTCCGGTTGTATAGCAGTCGGTAATCGTCGTAGCGGATTCACAAAATCCAACCAGCCCGCCTGTACCTTCGCTTCCGCTTACCGCTCCCGTCGTATGGCAAGCAGTGATTACCACACCGGTCGCACTATACCCCACTAATCCGCCAGTGATGGTAAAAAGCCCCGTGGCACTTACCGCTCCTGCTGCATAGCAGTCGGTGATCGTCGTAGCGGCGTTGGTGTAGCCCACCAGTCCGCCGGTATTGCTTTCTTTTCCGCTGACGTTTCCCGTCGCATAGGAGGAATTTACCGTGCCGCCATTAACACCGACCAGCCCGCCGATGTGTCCCATTATCCCGTTCAGACGGTCCGCATTGCTCACTGCCGCCGCAGCATGGCAGGAATCAATCGTGCCAAGATTACACCCGACCAGCCCGCCAATTGTCCCCTGATATACATTCAAGCCGGGCAACGCGAACACAGTGCCTGCCACATAACAAGAACGGATGGTACCGTGGTTGTATGCCGCCAAGCCGCCGATATAGTTAAATCCAAAAATATAACAGGCGCTGACTCCAAGATTCTTGATTTCAGCATCCGCCGACAGCAAGCCGAACAATCCAACATACCATGTGGTGGGCATGTTCATAATCACACGGCTGATCATATGCTGACCGCCGTCAAAAATACCGGAAAATGGTGTAGTGCTGTTTCCCACCGGGGTCGGCTGTATCCCCATAAGGTCAATGTCCTCCGTCAGCACAAAATACTTGCCCGTCCAGTCCCCCGGTGTCTGCATCAGCTCGGCCCAGTCATCCGGCGTACTGATCCGGTATGCCGTGGCCACCGACAGCCCATCGCCGCCGGAATAGGCAAAAAGATTGCCACTGATACAAAGAACCGCCGCGAAAACGATTGACTTGCCCATATTTCTTTCCATTCTCAACTTATCTTTTTTTTCTCATCAACATCCCGCCAACCCCCAACAGCAACAGCGTGCAGGCTCGAGGACAATGTCTTTCAAACTGGGCCGCTGCTTTAAATTCCTGTAAGCCATTGCCCG
>CAYTHV010000190.1:0-4434 GCA_964437685.1 uncultured Pirellulales bacterium
GCTCTTGTGTCCGTGATTTTTATTTTCACAAAACAACGCCGATGTGTTATGACCCCATGGAAAGATGGCTATGTTTTTAAATGTTTCCTTTTTTATGGCATCGTCGGGCCAAAACCGCCCGGCATCATGCCCTGCATCTGGTAGTTCAGCATCATCCTATACTGCATTAACGGATCTTCCTCCGGCGGCAATGGCTGCATCGCCTGCTGCATCGTCTGATTGATCTCATTCATCGCCGCCTGTACTGATGCCATAGGGTCGGATAATTCGGCATTCGTATTTTCTTGAATTGTCCAAAATTCCTGCTGAACCACCTGTTCCAGGGTTTGAATTTCTTGAGCTGGCTGCGCCCTGATTTGTTCATACGCCGATACCGTGTCTCTATCGGGAATGTCATAACCCTGCATGGATAAGGTATGTTCAACCTGATAGGAAGCAGCCAAATTCTGATTGGACGCTAAATCCTCTTGAAGACCGCCCTGCCAGCCCATACTCTGTGCAGCTTGGGTCAGATTCAGAATATCCGGATGGTCCGGCGGGAGTGTATTTTTCAGGACATTCAAGGCCTGCGTGATCTCCTCCAGATTAGGATTTAGAGAAGAAGGCTCTGGATTTACAGAATTAATATTACCCCGAACGCCTTGAATCAGGGGAAGAATTTCCGAGAGATTGACCGGTACCGATACTTCCTGCGGCCTTGGACGTAGTCCCATGTTCATCAGATGCTGCTCAGTTAATGTTAAATCATCATGAACTGTAGAATGACCCAAAGCGGGGATATTTGAATGGGAGCTTGCAACCCTGTCCTGCAGCACATCTGATAAATGGCTCGGTTCTTTTTCTGAATGAATTCTGTATTGATCCCAATCGACAGCAGGCGAATGAATGTTGGGGCGATACTGCTGCGGCGGATTTTGCAGATACATCTGCTGGGGATGCGGAAGGTCAACCGGGCTGCCATGGATGTGAAACTGGCTTAAGCCCGGATCAAAGTATTCGTGTGAAGGCCGGTTCAGCGGAATGTATTTCCGCCTGCGATATTTCGATTCATCCTGTTTGAAAGATTTTGACATCGACATTGTCGTATCCTTTCCAATATCTCATAGAAATTATACCAGGCATTTTAAAAATAAAACAACATCTGGGCGATTCGTCGATGACAGGATGATTGTACTTTTGTCGAGAAAACTTATAGATAGAATAACGATGTCCCTTTGTCAGTTCCTCGGCAAAACGGATATTCTACACAACTTATCAGGATGGAAAGTCAGGTCGCTAACAGGAGAATGATGTTGGAATGACATTTCGATTACTGCACCATAGAAAATCCTCGGGCGAGCCTTGTGCCAGTCCCCGCAGGAAAAGGCGGCTCGCCCACGAAACGTGTTGGTCGTTTCTTGTGAGGATTGGACAGTGGTAATGGGGGTTAGTTTATAAATCTATTCTTTTTCATAACTACGGACAAGTTATCAAACTGTTAAAAAAATCACACACCAATTTTACATTTGGTGGTGGTAAACTCAATCATCATCAGGTTCCTGTCCAGGGAACTGACATTCGTATTCTTAAGATCAGCCCATTTTTGAGCAAGCTGCCGCAATGCAAACGCAAACTTAGTTGAAAGCTTCCAGCCGTGCTGGCCATTATAGCGGGCATTCAGATTGCTGATATGTTCGATCACACCGAGTTTGGCCAATTTGGCCCTTGTTCGCTGCAGTATGCGGCGCGAGATATCACATTTATTTTCAATACAGGCAAATTAGGCACTATTATGACCTAGCCTGATCCTCGTCGCCAGAAAATTTTCATCTCCCCTGCACTTCCACACCATTTTCTTGACAGTACTCCCTAATCGTGGCAAGAACAACCTGTCCATATTGCTTACATTTCTTTTCACCAATGCCCTTGACTTCCAGAAGTGTTTCAAGTGTAGCAGGTTTTCGCCGGGCCATATCCCGCAATGCCGCGTCACCAAAAACGATAAACGCAGGCACATTGTTTTGCCCAGCAATTTGGGCCCGTAATTTTCGTAAGGCTCCAAAAAGTCCTCGGTCTACACCCTCCCATGAATCTGTAGCCACTTTTGAGACTTTCGCCGGCCGTTCTGTGGGCTTTAACAGACGAGGCGTCTCCTGGCCTTTCAACACTTTCCAGCCTTTTTGGGTTACTGTCAGAGTGTTGTATTCGCCAGTCTTTTCAATGTAATCCTGCCCTGTCAGTTGTTCAATCCAATCATGAATCGTAGACTTGGGGTAATTCTGCAGTAGATTATAGGTACTTAGCTTGTCATGGTTGTTGTCCATAATCCGCCTGTCTTGTGAGCCGGACAGGACCAGCGCGGTATAGTCGGCGCCGAATCGCTGATCAAGACGAAGGATGCAGGACAGGATTTTCTGGGCCATAACCAATCCATCATTGATATAATCCAGTTCACCCAAACACATATCGCAGGCGTTACAGCTATCCTTGGCAAGGTCTTGCCCGAAGTACCGGAGAATCGCTTTGTGCCTGCAGACCCCGCCGGTACAAAACTTATACATGTCCTGGAGCTTAGTCATGGCCGTCTTTCGGGCTTCCGGGGGCATTTCCTGCATCATGCTTTTCCATATTCCATAATCCCCGCCTGAATAGAATAGTGTGCACTCTGCCTCAAGACCATCCCGACCCGCCCTGCCGCTTTCCTGCTGGTAATGTTCAAGCGATTTAGGCATCCCGGTATGTATCACATAGCGCACATTCGACTTGTCAATGCCCATGCCGAATGCGACCGTCGCTACGATGATTTCCACCTTTTCGTTAATAAAACGCTCTTGATTCTTCTTCCGGTCGTCGTCGGTCAGTCCGGCATGATAGGGAGCGACACTATAACCACGCTGTTTCAGCTCAACACAGAGTGAATCGACATCTTTACGGCGAATGCAGTAAATAATGCCGGACTCATTTTTGTGTCGGTTCAGTACCGAGCAGACCTGCTTAATAATGGTCTTCCGCGGCTGGACTTTATAAACAAGGTTGGACCTGTCGAATGAGCCTATCAGCATCCGGCAATTGTCCAGATGTAACTGCTCGGCAATATCGTTTCGAACCTGCTCGGTAGCGGTTGCGGTATAGGCGGCAACGGTAATCTTGGGAAAAAGCCGTTTTAGCAATCCCAGTTGACGATATTCCGGCCTGAAATCATGCCCCCACATACTGACACAATGAGCTTCGTCAACCGCAATAAACGATAATTCCGTATTTTGAAGGATGCTTAGAAAGCTGTCCGAGACAAGACGTTCCGGAGCAAGATAGAGAAGTTTGAGCGTTTTGTTCTTTATTCCTGCAAAAACCGCGGTTTGTTCTTTCTGTGAAAGCGAGCTATCCAGACGTGCTGCCGGAACACCGCACTCGGTCAATGCGTCCACCTGGTCTTTCATCAGCGAAATCAGCGGAGAAACAACAATCGCAAGCCCCGGCATGGTCGTAGCAGGAACCTGAAAACAGAGCGATTTCCCGCCGCCGGTGGGCAAAACCACAACCGAATCACGGCGCTGGGCAATGCACTCCATCGCCTCTTTCTGCAACGGCAGAAAGGTGTCATATCCCCAGTATTGGGTCATTGCTTTTTGAATGGCTTTCATCATAGACAAGCTACTTTATACTTTTCATGGCAGATTTTCTCCAGAAAAATCATTAAAATGACCGATAATATGCTGTAGAGAGCTTTATAAATAGTTTATGGCTCAAAAATCAGGTTTTTAACACATAAGGATCAGAACATGGCAAAAGCGAAAGCAAAAGCTGCAAAGGCAAAAACGGCAAAGAAGTGCTCCTGCGAAGGTATGGAAGCCCTGGTTGTGGCCAGTAAGGTCAAAGCCTATGTCAAGAGCAAAGGCATGATGAGCGCATCCGAGATGCTCGGTGGACTTAGCTGCAAAGTCTATTGCATGCTCGATGCGGCAATAGAAAGAACCAAGGCCAACAAACGCAGCACTGTAAAGGCTCAGGACCTGTAATCTTGTCAGCAAAGAAATCAAGAGCCAATCTGGTGTTCGGATTGGCTCTTTGTGTTTAATATCGTCCATATTGAAATTATACATGTTGCTTGGCTCCGAATTAAATCGAGGCAATCGACAAGCTCGAAAATAATAAATACAGGGTTGTAGTATGGGTATTATTTTTTCTGTGGTTGTTCTTTTGATTCTCACCATTGCGGCACAAAGAATCCTTCGCGTCAAGCGCCGCCAATGTCTTCGGAGCCGGCCTTTCCCCGAAAATTGGAGGCAATTGCTTGAAGACAACATCCCGCTCTATCGCATGCTTCCGCAGGACTTGAAAAACCAGCTTCATGGCCTGATCAACCTATTCATCGATGAAAAGACATTCATTGGCTGTCGCGACCAGCAGATTACAGACCAGGTCAAAATTACCATTGCCGCTCAGGCTTGTATGCTC
>CAYTHV010000191.1:0-4432 GCA_964437685.1 uncultured Pirellulales bacterium
ATGACCACGACCGCGAAATCCATACGAGCTGCTTTTTTGTACACTGCGCAAGATGTGGGCGATGCAGGTTGGGAACCCGAAACGGGTATGGGTGTAATAAATTGTATTTCTGCACTGTCAGAGCAACAAGTTTCAGACATTGACATAGGTATAGTTGACATTTCCGTTCTACCCGCCAAACCACTGCCGGGTCAGAATGTAACAGTGAGAGCAACAATACGCAACCATGGAACTGGTATATCAGGCCCTCTTAACGTTGCCTTAAAATACAAAGAAAACACCGTAAGTTCCGCATTAATACCGCAGCTTGAACCCAAATTTACAACAGAGCTGAGCTTGTCTTGCAAGGCGTTACCGTTTAACGGAACAGCACCGCAGAATTTTACGGTCTGTGCTTATCCGCTCGCAAATGAAACAAAGACGGACGACAATATTCGTTCCTTTGACATTGTGACTACATCATTACCGGTTCACGATATCGCCATTCAACGCTGTCGGACTGAAGGTACGCCGCTTTTTCCGGGTAGTACTGTAACGGTATATGTGGATTTGGTCAACCTGGGAAATCAACCTGAAGAAAACGTGCCGTTTGAGTTCTTCTGCCGATCACAACAAGTTCAGCCCAATTGTTTTATTAGTCTGCCTGTGGGAGGAGTTGCCACGATTAGATATGATTGCCAGATACCACTATACACACCGGGTCCAAATGACCTTGTGCCGGTTTATTTTCTCTCTTTTAGACTCGGCGAGCTTCCCAATGAGGCAAATACTGCAGACAATAGATTTGATCTGCGATTGGGATATAATCGCCAAAGTGACAGCGTTTCGCCATTGCATCTGATGGAGGAAGGCACTGAAGTGCATCAATGGATATCTCAGGAAGCGTATGATTATTTTACAGATCAAATTGCAGGCGCCGACATTAGTGCATATCTTGGTTCCATCAGTGCTTCTCAGGCGGATAATCGCAATAATCTCATCGAAGGCACGGCCGCAGAGGACAAGGATGACAGACCTCCTCTTTATCAGACCATGCCGTACTTACGTCATTTTTGTGCCGGAGCGGATGGTTCGGAAATTTATGATGGTTATTCGTTATTGTGGAATAACTATGACTCTGCACTTACGCAGGCTCAAAATATATGGCAGTCTGCCATCAATGCTTATGCAGGCAACAGGCCGCTTTCATTCTATTATCTGGGGCACGTTGTGCATCTGCTGGCAGATATGACAGTACCCGCCCATGTGCATAATGATCCTCATGTTGCATCTCTGGGTGATCCCGATGAATATGAAGAAACCATAGGTCATAATAACAATTATAAGCTGTGGTACTATGGCGGTGGTCGAAGCGGTGACTGGCTGTACAGTCTTTCGTTGCCAACGGACCTAACCACAATATTTTATCAAACAACGAACTTTACAGAAGATTATGACAGTGGCGATTATGACGGTGATGGTCCGCCTTATTATTTTCCATCGGATTATACTGCCCAGTGGCATCTTCCCAATATGGTTGATCGACATACGGGGGGTATTGATATGGCTGAGATTACCCTTATCGGCGATGACCTTATGCCCTACGCAATCCGCCGTACGGCTGAACTTTACAGGTTGTTTTATAAAGCAGTGGATACATCAGCGCCAAGCTGCACAATTATATATCCTGTCTTAGAAGACCCCAATGAGCCAGACTATCGAATATCCACTGCCGCATTTAGCCTTATTGCAGAAGGAAATGACGTGCAAAGCGGAGTTTTGAAAGAAAGCTATCATTTTCGCTATGCTTTATGGACAGGTCAGAGTTGGTCGGCATGGACGGATATAACACCGTCCCCAACAAGTTCTTCTATCAGCTTTAATCCGCCTGCGGATGATACACTTTATGCCTTTTCTGTTTATATCTGGAATGGCGCCGGTATCGCGAGTCAATCTCAGACAAAATATCTTTTTGTGGATTCTACGGCGCCGCAGACCTCCATTGCAGGATTTTCAGATCCTAATGAAAACGAGCAATTGGTTTCTGGTAATTCGTATTCATATCCAACTCCGCATTTTCATTTCTCATTTATCGATGGAGGCTCCGGAGTAAAGGGGTATTATTACTCCCTGGGCACCGATCCCAATGAAACACCTGCAATATGGGATACACGTGGGGATTATACCGCATCAGGATTGTTAATTGGAACAAACTACTATCTGCGGGTTGCTGCTGTTGATAAGGCGGGTAATATTGCTCTGCCGGTTACGTTCTTTTACAGGTATACGGAGCCTTGCAGTGTGGATTTTGATGATTTGGTGATTCTTTGTGCGCAATGGCTAAGTACTGGAGATTCGCTCGCTCCAGATTTTGACCACAATGGTATAGTAGATTTTGTTGATTTTGCCATTTTTAGCAGTCATTGGCTTAATCTTTGCCCGCCTGATTGGCCTTTATAGTGGGGACGCCGTGACTCTTGGAAATGGGCTTACTTCAGTAAATGAAAAACAACCCGAAGCAGCTACTGAAATGTTATTTTTTTCTCGGGTTTATTTTTGGTGGTTTTTTTCTATTCCACATTTTTTTGCCACCAGCCATTTTGTATGCTCTTTCAGTCAGAACGAATTTTAGTCCGTGGGGTGCAAATATTATCCGTTCATAACCATATATGAGATAAGAACTTGAAAGTGTTTCAGATGAACAATGTTGTGGTGATTTCGATGCCACTACACCGTTTGCAGCCCGTAAGGTACAAATATTCATAGCTCCATCCATCTTCATTTGTCAAGCCCACAAAAAAATTAAGCGGCCCGTTGGTAACTCTTTAAAAGTCCACCTATAAAGTTCCTGCAGACAATACTTTTCGTTAAAAACAGATCGCTGCCATCGTACCGCTTCTTCGACCTAGTATACTCGGCCGGGACTTGATTGCCAAGTCCCTGATGAGGCCGGTGACCATTGAAATAGAAGGCATAACCATCCATGACATACTGCAGTCGATTGAGACCAAAGATTAGTAAATGATTCAGGCACTCATTTTTGAATCTGCGCACATAGCGCTCTGCAATAGCATTTGCGTTTGGAGCCTCATAAGGTGTCTTTATGGTATCGACGCCCTCGGATTTTAAGACCGCATTCATTGCCTGGGGATACAGCATATCATTGGCGCGAAGGAAAAATCGCAGGCGAATCCCACATTCCTCACAGATCCAGAGCACATGGCGAATTTGCTGGGTCAACCATCAGCTACTCGGCGAAAATGTCGCCTGCGATAGTAGCACCTTGCGAGTCTGCAAATGAATAACAAAGAATTCATACGCAGTGGTCAATCCCCTGAACGTCCAGACTTCTTTCTGGAACATATCTGCACACAGAAATACCTCCGCATGTCGAGCCAGAAATTCACGCCATGATAACCCTTTCCGCTCAGACAAAGGCGGCAGACCGTTACGGCTTAAAATATTTGCAATGCTGCTTTTACTGATGACGATCTCCAACTTTTCAAGTTCTCCGGCAATCCGCTATTTTCCCGAGCCATGCGGCACACCACAATCTTGACCACCCGCTCCATCAACTCCCTACCCAGTGCCATCGCCACTTCAACCAGGGTTCGACACTCATCATCAGTAAAGATAATACGTTTGTGAATTTTCGACTTGAGTATCTTATTTTCCAGCCGGAGATACTCATTCTCAAGTGTCAATTCCCGACACAGCAGTCGGGTAATCAAGGCAATAATGGGTACATTTAACCATCGGTTAACCGCTTTTTGATCCGTTGAATTTTCCATCGCAGAATCGTATCATAACCTCTTGATTTTTCAAGCAATAAAAAATATAATTAAGGATAATCCAAATGAGCTATCTATATTTGGACACTACGGCCACTGCGAATTTGGCCGGAATAGAAGCAAAAGCATAAAAGTTCGAGATTCAGTACACCAAACGACTCGGCGGGCTTTTCAAATCCTATCATCGATTAGCGAATCACATGCCGAGAGCGACAGGCCGGACAACGTATCCCGTGGGGATGCAATGAGAACCTCGGAAGATTGTTTTGGCGTCAAAAAATCGGTTCCGAGGTGTTGCACAGAACGAATCCCAAAGGTATGATACAACATACTGGTTGACATAGCTTTATATTCCAAATAGGAGGTTTTATTTTTTTCCTCCCATCATAAAGCTATGTCACTTTTTTGCAACCTACATACCCATTTACCGGAAGAGCCGAAATTTTCAATATCAACTTGTTAAAGGGCAATAAGTTAACCGCAGATTAATTTTTTTACCCTATGCGTTTGTGTTATATCAGCAAAAGGTTTGTATTTCGATATTCATAAATTTGCAGACATGCCTCAGCTCATTGACCACATCGCCCTGCATGACTGCAACATGCTGTGAGCCAATGGCTTCGATCAGATGTGAGGTGGGCTGGGTTATGGTTAGTGCTAGG
>CAYTHV010000192.1:0-4384 GCA_964437685.1 uncultured Pirellulales bacterium
CGGGGGAAGGATTTGAACCAACGACCTCCGGGTTATGAGCCCGACGAGCTACCAGACTGCTCTATCCCGCGTCCAAGGAATTGATTAAAATACCACAAATAAAAAGCGAATCAACCTTTTTTTGATAAAAGGGCGTTTTTTGTGTAAATTATTTTATCATCGCCAGTTGCGTAAAAATCCTTGACGCAGGCGGACAGGGTATAGCCGATCTTTTCATAGAATGCGCGGGTGGGCAGGTAGCTTTCGCGGCCGGAGGTTTCGACGATGTAGAGTCTGCCGCCGGCGCTGCGGATTTGCTCTTCGGCGAAATCCATCAGCTTGCGGCCGTAGCCTTTGCCCTGGCAGGCCGGGTCCACGCCGAGCCAGTAGATGTCATAGCTGCCGACGGTGCAGGGGGTTGGGCCCCAGCAGACCCAGCCGACGACGCTGCCGTCAACTTCCAATACATACGATTGATAATGTCCGGTTTGGCCTTTTTTGGCGGCGTCCGTGACGACCTCGTCGGCGATCAGCATTTCTTCCTGTCGGAAAAATTTGGTCGCGTCCAGCAACGCCAAGACCGGCTGGATGTCTTTGGTTTCGGAAAAACGAATCATATTGCGCAAATCACCTTGTTTTCTTGTTTTGAGCTGTATTTTTGATTTTTGATTTTTAAATTTTGACTTATTCTCGCGTGCCACGGCATTATCGAGGCAGAGCTTGACGAACGCATGGTACTTCATTTCCGCCGCAGTGATCGCCGCGGCCAGACCGGCCTGCGGGCTGATATCGGGGTTGGCGTTGACTTCCAAGATATAGGGATTGAGTTTTTCATCCAGACGGAAATCGACGCGGCAATAATCCATGCAGCTCAGTACCGCACAGGCTCGCTGTGCAAGGTCGCGGATTTTCTGGGCGACTTTGACCGGGACGGGTGCGGGAATGATACGCGGGGTGTTGTTGTATTCGAAGCTGTCGGGCTTCCATTTGGCATCATAACTGACGATGCGGGGCTTATCTGCGCTGAAGGCGGAAAAATCGATCTCAGCCAGCGGCATGACCATCGGCTGATTGTCCTTATACAGCACGGTGATGTTCAATTCACGGCCTTCGATGTAGCGTTCGACCAATGCGGTCTGCTTGAACTGCGTATGAATGCGGGCGACGGCTTTATCGAGGGCGGCGCCTTTGGTTTTGACGATGCTGGCGTCGTCGATGCCTTCGCTGGCGTCCGTGGCGGCGGGTTTGACAAAGTAGGGGCCGTCGAAGTCGGGTTTTGCCTTTTGCCCCGGCTCAACCAATAGCCCTTGAGCAATCGGCAGCCCCGCGGCGGCTAATATCGCCTTGGTGTGCCATTTGTCCGTCGAAAGCAGCAGGGCGGCGGTACTATTGCCCGTATAGGCTTTGCCAAAGGCTTCGCACAATGCGGGCACGTATGCGGCTTTGTGGGCGGAACCTTCGATGGTTTCCACGAAATTAAAGACGATGGTTTCGGATGCCTGAGCCAGAATCCGCGTCAGCTCGCCGAGAGAGCCAACTGCGGCGGAACGACACGCGATTTTATAATGATCCAACGCGGCGACCACGGCATCGACCTGGTCCATGACGCCAACTTCGCTTTCGACACATCCCATCGCGGCGTAGTGTTCGCTCGGTTGAGGATATAGAATTAAAACTGTTTGTTTTGTTTGCATAATGTTTAACCGCGTGGGCATAGCCCATCCTACGATTGATGTACTCTTTCCAATGCACTGGTTACGATTTCTTTGAGCAGTTGCGGATAACTCATGCCTTCCTGCGTGGCAATCATCGGCAGGTCGGAGTGGCCGGGGTTCAGGCCGGGAAGGGGATTGACCTCCATAAAGGAGGGGTTGCCGTCCGCATCAAGGCGAATATCGACACGCCCTGTGTCGCGGCACTCCAACGCCCGGTAACAGGCCAAAGCCAATGCTTCAACGTCCTGCCGTTTTTTATCTTTCGGCATGGGGAAGTATTCGACATACTTCTCGCAATACTCTTTCACTTCATAGGAATAATCCTGAGCCGGAGCATCAGGTTTAATGCGAAACTCCAGTGTTCCCAGTACACGGGCTTTGTCGCCTGTGCCGAGGATGGCCGTTGTAAATTCCCGCCCGGGCAGGTATTCTTCTACAAGCACCGGCTGGTGGAACAGGTTAAGCAGATTTTTGCACACCTCGGCAAGCAGGACAGGAGAGGTAATTTTGGATTTGCTGTCCACACCCTTGCCCGTGCCTTCGGCGATGGGCTTGGCGAACAGCGGATATTTCAGCTTAACCGCAGAGATATCCTGTTCTGTTTTCACGACAGATGACGCCGGGGTCGCTAAACCTGCGGCGCGAATGAGTTTCTTGGCGATTTCTTTATCCAATGTTGCCGCACATACCAATGGGTCGGACATTGTGTAGGGAATATCGAAAAGCTCCAGAATGGCCGGAACCTGTGATTCCCGGCTGCGGCCTTTGACTCCCTCGGCAATATTGAAAACCAAATCCCAGCGTTTTCCCGCAGTCAGTTCCCGCAGCAGGGCTTTGGCATTGCCGATGCGATGGACTTTGCAGCCCAGTTCGGCGAGGGTTTTGGTGATAGATGATATAGTATGTTCCGTATCAAATTCCGCGACATGCTCTTCCGTGAATCCCTCTTTAAGGTAATCATCCCGAAGGTCATATACAAAACCGATATTAAGATTGTTCAATTTCATCATAATCGTATCTGCTTAAAAGAAGAAGTTTATAATAAACCACCCCAAATACAATAAAAAAAGTCCACGGCCTGATTTTCGATTTCAAGCCGTGGACATCGTGTGTTCATTGTTTACTGGCCGAGCAGTTCACTGTTTTCAATATGGTGACAACAGGATTGCCTTCGGCTCTGGCGGATGGTCTTGGCCGGCTGAATTCGGCTGAACTGTCCGCTGGCCAGTTCCCATACGCCCGGAGCCGTATCATGGCTGGGTTCAGCCATGGCCACTGGGGCATCGCGATGGGCCGGCTCGGGATACGAGATGAGCATGCCCTCGAAATTGCGGATGACCGTATGCGTCGGGCTGGTCGAGATGATGTAATTTGGCAAGACGGGGATTTTGCCGCCGCCGTGCGGAGCATCGACAACGAATGTTGGAATCGCCAGACCGGAAACTCGTCCGCGGAGGTATTCCATAATTTCAATACCCTTGCTGACCGGCGTGCGGAAATGCTCAACGCCGCGAACCAGGTCGCACTGATACAGGTAATACGGGCGTACCCGCATCCGTACCAACGCCCGGCAAAGCTGCTCGTAGACGCGAGGATTATCATTGACATTCCGCAGCAAAACCGACTGGTTGCCCAGCGGGATACCCGCATCAGCCAGCTTGCGGCAGGCTTCCTGCGAATCCGGGGTAATTTCGTTGGGATGGTTAAAATGCGTATTGATCCACAGCGGATGATACTTCTTGAGGATGTTGACCAGGCTGTCGGTAATGCGCATCGGCAAGACCACCGGCATCCGTGTTCCGATACGGATAATCTGAACCGACTGAACCTTGCGGATCGAGGAGAGAATCAATTCGAGAGACTCATCGCTCATCGTCAGAGGATCGCCGCCGGAGATGATCACGTCGGAAATTTCCGGATGTGCCGTCAGATATGCGGTAACCTGCTCTAAGCGACGGGCGGAAATACTGGTTTCCCGCGTACCGGCAACGCGCTTGCGCGTGCAATGGCGGCAATACATCGAGCACGTGCTGGTTGCAATCAACAGCGCACGGTCGGGATAGCGGTGAACCAATCCCGGTACGAGCATGTCGTCATGTTCTTCGAGCGGATCGCTTGACAGGAACGGAGGATCATAAAGCTCGTTGAGTTGGGGAACACACATCTGGAACACCGGATCGGCCAGATCGACTCTGCGAATCAGTGAGGCATAATACGGCGTAATCGCCATCGGGTACTTAGAGACTACCGGCTCAATAGATTGACAATAGTTTTTGTCCGGGAAGTAGCCGAATAACTGTTCAACAGAACGAATCCGATGGCTCATTTGCCATCGCCAGTCATTCCATCGGCTGTGGGTTTGAATTGAAGGTTTGATTGCGACCGCCGGTTCTGCGGCGGTCATAGTAGAGGGCGGCTCGTCTTCGCAAACAAGCCCGCATGTAGAGGGAGGTTCCGAGATTTCGGCTGCTTCTGTGTTGAGCGGTTGGCTCATTTTTAGTTATCCTTAAACCATTTTCAAATTTTGCAGTTCCTGTTTATTATCTGGCCAGGAACTTTGCCATACTATCTACAAATGCTTTACGCAAATGTTTGATACTTTCTTGCATTTCTTCGCGGGACAGCCCAATCATCGCAAACGAGAAGAACCCGAAAATAAATCCGGCCATCGCACAACTCATTCTGCGAAC
>CAYTHV010000193.1:0-4330 GCA_964437685.1 uncultured Pirellulales bacterium
TCGACCAGTCGAAATACACGCTGGACGGTCTGTGCGGAGAAGCCCTCGGCAATCAACTCCGAGGGGGACTTTTCCTGTTCGATATATCCCTGCAATATCCGGTCAAGGATATCATATTCCGGCAGCGAGTCGCTGTCTTTTTGATTGGCTCTCAGTTCCGCGGTCGGGACACGATCAATAATGCTTTGGGGAATCCGGTCACACCCGGCAACTCGGTTGACATAGTCGCTCAATTGATAGACAAGCGTTTTGGGCACATCTTTAATCACCGCAAAGCCACCCGCCATGTCGCCATACAGCGTGCAGTAGCCTACGGCGGTTTCGCTCTTGTTGCCCGTCGTTAAAACCAGCCAGCCTTTTTGATTCGACAGCGACATCATCATGCTGCCGCGAATGCGAGCCTGCAGATTTTCGTAAGCAAGTCCCTGTTCGCTCCAGCCCGGCACAGAAGACAACGTAGAGCTGAATTCTTTAAGAATACTTTCAATCGGCAGGCTGTAAAATTCCATGCGGAGGTTTTCGGCCAGCCGCCGGGCATCGTCACGCGTTTCATCAAGATTAAATCGCGACGGCATTGTAATACCGATGACGTTTTCACTGCCGAGGGCATCGGCGGCGATTGCCGCGGTCAGGGCAGAATCAATCCCGCCGCTAAGACCGAGTACTGTCTTGCGGAAACCATTTTTGCGGACGTAATCCCGCGTACCGGTAACCAGGGCATGATATACTTCCGCAACGGGATCATCATAAACCGATGCCGTTGCGGATACATTCCTAATACAAACTTTTTGATTTGTTTTATCCAAATCAGCATAGAGGATGTCATCCTCGAATGCCTTTGCCTGCGTTTGGATCACACCTTTTTCATCGGCAACCAGACTGCGTCCGTCAAAAACCAGTTCATCCTGTCCGCCGACCAGATTGCAGTAGAACACCGGCTTTTGAAACCGCACGGCGCACTGTCCAACCACATCCTGACGCAAAGCGATTTTACCGGCGTGAAATGGCGAAGCGGAACTATTGATTATCGCGTCAAATTTTCGGCCGTTCAAAAACCGTTCCAGCCAATCCAGATTCCACATCTCCTCGCAAATGGTCAGTGCAGGATGGAACCCTTTGTATTCAAATACCACCGGTTCGCACCCGGGGACGAAATATCGTTTTTCATCAAAGACGCCATAGTTCGGCAGGATTCCCTTGCGGTAGATCGCCGCGATTTTCCCATCGTGAATCACCGCCATCGAATTACAGACATGGTCACCCTGCTGCTCGGCAAAACCAACCATCAACACGGGACCTTCCCAGCCGCACGCCAAACGGTCGAGGGTTTGAAACGTATCGCTCAAAAATTGAGGGCGTAAAAGCAAATCTTCCGGCGGATAGCCGCAAAGGCACATCTCCGGAAAAACAACCACATCGGCGCCTTCGGATTGCGCCTGTACCGCATACCGGCGCACCAAAGCAGCATTGCCATGGAG
This sequence comes from uncultured Pirellulales bacterium, assembly GCA_964437685.1. GTDB lineage: Bacteria > Planctomycetota > Phycisphaerae > Sedimentisphaerales > Anaerohalosphaeraceae > Anaeroglomus. Next base: position 1,479 of record CAYTHV010000193.1, read on the forward strand.
GTCGCCCACCGCGGCATTATACTGCACCAGCGCTATCCGTATCGCCATTGTTGATATTTCCTTGAAAATTATCCTTTTTTCTTAAACCAGGCATCAATCGCTTCGGCAGCCTGTCTTCCGCTGTCGATTGCCCGAACAACCAGTGACGCACCGTTGACGGAGTCGCCAGCGGCAAAAACCATCGGCACATTCGTCTGGTAACCATTCGTTTTGATATTTCCGCGAGCGTCCAGATCGAGCTTTAGATCCGTTATCAACTGGTTATGATTGACGTGAACAAAACCCATCGCCAGCAGTACCAATTCCGCTTTCAGAACTTTTTCAGAACCGGGAACTTCAGTCATGATCCACTTGCCGTTTTCCTGTTTCCAGTCTACGGTGCAAATCACAACTTCTTTGACGCCGGAAGCATCGCCGATAAATTTCTTCGTCGCAATGCTCCACATCCGGTTGCAGCCTTCGGCCTGAGAGGAGGATGTCCGCATTTGCCGCGGCCACATCGGCCAGGGCGTATCCTGCGGCCGATCCTGCGGCGGCTTGGGTAGAATTTCGATCTGGGTAATCGACTTGGCGTCGTGCCGGCGCGAAGTACCGATGCAGTCGCTGCCGGTATCGCCGCCGCCGATAACCAGAACATTTTTGCCTTTGGCGTCGATCCGCGTAGACAAATCAAACGGATCGCCGGAAACGGTCTTATTCTGCTGCCAGAGCAATTCCATCGCGAAATGAATTCCGCCCAGTTCCCGCCCGGGAATGGGCAAATCGCGGGGTACTCCGGCACCCATCGTAATGCAAATACAATCGAACAACGTCTGTAAATAATGGGCTGAAATATCGCTGCCCACATTGACACCATTGTGGAATTTAACGCCTTCGGCTTTCATCTGTTCCAGACGGCGGTCGAGAACCCATTTTTCAAGTTTGAAATCCGGAATCCCGTATCGCAGTAATCCGCCGGGTTTTGAATCCTTTTCAAAGACGGTCACATCATATCCGGCACGAGCCAACTGCTGGGCGGCGGAAATTCCCGCCGGTCCGGAACCGATGATGGCAACAGACTTGCCGGTTTTGACCTGAGCGGGCTGAGGTTTTATCCAGCCTTCGGCAAAGCCCCTTTCGACAATCTGGTATTCAATCTGCCGGATCGTTACCGGTTTATCATTGATTGCCAGAGTACAAGACGCTTCGCACGGAGCCGGACATACCCGGCCGGTCACTTCAGGCAAATTATTCGTCGCATGCAGCACCTCACAGGCCTGACGCCAGCGTCCCTGAAAAACAAGGTCATTAAATTCAGGAATAATATTCCGCACCGGACAACCCGTACCGTGACAGAACGGGATGCCGCAATCGATGCACCGCGACGCCTGCTGCTTTAACTCATCCGGCGTCAACGGGATTTCAATTTCCTTATAATCCTGGATGCGTACTTCAACCGGACGATAGTCGTTGGACTGACGCTGAAATTCGAGAAAACCTCTTGTCTTAGCCATGGAACACCTCCTCTGTTGCCGGAGTCTGCTCGGTAGTCCGACGTTCGCGTTCGCGCATCTGTTCGAGAGCCTTACGATAATCAATCGGAATTACTTTAACAAACCGTCCTACCATATCCGGCCAGGCATTCAGGATGCGTGTAGCACGACTGCTGCGGGTTAATTTTTCGTGTTTACCAATCAGGCCGAACAACAGGTCTTTATCTTCCTGCCGCCAGACATTTTCCAATTCCACCATATCCAGATTACACAATGTATCAAACAACTGCATTTCATCAAGAACATAGACGATACCGCCGGACATTCCCGCGGCAAAGTTGCACCCGGTTTTGCCGAGAACAACAACCAGGCCGCCAGTCATATATTCGCAGGCATGGTCGCCAACGCCTTCCACCACGGCCGTCGCGCCGCTGTTTCGGACGCAGAATCGCTCTCCGGCCATTCCGTTGATAAATACTTCACCTTCGGTAGCGCCATACAGCAGCGTATTGCCGACAATAATATTTTCATGAGCCATAAAAGGCGATTCAGGCGGGGTCTCGACCACAATTCGACCGCCCGAAAGGCCTTTGCCAAGATAGTCATTGCTTTCGCCAATCAGCCGAAGCGTTATTCCCTTAGTTAAAAATGCGCCGAAGCTTTGGCCGGCTGAACCACGAAATGTAATATCGATGGTATTTTCCAGCAACCCGGCAAGGCCGTATTTTTGATTGATGCGATTACTCAAAATTGTCCCGACCGTGCGGTTGACATTGCGAATCGACATTTCAAGGGAAACTTTTTGCCGGTTTTCAAGTGCCGGTTTGCATTTTTCAATAATCTGCCAATCCAAATGATCTTCAAGGCGATAAGGCTGTGAACGAGTCAGCCGAATGGCATCCGGATCTTTGATCTCAGACATATGAAGAATTTTTGAAAAATCCAGCCCCTGCGCCTTATAATGATCCACTGCTTTTTTCATGCAAAGCCTGTCAGCACGTCCGACCATTTCCTCAAGCTTACGGAAGCCCAGTTGCGCCATAATCCGACGCGTATCTTCCGCAACATACATCATATACCGAATAATATGCTCAGGTTTACCATGTAAGCGTTTACGCAATTCAGGATCCTGTGTGGCGATGCCATACGTACAGGCACCGTCATGACAGCGACGCAGCAGCGTACAGCCCAGAGTAACCAACGCCACCGTTCCAAAACCAAACCGCTCAGCACCCAGCATGGCACCGATGACAATATCCCGCCCGGTACGCATCTGGCCATCCACCTGTACACGAATCCGGTTTCGCAATCCGTTCATCACCAGAACCTGCTGTGTTTCAGCAAGTCCCAGTTCCCATGGACATCCGGCATGTTTGATCG
>CAYTHV010000194.1:0-4311 GCA_964437685.1 uncultured Pirellulales bacterium
TGCTAAACGATCTTGAACGAAAAATTTTGGCAGCCATTCAACACGGGATGCCGAACACCCTGACGCCGTATGAAGATATGGCGGCATCCATCGGGATTTCCGTTGAACAACTTTTAGACACACTTAAAACATGGAAAACACAAGGAAAGATCCGCCGTGTTGGGGCCATTGTCAATCATTTTCAGTTGGGCTATGGAGTCGGCGCAATGGTGGCATGGGATATTCCGAAAGATAAAATCGACGACACCGGGCAATTATTCGCCTCATTTGCCGAAGTTTCCCACGCATATCAGAGACCGTCGGCACCGGGATGGCCTTATACACTTTATACCATGGTTCATGCAGCCACCGCCGCAGAACTCGATTCGACGATACGCGCAATGAGCCAGGCAAGCGGAATTGAAAAATTTCAGGCCTTAAAAACTATACGGGAACTTAAGAAAGTTCCCCCAACCTACATTGTAAACCCTAAGTGCTGATATGCAGATAATACTTATCGGAATGAATCATAAGACCGCTTCGGTAGCGATTCGCGAGCGTCTGGCGTTTGACACGCAAGCGTCGCTGGATGCGCTGCAAAAGTTTAAGGCAGCGTATCCGGAGTGCGAATTTGTTCTGCTATCCACGTGCAATCGGGTGGAATGTTATGTTGCTGCTCCTGTATCACGAGGATTAAACCCGACAGAGTTGGCAATGTTTTTGTCCAATCTTAAGAATGTGGATTATCCAAGTATCCAATCCTGTTTTTATACCATAATTAATGACGACGCTGTAAGACATTTGTTGACGGTCGGGGCGGGACTTGACAGTATGGTTATCGGTGAAAACCAAATCATCGCACAGGTCAAAGAAAGTTACAGGCTCGCCTGCCAGGCCGACTGTTCGGGAAAAATACTCAATCACCTGTTTCATATCGCATTTCATACGACCAAGAACATTATCAGCAGTACTTCCATTTCCAGCCGACGTGTCAGTGTCGCCGGCGTGGCGGTCGATCTGGCAAAACGACTGCTGACAGATATTCAGTCAGCACGGATTGTTGTCGCTGGAGCCGGACACATGGGCGAGCTGATCGTGGAGCATTTTAAGCATATTCAATGTCAAAATATCGTTATTGTCAATCGTACCTTTCACCGCGGCTGCCAGGCGGCTCAACAGCATCATACTCAATATAAGTCATGGGAAGCACTCGACCAGGAAATCGCAGAAGCGGATATTGTCATCGGCGCCGCGACAGCACAAGATGGTTATCTTTTCAATCGAGAACAGTTTGAGCATATTACAAGCCGCAGACCCAATAAGCCTCTACTGATTATCGATATCACTGTCCCACGAAGTTTTGATCCAGCCATCCGCAATATCAATGGCGTGCATTTATATAGCATTGACGATCTGGGGCAAACTGCTCAAGACAATATCAAACTCCGCGAAGGCGATTTGGAGCAGGCCATTGAGATTATTTGCGCCCACACCGCGGAATTTATGGAATGGTTTGAAACACGCGAGATAGGGCCGCTGATCAGTCAAGTCAAGGACGCTTTTGAACGTGCAAAGGATGATGCGGAATTGCAGGCGGCGGACAGCGAAGTCAACCAGTCACTGCATTCGGTGGTTACTTCGATTCGGGAGATTGCCAAGCAGCGAGGCGTCGCTGAAGCGGAGCGTTTTGCCCAGCAGATTGTCGCATGCGCCGGCGATATTCTCCGTAATGGCGGCTGCCGACAGATGGGTGACTCGTGAACACCCGCAATACAACTCAAATTTTGCGGCTGCTGTTTTGGGAAAGTACGGCACAGTGCAATCTTCACTGTGCCCACTGCCGGAGAGTTGAGACGGATGAAGCGGCCAAATCCGATTTAACGACCGAACAAGCCGAAAGCATGATTGATCAAACGGCTGCCGTCGGCCGTAATCAGAATTTCATGCCGATCCTGATATTCAGCGGAGGCGAACCGCTTTGCAGAAAGGATATTTTCAGCCTGATTCGCTATGCGGCGGACAAGCAAGTCAAATGCGCACTGGCGACCAATGGTACACTGATAACACCGGCCATCGCAGAACAGATCAAAACATTAGGCATACAGCGGGTTTCCGTCAGTCTTGACGGGGCAACGAGTGATGTACATAACCAGCTTCGAAAACAGGAAGGCTCTTTTGAAGCCGCTATTGCGGGAATCCACTGTTTGCTGGCAAAAAGCATCCCATTTCAAATTAATATGACGGTTACACGCCAAAACCGCTATCAGCTCGACGCCGTTTTCCGTCTGGCACAAAAACTCAGGGCTGTTGCGATTCATCTTTTTATGCTGGTGCCTGTCGGCTGCGGCGAAACTCTAACCGATGAACAGATGCTTTCGGCGGAAGAATACGAAGAAGTCCTTATTCAAATCGCCCATAAAGCAACGAATGAACACCTTGAAGTGAAAGTAACCTGCGCCCCACATTACGAACGAATCATTCGAGAGCAAAAAACACTCAATCCATCCAGGCAGGGGCACCCGCATAAATCGAAAGGCTGTCTTGCCGGTTCCGGCGTGCTTTTTGTCAGCCATCGCGGCGATGTACAGCCCTGCGGATACCTGCCTGTTTCATGCGGCAATCTCCTGCAAACACCGCTGCGAGAAATTTGGACTGACAGCAAAGATTTGGCGATGATGCGAAATACAACGCTGCTGAAAGGTAAATGCGGGATTTGCGGCTATCGCAATGTTTGCGGCGGATGCCGCGCCCGGGCATTTGCCGCCACTGGCGATTATATGGCTTCCGAGCCCACCTGTAATTATATCCCACCCACTGCGGCAATGGCTGATCTTAATTCGAAAATACTCAAAGCGTTTCAGGAGGATTTCCCCCTCGAAAAAAATCCCTACGCGATTCTCGCGAACAACCTTAATATTTCGGTGGATGAGCTATGGAATCGTGTCTCAAGACTCCTTGAAACCGGAACAATTCGGAGAATCGGTTTTAGTATTAACTCAAAGAAAATCGGGTATGCCAGTACGCTGGCGGCGATTCGCGTCCCTGCCGACCAAATAGACAAATCCTCCCAAATTATTGCAAAATATCCCCAGATAACACACAGTTATCTGAGAGAAGGACAATTCAATATCTGGTTTACCATTATCGCAGAAACTCCAGAGCAGGTTGGAAATATTTTAGAGCAAATCCGCTTGAAGCTAAATTTGCCAGTTTCGGATATACTGAATTTACCTGTCGAAAAACTATTTAAGCTCGATGCTCGTTTCACATAATCCTCAAAAATGGTTCGAATTCATACCATTTCGGCCATTTTGGGGAAAGTTCAAGAAGTCTTCTATAAAATGTCGATAAAACTATAGTTAAGAGCTTTAAAAATCTATATTTTACCTATTTTATCATTCTGTTGTGATCCGTTTTGAATACGGTTAACAACTTATGATCCGACTGAGAGGATGTAAATGAGCAACCTGCTTGAAAAACGACGAACACTACACCGACAACTGCAGTTTCATCAGGAACAGCACGAACACCTGGTCGAGCAAACGGACAAGCTGCAAAGTCTGGCTTCTGTTGGCTTGGCATGGACGATGACGGCGCATGAACTGAATAACCTGCTGACACCGGTGGTCAGTTATGCCCAGCTTGCATTGCAGCATCCGGGCGATTCGGTTCTGGCGGAAAAAGCTCTGAATAAATCCCTTCGCCTGGGACAAATGGCCTCTGAAATGCTCCAGCGGGTGATGATGCTGGCAGGACAGAAAGACTTCCAAAAAGGAAACATCTCTGTCAGGACGCTTATTGATGATGTGTTTGTCGGTCTTGGGCGGGATTTTGCCAAAGATCGGATTCACCTTACGATTAATATACCGGAAGATTTGACCGTTCTTGCGGACGGCCCTTCTATTCGGCAAGTACTGATGAATCTAATCCTCAATGCCAGACAGGCAATGCTGGGACAGCCGGGTGAATTGCGAATCCGTGCATACGCAGTTCAGGACGCGATCTGGATTGATGTGGTAGATACCGGACGAGGCATTGAGTCTTCGGTGATGCGACGGATATTTGATCCATTTTTCACAACAAAAACAGATTGTCCGGATGGACCCAATAACGGAGTCGGACTTGCGTTCTGTAAACGCATTATCGATATGCACAATGGGCTGATTTCCGTCGAATCCGAAGTCGGCAAAGGGACCTGCTTTAAGATTCGTTTGCCCATCCACAGCGAAATAGAGTAGTGGACGGTACGCGACAGCCGTGGAATTCATAATAGCCAACCTATTGCGATTTGGGCTGATGCTGGTTTTGCTGGGCTGTTCGGGCTTTTGCTCT
>CAYTHV010000195.1:0-4281 GCA_964437685.1 uncultured Pirellulales bacterium
ATCAGATGCCGCGCAATGAAATACTCGCTTTGCGAATTTGAAAGGAATCACAATCGACACAACAGAAAAGATTAATGCCGCCGGCAACCCCGCTTGCACAGCCAAAATTAAAATACTGTTGTGATACGATCTCGCCAGTGCCAGTAAGGCAAAGGTTGCACGGGTATCGGTCATCAAAACACCAATCGCTTCCGAGACATTTAACCCAAATCCGCTCCCCACCCATGGATGTCGTTGTATCTCCAACCAAGCCAAACCAGCCAGCTCAGATCTAAATTCGTCGGTACGGCCTATAGCCCCTGAGACAAATGCATCACCGGCTTCTACCTGCACAAAAAGTGACATGAATCGGCGCATCAAGTCCGGAATTTCACCAGACACGGCTATGACTAAAAACAGTCCCGCAATACCGGTAACTCCAACAACCAAAAGATTTCTCTTTACTCGGCGGGCAAACCAGGAAACCGCAACCATCTCTGTAAGGTAGAAAAACACCCGGGAGCGATATCCTGATAGAATAGCTCCGGCCATGAAGGCCAGTGAGCAGATATAAAACCAAAGCGTTCTTCTTTGTTCATAGGTAGAGGTAATAAACAGGGTTAGCAGCATGGCACATAGCATCCAGAAAGAAGTTGTCCCTAGAGGTCGCCAGAGAAATTGAGTTCGGTCCCCCTTTATCATATCGTGGATACCGACCAGAAAAACCGAGACTGCGGCCGCTTGTAACTGTTTTCGAGTAAACTTCCCCATCGAAGCAACTCGCTGCGCGGTGAAATAGAACCAAGAGGCCGCAACAAACGTTAAGGAGCTAATAAATCCTCCCTCTGCGGCGCCTAATGCAATAAAACCAGGGCGATCGTGGATCAATCGAGCCGTCAAAATCAGTGCAAGGGCTAAAATCAACCCGTCTTCCCATCCATTTTTTTCATTTTTTGCTAATACATGAAGAGTCCGATCCAAAATTAGAACACCTGTTGCAGCCAGCAACAAAACCAAACTTAACGTCATTTGTTGCAATCCATAGATAGGAATGCGCATCTGTCCCGCAACCAGAAAAATCGGAATAAGAACATGCCAATAATTGCGGCACCGTATAAACAGGATAAAAACAAAGGGAACAAGTAATATCAATGCAAGGGCAAGGTTGATCATCCCTCCCTTGATAATGCTGATTGATGCTCCGAAAAGGAGGGCAAACCCCGCCAACCCCCCAAATATAATTTCAAGTCGTTTATCCATGATGTTCTTCGGATGTGCAAACTTTACCGAGGCAATCCGAAATATAAGAAGCAAAGTTTGCGCTGCTTCCCGGATTGCAGTCCCCTTCAACTGTTCCCGCAATCCGTTTTTGCCACTCCTTTAAATCCATCGCCTCAGGAGCTGCCTGAGACACCTTTTCAAATAATTTTCGTAGAGAAAATCCTCCGGAGGCAATATCGCCGCCGCAGAGCAACCTGATAAACGGCGGCGATCCTAAACAAAAACCCGGCTTGTCCAGCAGTTGTGCTTCAAGCGAGGCGGTTCCCGCCAGAGAAACAACGGCCTCACACCCCTTAATCAAGCTTGTCGAACACACTTCCGGAGCAACCAGCCTGACATTCGGCATAGCCGAGATAGTTTGATAGAACTCGGGAGGACGTGCACCCCTCATTTTTGGATTTTCTTTAACTAGAAGCTTCCAGCCAACCGGCAACGCTTGTGCTGTTAATCGAACAATTTCAGCCTGATCGCGTAGCCACGGACTATACATCAGGATAACCGCCTCCGGTTCCATGTGGAGCGGCAGATAGATATACTTATCCCGCATACCTGACAGATCGTCCGTTGACTTAAATAGGTAATCCGCATCAGGGTGAAAAAAAAGTTTTCGGTAGAGATTGCCCGGTAAGATTTTTTCACAAAGCCATTGCCACGGTGAAAGCAGAAACGTCCAAAAATAGCTTCCAGCCTTCTCGTCATGCCTAATTTCCCGATAAAAAGCCATCCTTTCTGCAAATGTTTTCTTCTTTCGTTTTTCAGCCTTCATATAGCTGATTCGTTCAAAAGTTGGAATATCCAATGCCGCCGTGCTAGCGGCCAGCATTTCTTTCACGATCTCCAGCGTTACTCCCGGACGCTCCCACGCCGCCCAAGGAGTCTTGAGCACCAGGGTCCGCCTGGCAGGCAGCCCGCATCCGACAAAGGCAAAATGCCCCCCTTTGCGAGCATTTGCCAACCCTCCGGCTAGCCAATAGACAAAATGATCATACATGGAGCTGATTGAAAGCGTACCTTCTGTCACCAGTTGATCCAGCACGACCAGATGCTTTTTCCCGAACCGCTCAGCCGCATCCGCATTTTTCGGAAGGAACCGTTCCGAATGGAGCATCAAATTAAAATTGGCCCCGCCGGTCTCATAAAGCTGCCGGTCTATCGCAGCGAACCGTTCTGCCGGAATTTCATCGCCGGAGACCTTGCTCAGTTCATCTGGAAAATAAACGGCATCATATCCAGCTTTCTGCGCCCTGCGGAATGAACTGATGAAGAAGGTGATAAACCGAACGGGTGTATCGGGATACTGCGCTTCAAGCTGACGCACCAACTCCAGATGAAAATCAATCTGCCCTGGACGGGTATAAAAAAGAATCTGTTTTACTATCATTATTCTATCTCCATTATTTTTATTCACTCGATTTACCCTAACCTTCTTTTCCAGTAAGACGATAGCTGTATATCAAAACAAACAATGCCACTGCGGCAGACACACCAAAGCGGATCATTGCAATTACTTCAATAGAAACGGTTCTAAACTCACAGAAATACAGTCCCACGCTCCATATCGCCGCTAAACCAATACCATATGCGATCATGACAGGAGTATTCCGTTTGACCGCCCCGGCGATCACGCCCGGGCCGCAACTGATGAAAGTCAGACAGGTTAGTATATTGATCTGTGCAGCATGTATGCCGGGAATATATTTGGGAAGAACCCATTCTACAACCGGCCCCAGCACAAGATAAGCCACACCACAGAGAGGAACATAGATCAGTATATTTACAAATAACGCTTTCCAAAAAAATGGACGAAGCTCGCGGCGACAACCGGTTTTCCCATAGCGCGCAGAAGCCCGCGGATAAAGCAGCATTCCCATTGTCGAAGGAATCACCATCATCGCTACCATTAAAAGCCGCGAGAGTGTATAAAAGCCTAGCTGTGTTTTCCCGAGATAAATCGCGATTAAAGATTGGTCGGCAACACAAAGCGTTCCCCATAAATAATTACAAACCAGCAAGGGAGCGCCTGCGTGCAGCAATTCTTTAAAATCGGCCCGCGTAAACTCTGTAGCGGCAGGATAAGGCTGTTTCCTCGATCGAAGAAAAAAGCCTGCCGCCGACCTGACCGCCAGCGTAACCAGGCGCCCTATCCATCCCAAAAAAACCGGAAGAAACAGGCAGACGCTCCATAAAACATTCTCTGCCAGCACGATTTTACCGAGTTGTGAAAACTGCTGTCCGCTCCGGTATGTTGCGCTGATATGATTCGTCATCGGATCAAAAATAAGGATGATAATTAAGCTGATCGAAGCCCCTATTACCACAGGGTTTCTTTGTGTAGAAAGCCCGTTACAGATTAAAATCCCGAGTGCTATCAAACCACCCGCAACGCCGACCCATCTGGCTACAAACGCCGAGGCGTTTACCATTCGTTGCGCCGTAGCCATATCCCCCTGTGCTTTATAAAAGGCAAGATTCCGATTCAGCCCGTTAAAGACGCCTAACTGTAAAAAAGAAACATACGGAACAACCAGTAACACCGCTTCGATGGCGCCAAGCTCTTCCGGACGTATGAATGCCGCAGCAACGACTGCCGCCAGCATACCGACTGCCGGTGAGGTGTAGTTGGCAAAAGTCAGGAGTAACTCGCCATGATACTGATTACATAACAGTCGGATTTTTTTTATCATGAACGAATGTCTTTAAAATGACTGGCGGACAGCGGGGTGCCTCGTATTATATCATAGGCCGCTTCGCGGCCAAGAATCTCTTCGTAGTATTTCGGTGCCAATCCATGCCCGGGACGAATCGAGCGCACGTTTTCGGGTGTAAATACATCGCCAGCCTTGATGTCTTTCACAACAAACAAAGAGCGGCGGAACACCTTGCTCTTTTGATCGCCAGCCGATCCGCCGTATTGGACTTTCCCAAGCGCTTTCTCAGCAGTCCGTACCGCCTCCACCATGGCTTTAAATTCATCCGGCTCCAACGAAAAGCCGCTATCGGCCCCGCCGTCTGCACGCGATA